>JBGAOI010000141.1:255-13474 GCA_044221885.1 Polyangium sp. (in: bacteria)
GTTCATGCATTTTTTTGTGACAATGACCTCCCCCGACAAATGACACACGCCATTCGGGGTGTTTGGTGAACGTTGGCGCCAAAATATCGGGACATTCATGCGCAATGACGACGACCAAGTCTGCCCCTGCTGCCCATGTTTGCCCAATCGCGCGATCAAGGGACGGCTCGATGGGCTCGAACGTCATCCCGACAAATCGTTCGGCGAGCGCCGTTTTTAATGTTTCAATGGTGGAAAGACCCACCACACCAATACGAACACCACGTCGCTCGAAAATATCGAAGGGTCGCAAATCGAGATCTTTCGACAAGCTGGGATCGTCAATGCGAACATTGGCCGAAAGATAACGCAACTTGGCTCGATCCCGGTCTTTCGGGAATTCAGAGCGCCCAAAATCGAATTCGTGATTTCCAAATGCCGATGCTGCGTATCCCAGGCGCCCCATGGCAACGGCCATGGGTTCCCCCAGAAAATACGTTGAAATCGCCGGGCCTGTGAAATTGTCTCCACCGGACAGCAACAAAGTTTTTGGGTTTTTGCAGTTTTCCGATTCCGGCGACACGAAAGATTCGTCTTGCACAACGGCAAACGAGGCCAGTCCTGGGCAGTGTCCCTCGTCTTTCACCAATTGTCCCGAGAAGGCAGCTACGCCGCCACGTAGGACACCGTCCCGCGGCAAACCTTCTAACCAACCATGTTCGTCGGTCGTGTACAAAAGGGTGATCTCGACCGGCGGACTTGGCGCAGCCACGCTGTTTGTCTGGGCCGTGTTTGCGACGACGGGTTGTTCGCGTGGCTTCGATCCAGGTGTCGAAGGACCTGCTGCGCCGCAACCGGCAAGGGCGAGCGAAAGGTTGATGGAGACAAACCATCGAGGTGATGTGAAGCGGGGCATGGCGGCACGAGTGTAGCCCATGGTTCGCCGATACGAAACTCGACTTGCTCCGCGTTGTCTTTTCAAACCAGCTTGAGGTAACCTGCAGAGCGCTGGGTCTTCCGTATCAGGAGGCCCGAACGTTCATGGACATCCGATCGAATCTTGTTGCGCTTCTTCAGCCGTGGTCATTGGGCCACGAGGTTTTTCCTGGCGTTAGGTTTGTCGGTGCGTCCACGGAACTTGGCATGCGACTGCGATTCGAACTGCAAGACGGCGTCTTGTGGGTCGATGTGGCTCCGATCGCTTATGCACCCGCTTATGCTGCGCGCAGCGAGCGTTTGGCGTTTGGGTACCGGACCGAAGGCGACCGAAGGTTTGTCGATCCGCAAATTGGGCTGATGTTATGCAAGAAAATTGCGGAACGTGCGCAACAGAATGAAGGGCGTGTTTTCCGGGCGCTCGAGGAAGAGCGGCGTGATGACGACGGTGCGCGTATTCGGTATGTCGACGTAGATGCTTTGCTCGAACGCGTTGGGCACAATGACCAATCGTTCTATACCTTGAGCCCCTACGTTGGATGCACCATTGGTTGTCGATTTTGTTATGCGTCGTCCAAGGTGGATCCCATGCGCGCCATTGTTGGATTACCAGCGGTTCCCTGGGGATCCTATGTCGACGTTCGCCGCAATGCCCCCGAGGTTCTATCAGACGAACTCGAACGATTACCGAGGCTGCCCATCAAATTTTGCCCTGTCGTGAGCGATCCGTACCAAGCGATTGAACGGCGCGAACGTTTGACGCAGCGATGTTTGGAGAAAATTCGTGATGCGCGAGAGCCCTGGCCAGCTCTTCTGCTCACGCGATCGAAATGGATCCTTGATGATTTGGATTTGATAGCCTCGCTGCCTCGTGTCGTAGCGGGCGTTTCATTGCCGACGATTGACGACGATGTGCGGGCGCATTTCGAGCCTCGAGCCGCTTCAGTTTCCGAGCGATTGGATATCTTGAGAACTTTGCGTAAAGCGGGTATTTCCACCATGGCCGTCGTGCAACCCATCTTCGAGGGATCCCTGGAAAAATTGGCCGATGCGCTAGCGGAAACGACGAATTCGGTGAGCATCGATGTTTTGCGAGGTGTCATGGGCGCGGAGCGTGAATTCACAGATGCTCGTTATGCGCCTACCCGCGAGCAGACGTGGCAAGTGACGCAAGCACGAAAACTCGCGGGATTGCTTGGCGAACGCGGCGTACCGGTGTGGATTTCCGAACTACCGCCGGGATTTTGAGGGAACCATGAGCGATCGCGATGGCATTTCCAAATCACCTCCTTCGCGTATCGGCGTATTGGGCGGTGGAACGGCGGGATACTTTGCGGCATTGGCGATCAAACGGCGTTTTCCGCATCTCGATGTGACGATTGTAGAATCAAGCGACATTCCGATCATTGGTGTCGGAGAAGCCACGACGACCTTGATGCCACCTTTTTTGCATCACGACTTGGGCTTGGATATTGTTGAATTGTTTCACGAAGTCAAACCGACATTCAAAATGGGAATCAAATTCGAGTGGGGATTGCCTCGAGATTCTTGGTTTGGTTATCCGTTTGGCCCGGCGGAACCCGTTGAGGCATTTGCTCTTGACGGTCATCTGCGTTCGCAATCGCTCACCTCCCTGCTGATGGCCGAAGACCGGGCGCCCGTGCTACGCAGTCCCGACAATGAGCTTCATTCGCTTTTGCCAAGTCTGAAGTTTGCGTATCATCTCGACAATGCGCCTTTTGTCGCCTTTTTGGCCAAAGCGGCAATTCACGCAGGGGTTGCGCATATCGATGCGAACGTCGACGACGTCGAGCTCGACGAACAAGGTCATGTGTGCGCTTTGCGTACGAAAGATGGCCGAGAACTGAGTTTCGACCTTTTCATTGATGCAACGGGATTTCGTTCCTTCCTGATCGAAAAGGTTTTGAAGTCACCCTTTCAGAGTTATGCGTCGACGTTGTTTTGCGATACCGCCATTGTGGCCACGGTTCCTCAACATGGGCCCATTCAACCCTATACGACCGCAGAAACAATGGATGCTGGGTGGTGTTGGCGAATTCCGGTCGAAGGTGAAGACCATCGTGGATATGTGCATTCATCGGCATTTTTGAACATCGATCAAGCGACCGACGAAATGCGCCGTAAAAATCCAGGAATGGGCGAGCCGTGGGTCGTTCGATTTCGTTCCGGAAGACATCGCGATTTTTGGATGGGTAATGTCGTAGCGCTGGGAAATGCCTATGGATTCGTCGAACCGCTCGAGTCGACAGCGTTGCATATGGTCATCATCGAGATTGCTTATTTGCTCGAGGGAATTGAAGCGTTGTGGAATCCTACTCGTGACGAATCGTTTTTCCAACGCGCGAACGACGCGGTGGGCGCACATTGGGATTATTTACGCTGGTTCCTAGGCGTGCATTACAAGTTCAATCAACGGTTCGATACGGCGTTTTGGCAAGCGGCACGGGCCGATGTCGATGTGGAAGGTTTTCGGCATTTGCTCGACCGATTCGGGCGTGAAGGTCCGTGGCTCATGCGCAGTGGACAACGCTTCGAAGTGGGTGATCCGGCCTTTGGATTCAGCGGTCTCATGATGTTGTTGCTGGGGCAAAGGGTTCCGTGCCCAACGCCAATCGTAACGACTTCCGTGCAGGCCTGGCAAACTCGAGTTGAAAAGTTTCGGACTGTCGTCAAACGAGCATTGCCTCAAGCTGAAGCATTGCGAGCATTGCGCGAAAATCCCGAATTGTTGTTGCGGTTCAGTCGCGGGTCGGGATCGTGGTGCGTGCGTGAGGAAGAACGATTTTCCGTCGGCAAGGTTTTGAAGACGTCGGCTTGATTGCGAAATTATCGCGATACGCTCGACGTATTCGAGCCTGATGTTGGCGGCGCAGGGACTGCCTGCTCTTTGGCAATACTCCAGCGAAGAACCAAAATGATGGCGATGCCAAAGGCGAGTGATGCGATAATCGCAAAAGCGGCCGTCAAGCGAAGGTTTTCCTGGGGAGCGGGGGGAGCAGGAGGGGATTCTGCCGGTTGTGCCGGCATATCGAGAATGTTCGGGTTGAACTTGAACTGAACGGAACGTGACAATTCGCGTAAGTCGGGGTTTGACAAGACCGACATGAGTGCAAGACCTGAGTCCGTAATATCGGGGAACCGGTCAGGATGTTGCAGGTCGGTGCTCAAGACAAACCACGCATCGAAATCCTGCGGCAGACGAATACGTTTTCTGCGCATTGCGCGGACGCTTGGGGCTTCTGGCAATCCGCCCATAATTGCTTTGCAAAAAATCATGAAACCGAGCTTGTCGGCTTCTTCGACCCAATACGGTTCGCCTACAAGGGCCATGTATGCAATATGCGCCACTGAATACGTGTCATCCGCTTCGGCGGGCTGCGTACCTTGAATCTGTGCGGGCGAAGAATAAAGAACCATGCGTCCGGTGAGAGATGCTTTCGCATTGGCATCTGCCGGAGGTGGATGTGAGGATCGACTCTTTAAAAGTTGCAGCCGCAAGGCTCCGTCGTCGCCTTTGAACACGCGCACCAATGCGGGCGATAAATTGCCATGCGCTTGATGTGTTGCGTGCAGATCTCCAAGCACCGAGATCAAAGGCTTTAGATAACGCAATGCTTCGAGCGGCGAAAGATGCCCCGCCTTTTGCACGATGGTTTCGAGAGTCTCATGAATCCCGAGCGCGGTATTGGTCACGACGTTGGGTGTCGATACAATTCCGGGGCCAGAGGAGCTCGATTGGCCGGAACCTTCCGCTTTGGGGCTTGGTGGCGTGGAAGAATTGTCAACTCCATTGGACACGGTGCCCATTCCTTTGGATCGTAGTCTCGTCGGCCGAGAAACTCAAAGATTAGCACAAAGTACGTCGGCGAGCCCGTATTTGTTTCCGCTGTTGGCTGATGTGACACGATCCGCCCAAATTTTTGCACCGAGCATGGGCGCAGCTGTCGAAGAGCATCGACTGGAGCTCGAAAGCAGATGCGTAGGTGATTTTTGGGAGATGGTTGGATGTCGCGACGCCTGGACAGCGTTCGCGCGCTCAAGTCAAGCGGCGGTCCAATTCAATTGCGCTGACGCCGCTTTCGACGTGACGCGAAAAGTGCAGCCAAACCAAGCGCTGGCAGAATCGCCGATGAGTTGTGACGCGAACCAACGACATCGCACATGCAGCCCAAAGATTCGTCGACAGTGCCATTCGCGCCAGAGCCGCCATTGCCACCCATGCCAGCTTCTCCGCCGACTCCACCGTCGCCAGCAGATCCGCCATTGCCGCCCATGTTATTGCCACCAGTGCCCGATCCACCAGATCCAGCGCCACCCATGCCAGATGAAGACGACGATGAACCGCCCCCCTTGAAGGCCACGAGGGCCGTCTGCGAATATGATTCCGGAACCAATGGTTTGTTAACACAAACCTCAAATCCGTAATCCCATTTCGCCTTCAAGAAGTAGCTGCCGAATTTCGGTGCTTCGAGGACCTTGAGATTGAGCGTGACCGTTTTGGTTTTCCCTGCTCCCAAGTTTCCAACGGGAGCGCCCATGCCCAATTTGGCGGCATCAACCGCCATTCCGTTGATATCACCCATGACGCCATCAATGGCGAAGTCGACCAAGCTCAAGGATGTTTCAAGGGGCAACGAGAAAAGTATGTTTTGCGCGGCAACTTGGCCATCGTTCGAGAGCACTGCGGTGACTGTAAATGTCTCGTCCAGCGCGACCTCGGGCGGCGCAGTGATGCTGGTGCTGGCCGCACCTTTGAAATCCGGTGCATTCACGTCAATCGAGAAGGCCGCCAAGACGGGAACGTACGAATCGCCCGTCGTGGTTGTCCGAATGACCGCCGAGGTTTGGCCATTCTGCAATTGGTTCTGGGCCGAACTCACGCCAACCGTGGTGACATCCCAACCTTGACGTCCGCCTTTGGTATTGGTGCTCATCATCGCGTTGTGATTGACCACGCCAAACGTCCCGCGCGTATCGAGCATGCCCAGGCCGTCGTTGATTTGAGAACAAAAGAAATTGTTTGCGGGATTGTTGGGTCCCGACAAACCAACGAACGGGCCGCCATTGGTCGGCGCAATTTGTAGAACGTCACCCGGGAGATTCGCATCGCCTTCAATCGTGCTCACGACGATTTCGCCGGTCACTTCGCCGGCGGGCGGAGCGCAGAAGCCATCGACCGAATAATCTTGCGTGGTGTTTTCGTCGACAAACGAGCCACCGACGAAAATGCTCAGGTTGCGAATGGCTGCGCCTTCGTCACGGTACGCCACGACCAGCGTCCAGCCGGCTGCATTGAGGCTATTTGTTGCTGTCGTCTGGGTTGCCGGAACGCCGGACACCGAATACGTCCCTTTGCCTGCTTGTTTGACGAAGTTTGTCACGTCCGCCGAACGTACGTAATAACGAACCGCGAATCCGCTGATGGCCGTTTGCGAAAAATTCTGAGCTGTCGCGGCGCTGGGCGTAACCATGAGGGTCGAACCGTTTGCCGAAAGCATCACAGGAGTGTCGCGTAATGCCGAAACATCCTCGGATCCATATTGAAAACTCCCACCCCACACGAGTTCGGCATAAAGAACTTCCGCTTCGGGTAAGTCGAGCACGGCGCTCGAACCATTCTCCATCCAATTGGGGGTCGTGCCCATGGGCCACGGATTGGCGGCATTCGTCGGCGGCTCGTCGATGGTGTTTCCGAGCGAAATGAAAGTTCCAATCGAATCTCGAGTTCCCGGTCCATTTTCATTGAACTCTTTGGCGAGACCCAAGGTGTTGCCGGTTCCGACGATGCCGCCAGGAGCGGTCGTCGTGAATCGGAGAGATTGCGCTTCTGCGGCTCGTGGCAACGCAGTCGCGGTGACGATGGCGAGAAGAAGGGGAGCGTAAAGCTTCATGGAAAACACGTACCTTTACCCAACGCGAAGGTCAAACGGCTTTACTTGACGCAAAAAGTCGCTAGGGAACGCGTCGTCCTTTGGTTATCATGCCGCCGATTTTCGAGATCCCCATGAACGACACCGCACCGCAAATCGTCAAGCCTCGGGCTGCACCTTCGCCTTCACCTCGCGTCCGTATCGACGCTCTGACTTCGGTGATGCGTCGTGTTCTACCAAGCGGAGTGCGTGTGGAGTTGCGTCCGACCAAACCGGTCACCGCAGCGGAAGAACACGTCTTGCCTTTTTTTGTAGGCTGGGCTCAAACGGGCTCGTTTGTCATGACCGTGTACGGGCTGGCGGATGCTCCGTTTTTCGCGGCATTGGAAGTCGAAGGAACACGCATCGGGAACGTCGTTGCGGCAACGTTGACGAAAGGCCCGGATGAACGCAGTGGTTTTTCCTTGGAACTCGAAGCTCCGCTCGCGCAACTCGCTCCACAACTGGGGAAAGTTGCGAAAATTTCGCTCGCAATTTCGGCCTCGGGAGCCCTCGCTGACAGTCGACGTATCGCGCTTGTCCGGATGAACCTTGTGTCGCTGCCTGGTGAAGGACCTGCGATCTCCGCTGTGGACGTGCTCGAATCGACCGACTCGGTGCTCGTCGATGCGCCCGAACGGCGTCTGTTTGACTTGCAGAACCCTGAAGAAGGTTTTTGGATCGGCACGGGCAAGTGGCGGTTGCGTCTTTTTGCCGATTGGCATGGGCTCGAGTCTGCGCCGTTTTCACTCGAAACGAAGCCTTTTGGCATCACGCATCGGTGGCAACGGTCCGATGACGCTGCCGCTGTGCTCACCGAAGACGTGACGCGTCGAGCTGGGGGGCGACAAACCTACACCGAGTTTTTCCTGGACACATCGCATGCCGATCTCCTCCCGATCCCGGATGAAGGTCGCGATGTACCGCTTGATTTGGCCGTCGAGCACGAGCTGCGTTTTGGTGAACATGCCGCCGTGTGCACATGGTTGGCGGCGCTTCCGGTGCGCCTTCGCGATCCCCGTCCGCTGCTCAAAACGTTCCAGCGTTTGTCCGCGGTGGGGATCGACTTCGGTTCGTCCGCGACGGTCGCGGCGTTGTACCAAAAGGGGTACCGCTCGCTCTTGCGCCTGGGCAGTTCGCTCATCGATGCTCTGAAATCCGCGGAAAATCCGACGTATTTGCTCATCGAAGATCACGAACGTTTGTGGAAAGAAATGGAACGCGTATCCACCGCCGAGGGGTTTCGTTTTCCAAACTTGTTGCGTGTCATCCGTGGAAGTCATGCCGCGCGCGAAGCGATGACCGATTCACCAAACGCGGTCGTCGGAGAACTCAAGAGTTTGCCCGAGCGCGTGATGATGCTGGATCAGTCGCCTCAACTGCGGGATCGTGAACGCCGCAAAGACTTCTTGCTCGACGAACCTCGCGTGCGCGTGCTCGTGCGGGCGTATGCGTATCTGCTCTCGCGTGCGATCAATCGGCCGGGCCAAGACGTGTACCTGCGTTACTGGCTCACGCATCCGGCGAAGTTTGATGACCGGTCGCGCAAGCTTCTCGAAGAAGAGATTCGTCAAGGAATTTTGCTTGGAATTCCCGAGGGAATTCGAGCGGAAGACGTGACGGTCGAGATGAGTGCAAGCGAGCCAGAAGCGTTTGCCGCGGAGGTTTGTCCGGAACTCGCCGCCTATCCGGAACTCGAACCGATCGTCGAGAAGTTCGGCGAGATGCGTTTTGCCGTTTTTGATTTCGGTGGCGGAACGCTCGACATTGCGTGTGGCCGATTCCGTCCCGCGACGGACGCCGAGGCGGAAGAATTTGGAGGTCGAACGGTTATCGAGACGTTGCAAGTGAGCGGCGATGATCATCTCGGTGGTGACTATTTGACCCACGAACTCGTGTGGTTGACGCACCAGGATTCGCAGCATTTGCCGGAGATGGAGGCGAAAGAGGTGCCGATGATGCGACCTCAAACGGTGCCTCCGAACAATCTGGCGAACAAGCCACATTTGTATAAGCGGAGTTTGGCGGCGCGGCAGAATCGATTTCGGTTCGAGCGAGAGCTCGGGCTCGAAGCCGTCAAGTTTGGACCCAAAAACCCACCCAAACGTGTCGAAAAATTGACGGCCGCGCGACTCGACGGCACGGAAGTGCAGCTCGATTCATTGGGACAGGATCCTTCGAGTTTGCACGCGGTGCTGGAAGCGCATTTGATGGCGCGTATTCGGGACGGTGTGAAGCTGATGAAAAACATGTTGGCGATTGCGCCGTGGGGTGGGGAAGGTAGCTGGAAGGATCAAGGCGTGACGATTCTGTTGGCGGGTAATTCGTCGCGCAGTGCGTTTGTCGAAAAGGCTTTGGCTGAAGAACTCGGCATTGAGAACTTGCATATTTGGCGCCCTGGGAGTGACAAACCATTTCAGCAGGTTGTTCTTTACGAAACTCCGCAACGTACCGAACGCGGCGTGACGATTGTGGGGGTGACGCCGAAGAGTGCGGTTGCGCTTGGGGCATTGAAGATTGCGAACCATGAAGTGCATTTGGTTCGTCGGGCGCAAGGTTTCCGTTATTTCGTTGGCGATCTTCGGGGATTCCCGCCGAAATTCTCGGCGCTCGTGCAAATGGGCACGCCCGTGTCGGACCCGAGTGTATTCGGTCCGCATTATGTGGATTTTGGCAAATGGGATACGAAAACGCCGTTACGCGTGGCGCAAGAATTCGTTCCCGGCAAAATGACGTCGAGCGATCCCCGCGTGTCGCTTGTGCCGACGGGTTTGCCCGCGGGGCTCGTGGGGCGGCTCTTCGTGTGCGTGTCAGGGACCGACGAACTGACGCTTGCGCTTCAACGTGATGGTTCGGATCCCGTTGTGGCGACGTGTAATTTGGCAAAAAGCATGCGGTGATTCAACGGAGGGTGCAACGTGCTCGACCATCTGGAAATTGATGAAATGCTGGCGCTCACGACGCCGTGGGTGGAGGCATCCCCGGCGCGTGAAGCTTTTTTTTCGGTGCCCGAAATTGCCCCATTGCATGGAAAAATCGTGCAAGCTCACGAAGGACTCTTGGCGGCAAAAGCGGTGCGCGTTCCACAGAGCGAATTAAAGACGTTGGTCGAAGAAGAAACGATGATCGATGCGCGTCATGATCATTTGGCAAAGGGCATTCATGCGGCGCTCGAAGCCCAATTGCATTTTTTACTGAGTTGCGATCCGCCGGATTTCGTGAAAGCAGCGGCGTGCCAACAAGCCCAACGAAAACTTTTTCCGACGGGTTTGGCAATTGTGAATGCCTCGTTGCTTGCAGAATCGGGAAATACAGCCCGTGTCGGGCGGATGTTGCGGGGCCAAGAAAAAGCTTTGGGTGAATTTTTGAATACCATTCCCGCGCTCGCGCCGAACAAATCGCTTCGTGACATGATTGATGCGTGGATTGAAGCGGGAACGAGTTTGGCGGAGCTCGAGCATTTGCGGAGTTCATTGGAACTCAAGGAAGGCGCGTTGGCCGTGGCGTCGTCGCCGCAAGCTGCGAAGAAAACGTGGAATCGCATCGTTTCGCAGATTCTGCTCACGCTTGGCGTTTCCGACGCGTCGCCGGACATCATTCAATCGTTGCGGGCGCCATTCGAAGAAGCCGTGGAACGGTCGTCCATGCGTTTTCCAGGGTCGCATGTTGGAGATGAGGCCACATTGCCGGAGCAATGAATGCAATAAGGAGCGGAGTTCGTTATGCATACATCTCATCCCCCCCTTCGTATGCGTGTTGGTCGCGCTGTCGTGGATACCGCGTGGGCCGTTTTGTCTCATGGTTGGCGCAAAATGCCCATGGCGCGTCCCGATCGCCACGGCGTGACGTGCCATTACAACGTTCCTTATGCGCCGGACGGTGAAACGCACCACTTGCTCGACATCTACAAGCCCGCGAAAGGTACAGGGCCGTGGCCTGTCGTCATGTACATTCATGGCGGCGGGTTCCGTATCTTGTCAAAAGATTCGCATTGGGGAATGGGGCTCGCCTTTGCAAAACGTGGGTATCTCGTTTGTCTCGTCAATTATCGTTTGGCCCCCAAGCATCGTTATCCCGCTGCTGTCGAGGACGTCGCGACAGCGCTGCAATGGATTGTCCAGCACGCTCACGAGTATGGCGGCGACGCTTCGCGTCTCGTGCTGGCTGGGGAATCGGCTGGTGCCAATTTGGCGACGTCTCTTGCGCTCACAACAGCCTATCGTCGAGACGAACCGTTTGCCCGGGCCGTATTCGATGCGGATATTCGCCCGCGAGCGGTGATTGCCAAGTGTGGAATGCATCAGGTTTCTGATCCGGAGCGGTTTGCGCGACGCAAGAAATTGCCGACGTTTTTGCAGGATCGTATTCTAGAAGTAAGTCAGTCCTATTTGCCGGTAGGTTCCGTGCCTGAAGGGTATTTGGATTTGGCGGACCCAGTGGTATTTTTGGAACGAGGTGTACGTCCGGAAAGACCATTGCCGCCTTTTTTTTCCAGCGTTGGTACGGCCGATCCGATTCTCGACGATACGCGTCGATTGCACACGGCACTCGAAAAGTTGGGAATGCGGTCGGAAGTTCGGTATTACCGCGGCGAGATTCACGCGTTTCAGGCCATTCAATTCTTGCCGAACGCGAAAAAGTATTGGAGAGAAATGCACGGGTTTTTGGATGAGGTGGTTCGGTAGGTCGTCGCAGGGATTGATTCGTTTCGAGCAATGAGTTGAAATGAGCGCGCCTTTTCGTCATGAGGCGCAATAGAACGAGGAAACGCTGTTATGTGGAGTCCGGAAGGTCGCAAAGAAAACGCCAAAGAGTTGCGCAGGATCGGCGACAAGGTATTGCGATATCGCCAACTGTGTGATCGTTTTGCCAGCTACTTTCAACCGGACAGCGATAGCGCTCGGCAATTACGACAACTCCGCGGTCGACTCGAGGATCTACGCGCTCGCGCAGCCGATCGCGAAAAACGCCTTGCGAAGGGCGTAGTCAAGATCGGTGTCGTTGGTCTTGAAAAACAGGGCAAAAGTGCATTCTTGTCCGCGTGGCTCAAGAGCGAAAAGCTCCTTCCAAGCGAAGCGGAACGCTGCACGTGGAGCACGACGGTCATTGAACCCGGGGAAGCTGGTCAATTCGAAGCGACGGTAACCTATTACGGTGAACCCGACTTCAAGGGTCGCATTCAAAGTTATTTCGATGCGCTCGAACCGGGCAGTGTCGAGCGCTGGGTCGGCTTGAATCAATCCGAAATTCTGCGCCTCAAGGCCGCCTTCAAAACGCGAGAAGGTTATGACGTGGATGATCCGGATCGCGCCGGGCGTCGGGAGCAAACGGCATTGGCTGAACTGAACGACATTGCATCGGGGTTGTCGGAAATCAAATCGCGGCTCGGGAAGCAACCCGAAAAGATTGTTGCAACGAGCATTGATGAATTGGCGGAGAAAATTCGCCCGTTCATTGCCTTGAAGGATACGAAAAACGGCAATCGCCCTTATCCTGGGGTTCGAGCAGTAAAACTCGTGACCGTGACGATTCCTGTCGAAGGTGCAATGCCCGGTGTGGAATTGATGGACTTGCCCGGTATCGATGCTCCGTCCGATAAAGCTCGACGCGATACGGAAGAAGCATTGACGAATGACGTCGACGTGACGATTTTCGTCAAAGACGTCACGCGTCCGTCGCTCGTGCGCAATGAAGTGGAATTGTTGCGCATGGCGCAGACGTCCGATCGCAGCATTTCCTTGAAAGATCGCATCTTTGTCGTCCTTACGAAGGTGGATCTTTTCGACCACGCCGATGAAAATGGCAATTGGCACTGGGCTCTTGCGGCGCGAAATTTCCGCGAACAAGGCGTGGATCGAATTTTCCCATACTCCAAGATCTGGGCGCATCAAGGCGTCGACATGCAACATCCCGTGGCCCGTCAATTGATGGACTTTTTTGGGAGCACGACACCCGTCACCGGTCTTGACAAACTCAAGGAAGCCGTCGAACGATACTTGTCGACAGATGTCGAAGCGTTGGATCGCAAAGTCACGGGCGCCATTAATTCCGAGTTTGGCGAGGTAGAAGCATTGCTCCGTGGCGTGCTCGTGACGGTCAAAGATGGACTCAGTGATCGTGAATTCGAGCGTCGAGCCGAACAAGTGTTCGACATGCATTACGAACACATTCGCTCCGGTGAAGATCCGGTCGGGCTTTTGCCTGAGATTCGCAAACGCTTGTCGGCGTTCATGGATTTCGAGATGAGCGATACGCAACGTTCGGCGCGTGCGGCGCGTGCGGCGCGACTGATCGTGCGCCCCTTCCTCTCGGGCCGCGACGCCCACGCGCTCCATCAGGCGAACGACGCGTTCCGCTTCGCGACCGACCACGAG
>JBGAOI010000142.1:0-13392 GCA_044221885.1 Polyangium sp. (in: bacteria)
TCTTTCCCCAACCTATGCACGTTGAAGTGCACTTGCCTGCGGAATTGAAAACTTTGGTGGTTTTATGTGCGCACAGGTGCGCTCCAGCGCGGCGCATAACCCGCCCAATTCACCGTAAACCACCGAATTTCCCGGAAGTGCGAAGTGGGTTTTGCACTTGAAGCTGACCGCTACGGGCATGAAAACGTCTCGAGCGTCAAGACAAACCAGTGCGGAGAGTGGGTGTTGATCAGACAAACACGGTGATTTGTACGTGAAGGGAATGCGACCGCACGCCTTGATTTGAACGCTCGCTCCGCGCCCTAACAAGGGCGCTCCGCGAAGAGTTTTGTTTGTGATGGAGGGCTCCGCTCGCGGACCGCCGGGTGGCCTACGGCTACACAGCGACACTCGCTTCGCCCCATACCCCCAAGAGATCAGCGTGAAAACCTGATCAACACTCTCTGAAGGCTGGCTCTGTGGCACGAGCGTGTCTGTATGGCCCAGAAAAATTCGTTTGAGATCAAAACAACTGACGGAGCGAGCTCCGCATCCTCCAAGCTCGTCGGAAGTTGTTCGTGTTGGTGCGTCCGTTTCTTGGGAATTCCCAAGAAAAATGGTTCGTCGGGAACGCCTTTTCCCAAGGATCGCGATCCTTCGCATTTCACCCTTGCACGAGGGGCCTTGCCCGGTCTATCCATACGGCCCCGTTGACAACTCACTTTGAGCAGCGATGCTCATGAAGACCTCGTTCAAGCGGTCTTCTCGCGAGGATGGCGGAATTGGCAGACGCGCTGGATTCAGGTTCCAGTGGGGAAACCCGTGAAGGTTCAAGTCCTTTTCCTCGCACCACCAACATTCGATGAGCAAGTTAGAGTCGGGTTTGGAGTTTTTCTCCATGAACGTTTCGACCTTGCTCTTCGAGGTTGACGCGATTGTCACTGACGAGGACGAAAAGGAATGTCGCACGGCACGTCAGGGGGCTCGGGGAGAACAATGAAGGGGCGCTCCCCGTGCGTCGTGCTTGCGACGATGGGCCTCGTCGGAACTGTTCTGGGCGTTGGTGCCATCGGATGCAACAACGACAAGAAGCCGCAAGGACCGAGCGCTCGACCTTCCACAACGACTTCACAATCTGCCGCATCGGTGCAAACGAGTCCGGTGGCGCAGGCCAGTGCTTCTTCGTCGGCAGCAGCCAGCGCGAGTGCGTCGTCTTCGGCTGCAGCGCCGTCTGCTCCAGCCGAACCCATTGGCACGGGCGTTTCGGGATTTGTTGCAGCCGGACAAACCGAAGGTTGCAAGACTCAAATCACGCAAGTTGCCGACTATTTGCAGCGCGGTGAAGTGTCACTTGCTGGGCAAGATGGGTCCGTCGCTGCGGCATGGCTCATCAAGCTTTCGGCGAGTCGCCCCGATGCGCAGCTTGCATTTGCTGGCTTTTCCCTGGATGCAAAGCAAGTTGCTCGAGCTCGTGGCGTGGGGATGTCGAACGAAATCGTTCCGCGCCTCTTCGCGAGTGGGCAAGGTTGGACGCTCGTTTGGTTCGATTCCGAAGGTTTGGCGTACGCGAAGCCGCGATGGGAAACCGCGCCTCTTCCGCCGATCGAACATTTGCGAGCTGTCGGCAGTGCGGATGCCGAGCACGTGTCGCTCGCGGCAACGCCTAGTGGAGCGATCATCGCGGTTGCACCGTTTGGCGCGGGCAACTCGCAGTTTGGAATGTTCTTGTTTGCCCCGGTAGAACCCGGAGCGCCATCCGTGCAGGCTCTTGGGGCTACGCATCATGCGAAAAAGCCTCGATGGCCGGCCGTGATTGCGGACAGTCGTGGCTACACGCTGGCATGGCACGAAGAGGGTGATCAGATCGTGGTGTCGCGCTTCGATCTAAAGGGCAAGGAACTTGGTGAGGCCGTAACGCTCGTGGAAGCAGCAGCGGGCCGTGGTCGTGTTGTGCTCACGGGGACCACGAATGGCGCTGTGGCGATGTGGTCCGATGGGGACAAACTTTTGGCTCGCGCGCTCGATGGCGATGCGCGTCCTGCCGCAGAAACGTTTGTCGTGGGCTACGGGAAAACTCCAACGCTGACTCCGTTTGGCGACGGTGCGTTGGCGGTGTTCACCGGTCAAGATGGTACGGCTTCGAATCAAGTTCTTGCCGTCAAACTCGGTGCCAACGGTTCGCCGTCTGCGAAAGGCGTGCGCTTGACCGATACCGGACCCGTAAAGGATTCACCTGCTGCTGTCGTTGTTGGAGCACGTGCAGGATTCTTGTGGACCGAACCGATGACTCAAGGTGTCGGAACCAAACGCGCTTTGCTCCGCACGGTCGAAGCCGCCTGCATCCCCTGAATCGTTCATTCACGACGTGTTCGGATTGACGAACTGTCGTCAGCCCGGTCAGCCCAAGCCGAACAGTGCTGAAACTTTGCCGCCGCTTTGTACGTGTGTGGATGCACGAGGCAATTCGATAGCGTCCAAGCAGCGCACGCTCGTGGCGCGATCCCGTGCTCCTTCGACGATGCGTATTTCTTCGGGCAGGGCCCAATCGACAACTGCGGCTGTTTTCGTTGAAACCACAATCTGCTGGTTTACCAAGCACGAATCGATCGTCTCGAGCAATCGACCGAGCATGCCTGGGACTGCAATGGTTTCGGGGTCTTCCAAGAAGATGGTCGTCGGGTTTGGATCGACAAGCGTGACGACGAGTTCCAAGCGTCGCAACACGGCGTCCGACAAGTGACCGAAGTCCACGCCATCGAGTGAAATGGATGCTTGTTGTTGTGGTCCAACGTCGACGGTGCGAGCGGCCGACGCTTCGCGGATTTGCACCTTCAACGTGCCGCGTCCACCGAGTCGTTCTAGAAGCGATAGTACGCGCGCGTAACGATCTGGGAACTTCTCCGACCACAGAGCCAGCGTCGATGCCAACGCTACCAGACGTGGATCCAGGCCTCGCGCGGTCCAGATCAAACTCGAATGCCCGCTCAGCGTCACATCTTGGCGAAGATGTTCCGACGGTCGCAACAGTGTTGCGCTCAGATAACAGACGTTTTCGAGGTAGCTGCGAATGCGGCGAATATCGACGGGGACGTGATCTCCAACATCGCTGGTCATCGCGAGCGCGCCTGTCCCCGAGGGAAGTGAGACGCGTGTGCCGTCGTTGAACGTCAATCGTCGATCCCGAACGGTCCATAGATCGACATGGCCTTCATCCGTACGTGCAGCACGTTCTTCCCAGCGAACCGACGGAGGGAAGGGATCGTCATCATCGTCGAAACCCTGGAAGCGTCGATCGTAGCCGTACGAGAAACGCTCACCGTGGTCGCTCAGCAGTTCACAGCGGAAATGTCGAGGTTTGTCCGGGTCGCTCAACGCATGCAATGCCATTCGTGCGCCTTCGACAATCCCCTGAACAACGAGCGAAGCATTGGCTCCTCCCTTGCCAGCCAGGACAGTTCGTCGTGGCGAAACGTCCATTTCGATGGTGCGTTGAAGAGGCGCCCAATCGCCGACGGTTGCACGTACCAGCCGAACAGCGGGTGCATCCATGATGACAATGGGGCGAGCCGATTCGTTCATGCCGATTCCATCCTCCTACCACGCGTTGAACGGAAGTGCGTCGTTCGTCGCCACGTTCTCCGTTCAGAACGTATGCCCCCATGTTTTTCCGAGGAATGTGAGCCTCCATGGTGAGAAAGCGCTAGGTTTCGAGGGTGGCAGAGCGCATCTCGCAGCGAACGACGGTTGCAACTGTCGATGGGGGCCGCGGTGAGAACGAACTCGATGCATCGTTTGCAATGCCAAACCAGGCGCCAAATTCCCGACGTACGTCTCTTGGAACAGCGCTCGTGGTTGCGTCTCTCGTGGCACCGATTGTTGGAGGTCCGCTGGGATCGGTTGTGGCGATCGTTTTTGGCTGGTCCGCGCGTTGGGAAATCCGGGAAAAATCGACGCGTTTGCAGCGGTTGTTGGCCATCGTCGGCGTTGGTCTCGGGTTTGTCTTTACGTCCATTTGGGCCGCGGCCATTGCGCATGTGGCACTGACGCTCGAGAAAAACGCGCGTGGTTTGTCCGAGGGCGCTCCCGTCGCCACGGATGTTTCGTCGCCTGTGAATAACGTGCTTGCGCATGCCGCAACCGACTCGACGAGTCGTGAAAGTTTGCTCCATGCGCCAACGACGACCGTGACGCGTCGAGAAGGACTCATTGTGGTCGTGGATGTTGGAACCTTGGTGCCATCGTTGGCCGAGGAAGTGGCCAAGGAGCGCTTCGAGGCTGCGCGTGTGGGGGATCGAATCGTCGTGATGACGACACGTGTCGAGTGTTCGT
The DNA here is from genome assembly GCA_044221885.1 of Polyangium sp. (in: bacteria). Lineage (GTDB taxonomy): Bacteria > Myxococcota_A > Polyangia > Polyangiales > Polyangiaceae > Polyangium. Next base: position 4,309 of record JBGAOI010000142.1, read on the forward strand.
CGTGCCGATATTTCGTGGACAATCTGCGTCACCCGATGATGCAAACTGCACTTGCGCACGTGCGTCTTGTGCGGATCGATGCGGATGCCTTCGAGGAAGATCTTTCGACATTGAAGGTTCCACGCGAACGTTTGCCAGGGTTTTTCCTGCTTGCTCCAGACTTGTTTCCAGTCGATGGCATCGACGTTGGCGAATGGAAGTCCGATCAAGTGTCGAACATTGCGCCTGTCGTTGGAGCCTTTGTTCACGGGAGATACGCGACGCGTCAGCGCACATGGCATTCCGCGTCGGAGAATCGTATTCGTCTCTGATGATCGCGTTCGTGATCTCTGCGCGATCGGGAAAGTGTCTCTGCTAGAGTGCTCGATCTATGAAGCGCGCCGGGCAAACCATCGTCTTTCTTCTGTGTATCGGTTTCAGCGTTGCTTCTGCGTACAACGTCTTTGCCGACAACAGTGAAGTCGAGCGCATGGCGGCTGCTGTTGCATGTGGCGAACAAGGCCCGAGTTGTCGGGCCCAAGTGACGCGCATCGAGCGATCTCCGTTTGGACAAACGTTTGGCATGACCACGCCCAAACGCACCGTGGACGTCGTTTGTCGCAGAGCGGTGTTGATGGTCGGGGACTACAGCTGCAAGCTCAGGTAGTTGTTGCGTGAAGCGGTGAGGTAGGAACGTGGAGCACCCGTGAACAGGTCATCGTCGACGGGGTTGGTTTGTCCGCGTTGCGAGCATCGCTCCTATGAATGCATCGAACCATTCGCTGTTTGTCCGAACGATCACTACGCGTTGATTGCGGCGGGCGTACTTGCAACGGCCGATGGCGATCCTCTTCTTGGCATGACCGTTTCTGGTCGCTACGTCGTGCTCGGAAAAATTGGTCGTGGCTCGACAGGCGTCGTGTACCGCGCATTCGATACGAAGGCGCAACGATGGGTCGCGCTCAAGGTTTTGCGTGGTGATTCTCCTCGAGACACACACAGACGCGAACGGATCGAATGTGAAGCTCGCGCGCTCGAGATGCTGCGCTCGCCTTATGTCGTGAAGCTGCTCGATCAAGGTCAGTTTGTCTTCGAGAACGCTGACGAACTATCGGATCCGGTGCCGGCGTTTTTTCTCGCCATGGAGATGCTCGAAGGCGAACCGTTGTCGAAGCGCCTCACGCGTCTCGGCAAACTCTCCCTCAGCGATTCGCTTCGCTTTGCGTCACATCTGCTACTTGCTCTCAGCGAAGTGCACGATTGCGGGCTCGTGCATCGGGACCTCACGCCAACCAACCTTTTTCTTGCGAAATCCGAATCTAACGAGGAGATGGGCAAACTTGTCGACTTCGGGTTGGCGGTGTTTGTCCGCGAGGTTTTTCCGGGCAGTGATGTCTTTGCCGCGATTGGTACGCCGAGATACATGTCACCGGAACAAGTGCGTGGGGAAGTGCTTGATGGGCGGAGTGATTTGTATTCGGTAGGACTGCTTTTGTACCAGATGGTGACGGGCTTTCCGCCGTTTGGGGATGGTGATGCTGCACGCGTCATGACGCGTCATGAACATGAAGTTCCACGCTCGCTCGGGGTCATGGCGCCAAATGCGGGTGTTTCTCAGGGGTTTTCCGACATCGTGGAGCGGGCATTGGCGAAAGATCCGCAGGATCGACCGCAGAGCGCGCGTGAATTCCTGACGATGCTGGGCGACGTGTCGAGCGGCTAGAGGTCGGTCGGTAGCGTCGACTTCGAACGCGAGAATGCGAGCGAATCGCATGACGCCGCTGTACGGCGCGGAAGGACACGTGTACCTTCGCGCGCTGAAAACGATGGATCCTCGCGAACTCGAAATGGTCGTCCAGCGCCTCATCGCGAACCCTCACGATCAGGAGGCGCTTGCGTATGCACATCGTGCGGGTCAGCAGGACCCGCGCGTCTACGCGCATGTGCTCGAACGCGTTGGCACGCAGACGCCGGATCCTGCGTACGGCGCACATTGGCTCTCCGAAGCGGCCAACGTTTGGCAGCAAGCGATGGGCGACATGAGCAACACCGTGCGCACGTTGATGCTTGCGGTGGATCGCGATCCGATGGGTCGTTCTGCTGAGCGTCTTGCGCAGATGTTTCGCGAGAAAGGCGACGCGATGTCGCTCGTGCAACTGCTTGAACGACAAGCGGCTGCGTTGGCGCCTTCTGCAGCAAAACCCGAGGTTCGTGCGGCATTGCTGAAGCTTCACGAAGACCTGGGTCGGATGTGGAGTGAGCCGCAGCTTGGTCGTCCAGAACGTGCGGCTGAGAATTGGCGTCGAGTTGCAGAGCTCGATCCGCGCAACGTGTATGCGATTTATGCCGCGCGCGAGATTTACAAAGCGCAGAACCAATTTGCCGAAGCGATCCCGTTTTTCGGAATGGAACAGGCCATTGCCGATGATCCAGAGCGAAAACTCGCCCTGTACCGCGACGAAGCAGACATTCGCAAACGCGCGGGTGACATGGCCGGCAGCACGCAAGCATTACGCAACGCACGTGCGCTCAGGCCAACCGATGTTGCTCTGACGCAAGAAGTTGGCGTGAGTGTTCTCGAGCGAATCAACGGCGGAGAAAATGTTCCGCAACAAGAGCGCGACGAGACGGCGAACATCTTCGTTCAACTCGCAGAAATGTACGACGGCGAGTATGGTTTGTCCTACTCGATGTCCGCGCTGGGCGCATCACCTGGGCACGATCGCGCCATGCAGCTCGCGGATCATTTCGGCGCGATGCTCGGTCGTTCTGCTGAACTTGGACCGCTGTACGCAGCGTATTTGCAAGCCAATCCGAATGGCTTCATGGCGAACGTTGCGCGTCTGAAAGTTGGCAACGCGCAGCCGCCTCCGCCGCCTGCACCTGCACAACAAGCTGCTCCTGCAGCGCAATCGACGCCTCCGGCAGCAGGATCGCAACCTGCGGCGCCAGCGGCAGTTCCTCAAGCAGCTCCATCGCCGCAGCCTGTTGCCGCGCAACCAGCCGCTGCTCCTCAAGCCGCGGCGCAACCAGCGCCTGCTGCACCTGTGGGCGATGTGAGTCAGTTGCTCGAAGAAGCATCAGCGGAAGCGCAAAAGGGGCGCAAGCCACAAGCATTCGCGAAGTATCGCGAAGCGCTCAAGATCGACCCGGCAAACTCAGAGGCGTTGTCTTGGGTCGAAGAACATCTCCGACAGAAGCGCATGTTTGCCGATCTGCGTGATGTTCTTCTCGCCGCATCACGTGTGCAGAGTGTGTCGGCAGAAACGCGCAAAGCGCAGTTGCGGGACATCGCGGGCATGTGCGAGTCGCAGCTTCGCGACATCGATACGGCGATCTCGGCGTGGAAGCAGATCTGTCAGATCGATCGTGGTGATGATCAAGCGCGTGATCAGCTGCGACGCTTGCTCGAAAAAGCATCCAAGTGGGACGACCTCGCGATGCTGCTCGAGCAGGACGCGATGAGTGTTCCCGATCCGGAACAGAAGATCGCCATCGAGAAGAAGCTGGCGACGTTGCACGAAACGAAGCGCAAGGATCTCGTTGCGGCGGCCGAAGCTTGGACAAGGATTGTCTCGCTCAACCCTGATGATGAATCGGCCCTCAATACGGCCGTGAAGTTTTTCGAAAAGGGCGAACGTCCGGATCTTGCGGCTCAAGCGATCGCGGACAATCTTGCAGGCTTTACCGAGAAGAGTGTGCGTGCGCCGCTCTTGCAGAAGCTTGGTGAGCTTCGACTTGCCCAAAACGATGCAAGTGGAGCTGGCGACGCGTTTGCCGAAGCTGCGGAATTGGCAGGACAACCGAAGATCTGGGAAGCCGCAGAAAAAGCGTATGTGACGGCTGGTCGCATGGGTGATGCGGCCAATGCCGTCGAGCAACGCGCCGAGCTTGCGGACGGAAAAACCCAGGCCGCGCTTCTTGCTCAAGCTGCCGAACTTCTCGTCGGTGCGGGTGATCCTTCGGGCGCGATCCTACGTCTCGAACGTGCCGCCGATATCGATCCGACAAACGACAAATATTTCCAGACGCTCGAAGAACAATATCGCGCAGCGAATCGACTCTCCGATCTCGTGCAAGTGCTTTTGTCTCGCGCGGAGAAACTCAACGATCGTCCGCGACGAACCGCGGCCCGTCGCTCCGCCGCTGAAGTGCAACGTGCCCTTGGTGATCGAGAAGGTGCTCGCGACAGCTTGCTCCTCTTGTTGTCCGATGGCGACGATGCTGGTGCGTTGACGTTGCTCGTCGATGATGCGGCCGAACGTGGCGATTATCAGGAATGCGTCGAACTCTTGCGTCGGCTTGGAGCGATTGCCCATACGCCCGAGGACAAACTTCGTATCGCGCTTCGTGAAGCGAGCCTTCTAGCGGAGTCGATCCAGGACGTGGACGGAGCGATCGAGCGTTACGAGAACATTCTCAAGACGCTTGCGCCGAAGAGCCGCGAAGCTTTGGCGGCCATTGCGAACTTGGAAGAACGCCGCACGAATTATCCAGGTGCAGCGCACGCGCTCGAACGCGAGTTGGTGCTCGTCGAAGGCGAAACGAAGATCGAACTCGCCCAACGTCTCGCGCAGCTTTACGAATCGCGGATTGGTGATCCGCGTGGAGCCATTCGTGCGCTCGAGATGGTCCACGCTGCGGATCCAGAAGACTTCGATGCGATCGCTCGTCTGGAAAAACTTTGCGGCGAAGTGGAAGATTGGCCGCGTGTTGCGCACTTCTTGCAGCTTTTGATCGAGGTCGAAGGCGACGAAGAAGAAGCGTCGCGGATGACTCGTCGATTGGCGGAGATTCTTCACGAACGTCTCAATCGTGGAGACGAAGCGCTGGCAGCGCTCGATCGCATTGCGGATACGGGCGACGAACCGTGTCGCCGTGCGTATGTCGAGCTTGGCGACAAACTTGGTTGGAAAGGGATTGTCGCGACAAAACTCGTGGCCTGGAACGAATCGGGAACGGGCCATGCGCGAAACGAAGCGTTGCGCGGAGCTTTCGATCGGTTTGTCGAAGTGGGACGAAACGCCGATGCGGCGCGTGTGGCGGCTGAACTGGCTCGATCACGCGGTGCCGATCGTGCACTTGCCGAACGGCTCGAACACATCGCGATCGAGTTGAAGGATCTCGATTCCCTTGGCGTTGCCCATGACTTGCTCGTGAAGGACTTGGCAGGTGCGGCTCGAGCGACCGAAATGGTTCGTCAGGCCGAAGTGCAAGTTGCGGCTGGAGTCGGAGCGCAAGAGGCGATTCTGCATGGCGAAGGTGCGCTTACGAGCATGCCTCCGAGTGATGTGGATGGGCTCTTGTCGCGGCTTGCGGCACTGGCAACGTCGCCGACGCAGGTCATCGAAGTGTACGAGCGACAAGTGGCGCGATGTCGTGCGCCAGGGGATCGACTCAATGCGCTTGCACGTGCGGCACAGATGGCTGCTTCACGGGGAGTGATTGATCGAGCACGTGGATTCTTTGAACTTGCTCTGAGTGGCGGCGTTCAAGAAGACACGATCAACATGCTCGAACAAGCCGCGACTGCGGGCGATATGCACGCCGGCACGACGACGTTGCGGACGATCCTGGCGGAAGCGCTTGCGGGTGGTGGTCAAGGGTCGCGTGATGGTGGACGCACGAAGAGTGCGCTTTTGCGACGCGCAGCGAACATCGCGCATCGCAACCTTGGCGATTCGGAACGTGCCTTCAAGTGGCTTGGTGACGCACTCGTAACCCATGTCGACGATGCGTCGCTCGATGCGCTTGAAGCACTGGGGCGTGAGCTCGCGACGTTGCCGCGTGTCGAAGCAACGCTCACGCGGGCGCTCGAAGAAGTTTTCGACGGTCCGCTTGTTCGCAAGCTGATTCAACGACGAGCTCGACTTCGTCGTGACGCACTCAACGACAAGAAGGGTGCAGCGATTGACTTCAAGAAGCTGCATGATTTGTCGCCGTCGGATCACGACGTGATGCACGAGTTGTCGAACCTGCTCACGGAGCTTGGTGATCATCGCGGCATGATTCAGCTTTACGAGGATCAGATTCTGCGAGGTCGTGATCCTTCGGCGCGAGCTGAATTGGCGCGCAAAGTTGCGCGGCTTTGGGAAGAAGAAATTGGCGATGCGCGTGAGGCTGCGGATGCGTGGCGTCGCGTGTTGCGTATGAAGGCGGCCGATCAAGAAGCGACGACGGGTCTCGAGCGAGCCAAGACGGGCAAACTCAAGAAGGCCCCGCCGCCCGTCGTCACGACCGCAGCACCCCAAGCGAGTACGCCATTGGCTCCGGCTGTGGCGGCATCTGCACCAGCTCCGGCTGCGGCTCACGCACCCGAGCCTGATCCGACGCCCATGGCGCCGCCCGCGTATGAGAATTACGCCGCGCAGTATGCGGCAGTGGCTGCTCCGCCCGTGGTTGCGGCACCGCCGGCGTATGTACAAGCCGAACAGCCTGCTGCTGCGCCAGCGTATGTACAAGCCGAACAGCCTGCCGCCCCGCCGGCGTATGTGCAGCAGCCCGAGCAAGCTGCGGCGTACGAACAAACGCCTGTGGCACCGGCGTATGTCGATCCGCAGCAGGCGTATGCACAACCGCAAGCAGCGTACGATCCGGCAGCGTATGGGCAATATGCGCAGCAGCCGGCGCAAGGCGCGTACGATCCGTACGCACAACACGCGCAGCAGCAACAAGCGTACGCGACAAACCCTGTCGATCCGAACGATCCACAAGCGGTCTATGCGGCGCAACACGCTGCATACCTCGAGGCGCAGCGGCAATACGAAGCGCAACAAGCGGCGTATGCGGCCTACTACGCACAGCAGCAAGCGGCGCAGCAGCAAGTCGATCCGGCGCATCAGCAAGCGCCTCAGCAGTACGCGCCAGCGGGCCCTCCGTCGGGGCCGGTGTCGACCGAGCTCGATGCTGAGCTGATCGAAGACGAATGATCGCTGGTTTTGCGGCGACGATTCATCCAGAAAAACCAATACCAGATAGTCGGCAAATCGTGGGCAAAATGCCAACGACGTGCCAAACCATTTTTTGGGGGCCAGTCGACGTTGTCAAGAAAAACCATCACCATGGGCCACGGGACCCATGGTTGGTTTGGCTGGACAATAGGGGTAAGGGTCGTCCGCGAGGGGTAGGAAGAGGCGCGGAGGGGATTGGTGCAGTTTGATTAGGGCAAACAGGCTTTGGGCGTTGGGTTTGCCTTGCAGTAGGCTGGGTCGGTTGGTGCGCTGATGGTGACGACTGCGTCTTGGGAAACAAGGCGTGCGCGTGGAGCCGTGCCACCGCTGACGCATTGTTTTCCGTTGGCAGATTGTGGTTCGCTTGCGGCACACACGCCAGCTTCATTGGGTAGCGTCCAGGCTTGGCCCGTTGGATAAATGAGGTTCATTGCGTATGTACCTTCGGGCAAACAGCCGTATTTGATATCGAAGGGGCGACCGAATTGTCGTTGCAATCCTTGTTTCACGACGGTTTCGTCGGAGAAAATGGGGGCACCCGTTTTGGCGTTTTGTCGGCTCAGAAGAAGTGTACCGGGTTTGGATGTGTCATTCGGATCGACGCAAACGACGGCAGGGCGCAAGGCGACGACGACGTCCTTTTCGAACGATTGGAACGCAACGTATTTCGTCGGATCCATCGGATCGGGTTGCGGCATTTTGGTGGTGGTCGTGAGGAGATTTTGGAAGAGCGTCAGTCCTTGCATGACGACGCGTGGTTGCGCTTGTCCGCGCAGTTTGTCTCCGGGCGTGAGTTTTGAAAAAACCGACAATGGGAAAAGCGACGGTACGAGTGTAGATTCGGGCACCGTGTCGGTGTTGTCGACGACTCCATCTCGATTGGAGTCTTGGACGGTCATGTAAATCGTGGCGGCAGGGTCTTTGACCGGCATAAAAAACGGCGGCAACGCGGCGACGTCGATTTCGTCGGCGGGCACTCCGGCAGCAAATCTGATCCGAATGAAATCACCGTCGCTGGGTGGAAACTTCGCGAATTCGAAATCCGACGGCATCTTTACATTCTTGGGATCCATATTTCCCGCCACGTTATCCATCACGTCGATCGGGTAAAACACTGGCCGTTCGAGCGGCAATGGTTGCGCCAAGGTCACACCAATACCTTGGACACGGGATCCTGTTTCCGGAATGACGAGTTTTCCTTGGGCGGCATCGAAAACGCCCACCTCGATTTCCGTAAATTGTGGCGCCGCGCCTTTGGTGAGGACGTCGGTGGCATTGGCAATCGCGCCTCCGCCGATATCGCCTTTGGATGGCAAATTCGCGATGCTGAATGCGGGGTCGAAGTCACCATCGCGGTCATAAAATCCGCGCACCTGGTACGTACCCGCAGGCAGGGGGGCAATCGCCCACGTTGCGCTTGCCGTGATGGGGAGAGCCGAGGCATCGGGGCATCGCAGCGAATTGTCTGGCGAAAAAACGAGCTTGTTGCGGATACTGGAAAAAATCACCTCGCCGGGTATGACCGTCAGGCTTGCGGCGCTCGTTCCCAGCCCTTCTGGTGGCGGCAGTCGGTCTTTGTTGAAGGCCAGGACGAGGGCGGCACCGACGATACGTCCATCTTTTGTGCAAGGCGGAGGTCCGGCGTAGGTCAGCGTTCCTTCGATCACGCCGGCCGGACCGCCGAATTCTTCGATTGGCACGAACGTGGCCGGGTCCGTACATCCGGACAGAAATGTCGACCCTGCAAGAGCGAAAAAAGCCATCGATTGTCGCAACAAACGAGCGCGAGCTCCGACGTGTGCGTTCATGGTGTGCCTACCCAAGAAGGTGAATGGATGCGTTCGCCAAAGACTGACGAACGTTGAGCATCGGACATCATCGACGGCACGACGTCAAGGTGTCCGAAGGTTTGTCGATGGAGGACAGCGCGTCATCGGACAACGAGGCGGCTCATGGCGTCGAGCACTTCTTGATGTTCGGGAAAGCGTCCGGCTTCTTGTTTGGAAAATACCAGATGACCATTGACGAGCACGTCGAATTGACCGGGCTTACCAATGATCAATTTCGATTGTACATCGAATGCATCTTCAATCTTGGCCGCGAGACCCACGGCACGAGGTTTGTAGTTTCAAACGTGGCCATACTTGATTTCGAC
>JBGAOI010000143.1:0-13343 GCA_044221885.1 Polyangium sp. (in: bacteria)
ACCCAAGTGGATTGCGGGGGGCCCGTATGTGGAAAATGCGTTGGCGAAGCGTGTACGGAATCAACGCACTGCGCATCGGAGGTTTGTCTCAATAGCAAGTGCGTCGCGCCAAGCTGTTCGGATAAATTGAAGAATGGAACGGAAACAGATGTCGATTGCGGGGGACCGGATTGCCCGGACTGTCAAGACAACTCGAGTTGCCAAGTGGCCGAAGACTGCGTGAGCAAAATCTGCAACAACAGTATATGTTTCCCGCCTTCGTGCGGCGATGGCGTAAGTAATGGGAATGAAACAGGTATCGATTGCGGTGGTAGCACGTGCATGAAATGTCTGCCGGGCGCCGTGTGCAAAGGAAACGGCGACTGCGTGAGCAACAATTGTTTCCAGGGCAAATGCATTTGTCCGCCAAACATGGTCACGGCATCCGCTCCCGGCAATGTCACGTATTGCGTGGACCAAACCGAAGTAACGAATGTCGCGTATGTGGCCTTCGTCAATACGCCCAACATTCCACCACAAGAAGCATTTTGCGCTTGGAACACGACCTATATCCCCACGGGTGGACTGCCTCCGGCGGCGAAAGGTGGTTCACCCGTGGTCAACGTCGATTGGTGCGATGCGTACGCCTATTGCAAAATCCAAGGTAAACACCTGTGCGGCGGCCTTGGATCGACCGCAAGCGATTACAACAAACATACCGACCCCGCATCGAGTCTCTGGTTCAACGCGTGTTCAGGCCAGGGAGCATCCGCGTATCCCTATGGGGGGCAATTCTCACCCACGGCATGTAATGATGAAGCCATGAATGCCGACGTCATCCCCGTCTTCGACACCGTCCAAAACAAGCCTTTGGTGTCTCCTTGCGTTGGTAATTTTCCCGGGGTCTACCACATGAGCGGCAATGCTGCCGAGTGGGAAGATTCATGCAATGCCCAAATGGGCACCGACGATATGTGCAGATTGCGTGGCGGATCGTATGCCTCGGGGGCAACGGATGTAACGTGCGCGGCCGATGCCTCGGCCGCCCGGTCCACAACGTCACCGATGATCGGTTTCCGCTGCTGTCAATAACGCTGCGAATGCGCGTACATCGACGTCGTATCAACCATCCGCGGTAATTCTCGCAATGATTTCGTCGAGCTTCGCCGCCGCTTGGTCATTCTCCACTTGACACGTTCCCGCCGCATCATGACCACCGCCGCCATATTCGAGCATCAATTCGCCCACGTTTGTCTTGGATGAACGATCCAGAATGGATTTGCCAGTCGCAAATACGGTATTCTGCTTCTTCAATCCCCACATCACGTGAATCGATATGTTGCACTGCGGGTAGAGCGCATAAATCATGAATCGATTTCCCACCCAAATCGTTTCTTCACCGCGCAAATCGAGCACCACCAAGTTCTTGTGCACCGTCGCGCACCGCTGGATCTGATCGACAAACCGATCCTTGTGCTCGAAATACATCTCGACGCGCTCTTTCACGTCCGGCAGCTCGAGAATCTCCTGCACCGAATGCTGAAGACACGCATCGATGAGACGCATCATCAAGTCGTAGTTCGAAATCCGAAACTGACGAAATCGACCAAGACCCGTTCGGGCATCCATGATGAAGTTCAAAAGCACCCAATCCCGCGCATCAAGGATTTCCTCGCGCGAAAATTGCGCCGCATCCGCCTTGTCCACCGCCTGCATCATGTCATCCGGAATGTCGGCAAACTTTTCTTTGCCGCCGTAATAATTCCAAACAACACGCGCCGCCGACGGCGCATGCGGATCGATGATGTGATTGTCGTGTTTGCCCACGCGCTGCGTCTCGCTCGAGTGATGATCAAACGCGAGGTGCACACCAGGAACGTACGGAAGGTTTGTCGTAATGTCACGATGCGAAACGGGCACTTTGCCGTCTTGCATGTCCTTTGGATGGACGAACTTGATCTCCTCCAAAATCCCTAGCTTCCGCAGGAGCACGGCGCATACGAGCCCATCAAAATCGCTCCTCGTCACCAGCCGGAACTTGTCTGTCATGTCTTCCTCCCAAACGTCGTCGGGCGGAAGAATAAACCAACTACCCCACTCTGGAAAAGAACGAGTTCGTCATCCGCGCATTTTCTGTCCCAGGATCACGGCACCGGCGGCATACACCACGATGTTGGTTCGGTACTGATGATCACTTCACCCATGCCCGCCGACAGATCCAGCGTTCCTTCCCACACGACTTTCGGAGGCATTTGGGAATCGGTCACGTTACGCACGATGCGCAAAGACGTCATGCCGGGCTCGAGCGTCGAGACATCCGCGGCAAAATCGAACACGCATTCGCACTTGCATCGCGTGCCATCCTTCGGTCCATCGATTTCCGTGAACACAACCGTGTCACCATCGCGATCAACCGTCACCGAATGCGTTCCACAACAATTGAGGACAATGCGTGAATTCGTCACACCCAGGGTTTTGCTCGCCGCGTCGTAATTCCAAAGCAATCGCTCAGCGTCGCAATACGTTTTCGGGTCCGGGGGCGGAATCTTGGCTCCAGTGCCTCCCGCGACAAACCCACCACAGTCGCTCACCAGCGGCGCCACTGTAAAATCGGGCGTGGGTGACGTCGTCGAACCGCCACCTTCACCTCCACCACACGCCAAAAACGTCGTTCCCGTCAAGCCCATCGCCAACACGTACTTCAAGACAACCTTTTTCATATTTTTCTCCTCGGCCCATAAGCCGTTCCATCTTCATCTTGACACGCTGAACCAACACCGCTACCCAATCGAGCCGTGCACAACGCCGATCCGATTTACCTCGACCATAACGCAACGACACCCATTTTGCCGGAAGTCTTCGAGGTGATGGTTCCGTGGTTGCGTGACGGTTATGGCAATCCTTCCAGCGGCCATGTGTACGGAAAACGCGCGAAAGCCGCCATGGAAGCGGCACGGGCGCAGGTTGCCGAATTGCTCGGATGCTCGAGCGACGAAATCATTTTTACATCGGGAGGCACCGAAGCCAATAACCTTGCCATTCGCGGTGTGCTCGAAGCCCATCCCGAGCGAAAAAACATCATTACGTCGAATGTCGAACATCCGGCCACGGCCAAACCTTGCGCGTACCTGGCACAACACGGTTATCGATTGGAAATGTTGCGCGTGGATTCGCTGGGCCAAGTCAATGCGGACGAACTCGAGGAAAAACTCGACGCAAGCACGGCCCTTGTGACGATCATGCACGCGAACAATGAAACCGGCGTGCTTCAGCCCATTCCCGCCATCGGCCGCGTGACGCATGCCAATGGTACGTTTTTCCATACCGACGCGGCGCAATCCTTGGGTAAAGTTCCCGTGGATGTTCGAGCGCTCGGAGTCGATCTATTGTCCATTGCTGGACACAAGCTTTATGCACCGAAAGGCATTGGCGCGTTGTTCATCAAAAAAGGCGTTCGCCTTTTGCCTTTTGTCCTTGGCGCTGGGCACGAACGAGGTCTCCGCCCAGGCACGGAAAATGTGGCGTTTATCGTGGGCCTCGGCAAAGCGTGCGAAATTGCCCAGCAAACCCTCGAAAAAGAAGCCAGCCGTATTCAGGTTTTACGAGACGACCTTTGGTCGCGTCTGAACCGATTCGTTCCTGGAATCACGTTGAACGGACATCCTTCGGAACGATTGCCCAATACCTTGTCCGTGCGATTTCCGAACGTATCCGGAACGGCGCTTTTGGCGCAAACACCAGGCGTTGCCGCATCCACCGGATCGGCGTGTCACGATGGACATGAATCGGCATCCAACGTCATTACCGCCATGGGAGTACGTCCGGACGAAGCATTGGGAACGGTGCGCTTGACGTTGGGCCGAAGCACGAAGCTCGGACATATCGAGGAAGCCGCAAAGCAGTTGGCGGAATCGTGGAAAGTTTTGACTTCCGCAAAGGCTTGAAGCGAACAAAAACTACTTTTTACGCGCGCCGAGCACCACGAGAACGATTCCGACCAGACCCGCGACGCCGGAAATCGGTCCGAATGTAGTCATTTTATTCATGGCCGATCGCTTGACGATCCGAACACCCAAGTCGCGAGCTTCAGGTATCAAATCACCCTTTTCGGCCCAACGTTCTTCGACAGTCGAATACTGATAGAAATTCATCATGAAGAGCGCACCGAAACCGAGCGATACCAGAAGGAAAAACGCTCCAATGCCAATCAGCGCCGGATTTCGCTTGCCCCCGCCGGCCTGCGGCGCCTGCATTCCCATTTGCTGCTGCTGCGGGTAATACCCCTGCTGCGGATATTGCTGTGGCGCGCCTTGCTGCGGATATCCTTGCTGCTGCTGCGGATATCCTTGCTGCTGCGGATATCCTTGTTGCTGCTGCTGCGGATATCCTTGTTGCTGCTGCTGCGGATATCCTTGTTGCTGCTGCGGATAACCCTGCTGCTGGTACTGCTGCGGATCCGGCGCACCTTGCGGTGGACCGTAGGGGTTTGGAGGCATTCCTTGAGGCGGTTGTCCGGGCGGTTGCATCATGATTTCCCGTGCGTACTCGCTTTCTCGCGACGATGCAAGCGTCATTCTCGAAAAACTCAGCGTTCGCGACGGGTCGATGGCGGAGGTTCGTCCAGCGGTATGGACGGAATTGCGCACAGCGACAAATCGGGCGCAAATGTCCATGTATTTACGCACTCCGCGGCAAAATCCACAAGTCCAAACGAAGGTTCATGGTCTCGAAACAATGTTCCTGCATTGATAATGATGCGATCCTCGACCGACCGCACCATTCGCTTGTGGCTATGCCCATTCAAGATGAACTTCGCCGACGACGTGCGACATAGGGCTCGAAACCCTTTGTCGTAACGAATCAATGATACATCATCCGACGGAAAAATGGACGCCATATCGTCGGCACCCAATCCATGACAAACCAATACTTTTCCCGCTACGGTCTTGACCTCCAACATCAACGGCAACGACGACAGCCATTCTCGAGTTTCCGGGGTGACTTGGTGCAAGAAATGAGCGTCCGGTAATTCACGCATTTGTCCCGCGAGAAACCACCGCTCATGATTGCCGCGAACACTGGAAACGTCATATTCGCGAAGAAGCTCGACCGTTTTTTCGAGGTTCCCTGGACCATCGACGATATCACCAACGGCGATGATGATGTCGACGGATTCTTGGGAAAGCTTTTGGAGGGCAATGGCGAGGCGTTCGTCTTCGGCGTGAATATCGCCCAGAAATCCGATTCGCTTCATTCTTCAGCAGCGACTTCGGACATTTGATCGGGGGCGACTTCGCCAGTGCGCCAAAATGCGAACGAAAACAGCGGCGAATAATCGGGTTTGGGCAATGCCGCCCAGGCTTCTTCCGTTCGTTCACCTCGAGCTACGCAACACTTGGCACACAAACATTCGTCTTTGTACACGCTGCCGAAAAGCTGGTCCCAAATCTTGAAGAAAAACCCTGTGTGGTAAGGTTTTTTCAACGTCGACTTGGCGTGGTGCACGTAATGCTGAAACGACGAATTGATGAACGGATGATGTGCATCCGGCCAATTCACTTCATAACCCCAATGCAAGTAGACGCCATATCCATAAAACAGGATCGCAAAAAGACCGAACAACATGTCCATGTTGATGGGCATCACGAGCGGGAAAATCACGAGCGGCGTGGCCCGAATGAATTGATCGATGGGCAAGTCCGCAATCACGGCAAACGGACTGGGATTATAAAACGCTTGATGATGACGGTGCTCCTTCCACGCAACACGATTCACGTGACCCAATCGATGGTACGCGAACTCGAAAAAGTCCGTCACAATGAAGACGATGACCAGCGAGAGCAACAGATACCCAACGCCATGTTCTCCCGTTCCGCAATACGCCTTGGAATAACCACTATCGACCAGATGCAATGCCATCGCTGGACACGCAGCAGCCGTCACGAGCCCCTTGAGCATCGTCAGGATTTCTTTGCGCACGAGCTGCGGCGAAGGGTAATTCGGATTCGATTTGCGCTTCCACTGCTCATAGGTGGGATTCACGTAATACCGCCAGAAAATGAATCCCGACATGATGACCATGGACACGAGCGCCAGAATCGTCAGGACGATCCACGTCGTAAAAAAATTCCCCCGTTTGGCAACTTCACACAACATGGCTCGGACCTCCACACGCGATCTCGTGCAAGCCGAGCGTACCGAGACACGTAACCGAAGTCCATCGAAAAAATGGTGATTCTTTCCACGCGACAAGGGCTCGATTTTGTTGCATCCTGGGCCCCGCCGTGCACCTGCCCCTCTCCATTCCGCTCCTATTTCTGGCGTTTGCGATCATGTCGGCGCTGCTCACCCTCAATGCCTTGCGGCCCGTGTTGCGCATCGGTCCATTGACAGGTCCGAGTTTCTTCGCTGCCTGGCTGACAGGTGAGCTGGCTCTGCACCATTTGTTGGGCCAAGTGGCCCTAGCGGCACTTTTTGTTTGGTTGGCTGGTCTGCACGAAGGCCCCAGCATTGCCGCAATAACCATTGTGAGCGTCTCGTGCTTGGGCCTCATCGCGATCTACATTCAATCGCGTCGAGCCGACGAAATCATGGAGAGGACGCTGCGGACAGGACTCGGGACCGACTATCTGCAAAAAATTCCCGAGCCATTGCAAAGTGGTTTGTCCGAGCGACTCAATGTGTGGCAACGCCTGTTCCCACTGGTCATGTTCGATACGCGCGTCGAAAAAATCCGCAACATTGTTTATTCGAACGCCGGCGGCATTCGATTGCGGCTGGATGTGTACCGACCGAAACATCTGCCCAAAGGCGCGTCGTGTCCGACAGTTTTGTTCGTCCACGGCGGAGCTTGGATCATCGGCAACAAGGATAACCAAGGCAAACCCTTGGCGAACCGCTTGGCCGCCCATGGCTGGGTGGTTGTTTCCATCAATTATCGATTGTCGCCTCGTTTTACATTTCCGGACCACCTCATCGACGTCAAAAGCGCCATTCGGTGGATTCGCGAACACGGTCGCGAATACGGAGCCAATCCGGATTTCATTGCCATTACGGGAGGGTCGGCAGGAGGCCACTTGTCGTCATTGGCTGCGCTCACACCAAATGACCCGCGATATCAACCCGGATTCGAGGATGTCGATACGCACGTTCAAGCCTGCATTCCGTTTTACGGCGCATACGATTTCACGGATCGACACGGTCATTGGAAACATTCATTGCTCGTGCCGATCGTCGAGCGTTTGATCATCAAGAAGCGCCTTCGGGATGCTTTTGCCGAATTCGATGCGGCATCGCCCATGAGCCTCGTGCGGGCCGATGCGCCACCTTTTTTCGTGATTCACGGCGAAATGGATTCCTTGGCGCCCGTGGACGGAGCGCGCGTCTTTGTGGACTTGTTGCGCAAGAAGAGCCAATCAATGGTTTTGTACGCAGAACTTCCCGGGGCACAACACGCCTTCGAGGTGTTTCCGTCGGAACGAACGGGACACGTATTGGCGGGCGTCGAGCGGTTTGTCGGCGCTGTGTACGGGGAATGGTGTGGAATGAAAAACTTACCAGGCAAAAAGGAACCAGCGCAACCTGTCGAAGCCGCGGTTGACCAGCCTAGTTTGGCTCGTCAAACACATCGGACAAACCTTCCGCTGTAAGGAGACGTTCGCTCCAGCGCTCGACGGTCGTCACATCAGCCGCTTCGATACGTTCGAGTACACCCGTAGGCAAGGGGCCAAAACGTCGGCGAAGCAGATTCAGAGAAATTTTCCGTTCGCCTTGACTGATGCCTTGACTGATGCCTTGACTGATGCCTTCACTGACGGCCGCGTTGCGCATCTCAAGCTGCTTGCGTTCCTGTTCCTCGGAATAGGCTTTGTACCACGCTCGAATTTCGTCACTCATTGGTTTCTCATCCGGTGTGGGGTCGGTGACCGAGTATCATAAAGTACTCGCCGTTTGGCTGGACGCAACTCTACTGAAACACAAAATCATTCCATTTGGACGAACGATCGGCAGGACGAACCAGGTAACGAGTTTGGCGGAAAATGCGATTGGGTATCCGGGGTTCGTCGGAGACGACGTATTCAACCACACCTTACTCGACCAGCCATCGTGACAACCGGCGCTCGACTTCGGCGTCATCATCGGAACGGCACGTACCGCAACGCGCACCTGCCGTCACGTCCAATTCTTCAGCCCCGACAAACGTCTGTTCTTCCAAACGTTCGTTTGTCCTCCAACGTTCTCAAAGCGTCGACGCGATCACTTCATCGAGCGACGCTTCATCGACAAGACCCGACATGTATTTGATCACGCGTCCTTCACGATCGATCACGACCAAGCTCGGAAGCTTTTCGACGCCGTATTTTCGCGATCCGTCACGCACCGTGTCCATCACGATGGGGTAGGACAAACCTTGGCGTTTCGCGTGCGCTCGCGCAACCTCCGGCGCATCGTCGACGTTCACGCCAAGCACCACCAAACCCTTGCTTTCGTAGCGTCTCGCGATCCGATCCAAGATCGGCGCTTGCAACGTGCACGGTCCGCACCACGTCGCCCAAAAGTCCAGCACAACCGGATGACCCTTGTATCCGGACACCTGCACCTTGGATCCCGCTTCTCCATTCGCCGCCACGGCAAACACGGCATCTGGCGCAGTCTTGCCTTCGAGCACCGACGACGACCCCTTGAACTTGGGCAAAAGCGCGATGAGTACGAACGCTCCCACCACGAGCATCACGGCCAAAATACTGAACGACGAGGTTTCTTCTTGGGGAGCTGGTTGGGTCATGTCGAAGAAGTGTTCATAGCAAGTTCTTTGCGTCTACGCCGCTTGACCAACCCCTGATATCGTTCGCCCGACGCGACGGTCCAACGTCGCAATGTTGCAAGAAGCAAAAAACTTCGGTTACGCAAGCCCCGAAGCCCTCATGCCGAACGCCGAAGTCCGCGTCGGAGGAAACATGATCGATCGCCCGAATTCGTCGCCCGACACAACAGCACCCATCAAAGGCAAGCGCCCGCCCCCCGGAGCGCTCGAGCTTGCAAAATGGCCGCCGGACGATGGAGATCTTCCCGATGCTCCCGGCGGTGGAATGCCCGCTGCGCCTGCAGGTGGCGGAGGTGGCGACATCGGTGATGGCGATTTTCGCAAAGGAAAAACCAGCGGTCTCGTGATCGGGATCGTGGGCGTCCTGTTGCTCGCCGGTGTTGCTGCGGGTGTCTACTTCGGCATGAAAGAAGGGCACCAGAAGATGACGGTCGAACAGATCGTCAAAGAAAAGAAGAACATCTTCGTTCTGCCCAAGAAGGATCAACTGCCGCTGTGGCGCAAATGGGCCGCTGATCAAAACGAGTGGGCCCTGCAGCAAGAAGCTCTGATTCAGCTTGCGTACGCCGACGATCCTGAAGGTGCAACGTTCGCGACAAACGCCCTGGCCAAACCCGACCACCGCGTCCGCGGCGTGTGCGCCCAGGTGCTCGCGTATTACGGGTCGCCCAAAGCCGATGGCGCGAAACAAGCTCTTCTCGCGGCCCTCAAAGAAGCCGACGACAGCGACAAACCCCAGATCACGTGGACGCTGATCGCGCTCAAAGAACCCGCCGTCTTCAAAGACGCGATGGATCAGTACCGAAAAGGCTTCTTGTCCAAGGTGGAACGTCTCGGCGGTGGCACCGCGTTCGATCCGGAAAAACTCGCGCAACTCGTGCCGCTCGAAGAGTTCGAAAAGCTCTCCGGCGACGAAAGCAGCTCCGTTCGGCAACTGGTCGCTACGCTTCTTTCACGCGATGCCAATCCGAAGTGGACCCAAACGCTCATCAAACTCGTGAAGGACAAAGACGTCGAAGTTGGTCGTGAAGCTGCCACGGGCCTCGGCAAAATCGGCGATGAAACGGCGCGCGGACCGCTGCTCGAAGCACTCAAACCGCCGGCTGGCGTCGACCCGCAAAAGGACAAACTCTTCAAGGAAAACCGTCAGAAGTTCCTCGAAGCATTGCGCGATGGTATCGGTGGCGAAGGGTTGGTCTTGGCACTCGACAGCGTCAAACCCGATCCGCCGGAGACCGAGTGGTTCCAAACGAAGCAGCTCTTCGACATGATCAAAGACATTGCCGATCCGCGTACGGGCAATGCTCTCGTCAAGTGGGTCGAAACGAAGAAGCCCACGGTGCATTGGCAAGGCGAAGCGGGAATTCGTTTGGCGGAGATTGGTGATATTCGCGGCGCGAAACTCCTCGGCGAACGTATGCGCTTCGAGCCGGCCGATGTGTACAAGCAAGAGAACTTCTGGCAAGCGGATGAAGGCGGGCATTTGTCGCGCGCAGATTTGCCGCGTGTCGTGGCCGCACGCATGCTCGCGGACCTGGCAATGATTCACCAGGACAAAAAAGCGGAACTCAAAGTGGCCGAAGACGGCGTGATGGCCTGGATCAAGAGCCGGCCACAACCGCATGCCAACGGGTTGCGCTTCCTGGCCGCCATCAATTCGGAAAAGGCGCTCAAGGATATGCGTGATTGGGCGTTCCCCAAGGATCCATTGCCCAAAGAAGGTGCGCCCCCGCCCTTCCCCACGTCATTCGAAACAGCGCAAAGCGCATTGCGTTACCTCGGCATGATGAAGGACGAGCAATCGTTCCCGAAAATGCTCGAGCAATTCAAACGCAAAAAAGACAAGAAAATGGATACCACGCTCGAAGGCATGAACGGCGGCGGTATCGCCATGCTGGGTATGGCCCTTCGAGCTGTCGCTTATGGTTCGGCGCAAGGCCTCGCGCAATGGGGCGATGGCCGCGGAAACAAGGACCTGATGGAGTTCATTGAAGACGAACTCTGGAACGAAGAAGCGCGGCAAGCGGCGTGTGAAGCTTTGGCTTGGTGTGCCGACGACAAGACGATGATCGATGTGGCCAAGAAGGCTGCCGAGTTTGGCGCGAAAAAAGAACCGCGCAAACAGCTCATTGGTGCTTGTTATGCGCAAACGTTGTCACTCAAGCCGATGCCGGGCATTGCGGCGACGTTGGCTGAACTCATCAAGCCGGAACTCGAGATCAATCTGCGCATTCCGTATGCGCGCGCCATTGGTATCGCGGGGGTCGACGAGGAAACACAAAAAATTCTCTTCGAAAAACTCCAAAACGCCGAAATCCGAAACGCCGCGGCGCTTGCGCTCATCATGGGTGGTTCGCCCGAAACGGCTGCGCGAACGGTCGCGATGTACGGCGATTTCGGCCAAGATGCATTGAACGATTTGAAAGACCATTACTTCCGAGCGTTCGGGTATTGGTCAGACGAAGACTTCAAGCGCGGCAACATCTACCGTTATGTCGCCAATGCCGAAGCCATTGCGCGCGTCAAGGTAAACGATGTGACGCAAGATTGGTCACGTCAACGATTGCAATCGCAATTCGATAACCTCAAGTTCGACAACGGTCCGCATTCGGAAACGCGCGTCGTATTGCGTTATCGGTTGTGGCAAGACGCGAAGAGCGGCGAGGGCGAGCGCAAGAAGGGTGCAATCATGACGCTCAAGTTCATGAAGGAACGCGGCGTTTTGATGGCTTTGCGTCAAGAGCAAGGGGAAACGGGCGATATGGCCAAACGAGCCTTCTTCGAGCTCATGAATCCCAAGATGCTCATTGCTGAAGACCTCAAGGGATTGCAAACGAAGGACTCTGGGAAGGGCGACAAGCAGTAGCCATCCCGGCCAGCGAATTGGCCCATCCCAAACATCATCGCCGCCGACGCTGCTTTTCCTCGTCGGCGGCTTCTTCCTCCGCCGCCATTTCTTCCTGAACCTCGATTTCCGTGTTTTCGTCCTCGACGAAGCGAATACGCACGGATTTCTTCGGCACGGCTACACGCACGCCAAGCGACGGTTTTTCCGTTTGTCCTCGTACCCGGCGTTTCCCCCGCTCGAGCGCCTCGTGTGCGGTCACGCCCGCTTCACGTACGCGGGCGGCTGCTTCACGTAATGGTTTGCCGAAAAATATCGACAACACGGACAAAAGCGTCGGCACGACAGCTCGCAAAGAAACGAGCACGGCAATTTGCGCCAGGGTCAGGCCGAACAAGAATAGTCCCGCCAATGGCACCGGAAGCCCCGGACGACCTTGCTGAAGATTCGCCAAACGTTCGGCCCTTCGTGCAGCGCGTTCGGCTTTTCGTTCAGCTTTTCGAGCTTTCCGCTCAGCCTTCGATTCATGCTTGGAGGCTTTGTTTTCCCATTCTTTCTTTAGTTCGGTAAAACCCTGCTCCAATTGCTCGACGGCTTCTTCGATTCCCTGCTCGATATCTTTCTCGATCTCCGATTCTTTCTTGCGCGTTTTGTCGGTTTTGCGCTCCGTCTCGCCCTTTTCTTCTTTGTTTTTATCGTTTTCTGCTTTCGGAGCTTCTTGCTGCTTTGGGGGCTCTTGCTTGGCTTTTCTGGGCGCATTTCGCAAATCCCCCAAGAGCGGCCCAATTTGAGCGGCACGTTTGTCTGGATCAGGTTCGAGCATTGACGTGAGGGCCAAAATCAATGTCGGATGCACGGTTTTTCCCAGAGCGGTCGCGACATCCAAGGCGAGACCTTTGTGCGGCAAATCTTCCGGTTGCCGTCCCGTCATCATGGCGAGCGCCGTTGCTCCAACCGCGTACACGTCCGATGCCGGCATCGCTCGGCCTTGAAATTGCTCGGGGGCCATGAATCCAAACGTACCGACGACCGTGCTCCCGCCTTCCGGTTTCATTTTATCGCGCACGGCACCAAAATCGATCAATGCAAAAGACCCGTCGGGTCGACGCATGACATTGCTCGGCTTGATGTCCCGATGCACAACGGGGGGCGAACGGCCGTGGAGGTAATCGAGCATTTCGCCGGTTTCACGCAAAAACCGAAGAATGTCGTCTTCGCTGAACGAAACGCCGCGCTTTTGCAATGAAAGCAAACTCTCGCCTTCGATTTTTTCCGTGACCAAAAAAAGTTCGCCGTTTTCCTCGAAATGCTCAATGTACTTGGGCAAACCAGGATGCGACAAACTTGCGAGGACCCGAGCCTCACGTTCGGCAAGTTCTACTTCTTTCCAGCTTTTTGCGCCGCGAACGCGAAAACGTTTGACAGCGACGGGCTTGCCTTCTTTTTTATCAACCGCTTCAAACGTCGCCGCTTGGCTCCCCTCGCCCAAAAGCCGAATCACGGCATATCGATCATTGCGAAAAGAACTTGGTGATTCACTCATGGAGCAGGCTCGGGCGCAAACGATGTGTCGTGCGCCTCGAGAATCTCCGATCGAGCCAACCTTGTCAAGGACAAAGAAATGGGTACCCAGCGTCTTGCTCGGATGCTAACGTAGCCGCGTGTTACGCTCGGACGAACGTCAGCCCCTCGCTT
>JBGAOI010000144.1:0-10036 GCA_044221885.1 Polyangium sp. (in: bacteria)
GCATCCAGACGATTTCCAGCCGCTTTGCGCGCCAGAATCTTCGTCACCTTGTCCACGATGACCGCCGCCGCTTCCGCCGGTGGCAAGCCCCCACCCGCATAAATATTCGAGATGACCGTGTATTCGAATCGAATCCCTGCGTTGCCACTGAAGGCCCGCGCTTCCACGAGGCTCTCTTCCGGCACGCGTAAACACAAATACGCCGACAAACTTCTAGACGACGTTGCATCACCGCCTGGACGTTCGCCCAACAAATACACTACGAGCCGAGCGTCCAATCGATCCGCCACTTCTTCGGCCAATTTGACTCGGCCATACCTCACCAAGCGTGGGGTTCCTGTCGAAATGTTCCGCGCCGACAAACCATCCACCAACACCGGCAAAAGATCCGGGATATTGGCGTGAACAGCCTCAGCCGACAAACCATCCGCAACCAAAATGACGACCGAATGTTTCTCGGGTCCGATTTTTTCGGTGCTCGCAGTCGATAACGTTGATCCTCGCGCCGGCAAGGCCAAATGCTCGGCATGGTTTTTCGCGCTCGTTTCCAAGAGCTGAAAAGCAGCAACCTGCATGAGTTCGTCGATACGTAACTCGCTCATCGCCGCGGCACGCGCGACAGCTTGATGCCAGCGCAATTCACGGCTCACTTTGTCGACGGGTCGCGGGCCCGCAACATCGAAGCCCAAAGCGAGCGGTGTTGCTCGCACCAATTCTTCGAACGTACGCGGCGATTCCGCGAGCGCTTCCGCCATGCCAAACGCCGGACCACGTTCCACTCGTCCGTCATTCTCAACAAAAATATCTTTGGTTTTGGCCCATTCGAGGTATTCTGCAGCCGGGCGTTTGCCGTGGACTTCCCGCAGCGTTTGTACATCGTGAGCGCTCGTGTCGAAATACGCGAGCATGCGGTCTGCGCCAAGACAAACATCCATGTAATAGTTGGCCCCAGCTGCTGTCAGCATAGCCGTGGCCATTTGTTGTCCTTCGTTTGTCACGCCCGCATGCAACGTAAAACACGGCGCCATGCCCATGGGAACACCGAGCAGTTTACCCATGAAATGATCCTGCAAATTGGAAATGACCATTTCCCGGTCGTCCGCGTGTGTTTCCGGTCCAATGAATCCCGTCACGTTGTTGACCATGTACGGGTCGTATCGTCGTGCCAAACCATAACAGCAAGCTTCGAGCGTCGTCATGTCGACGCCGTCGTGTTTCGCGTACGTGAATTCGCTTCCTTGACCCGTCTCGAAATACATGAACTGCTCGGCTTCGTTGGCAAGAGGTCCGCGTTCACGCATGGTTTGATAGGCTCGGTCCAGCAGATCCACGGTCACATCGAATTCACTGATAAGTGTTGCGTCCGTTCCGGCCAAACTTTGAAAAATCACTTCCACCGGCGCACCTTGTTCCAGACAACCAAGCTGCGTTTTTACATGGGCCAAGACGCAGATCTGCGTCGGAGCCCCCGTTCTTCGGCGCACTTTGTCCACATGACGTAAGATATTCGAGATGTTGTCCACCGTATCGATTGCGGGATTGATCCCGATCAGTGCATCACCACCTCCAAGCGATAAACTCCACAACATTTGCAATTCGATGCTGCGTACGTCGTCCGTTGGATGATTGGGCTGGATGCGTGACGATAACGTTCCTGGAGCGCCAAGACGGGTTCGTGCTTTGCTGGGACGATTGATTTTCCGGGCAATGAAAATCAATTCGTGAATATCGCACAATTTGGCAACTGCTGCCGCCATGGGCCCCGTGAGCCCTCGCCCCAACCGAGCCACTTCATTTCCAGGTCGTTTCAATAATTCATTTTTCAAGTCCCCAAGCGTCCATGAGGCCATGGATTCGTATGCCGCGAGATCCACATCGTAGTTGACGCGCATGATCGAATCAACCTCGCCCTTTGCGTCCGTCAACGGGTGCGTGTAGAGATGCTCGAGCGTGAGCGATGCGAGAATCGATCGGGCCGCTTCGCGCGTGACTTCATCCGGCGCCGCGAGTCCTGCATGGCGATCCCCGGCTTTGGAAATGTCGGCCGCGGCGAGCACCGCTTTGAGCCCCACAAATGTTTTTTCGATGCCCGAGGCTGCAAATCGATACGTTTCGTCGGGCAATGGCGCGGGAACTCGAATATCGCTCAATGGCTTCAACACGTGCATCGTTGTTACTCCTTTGATCCAAATCCGTGAAACGAAATGAACACCAAGCCCCTATGCAAACGGCCAATGTGGACAAACTTTGCCATGCGGGGAACAACCTCGTCGAGCACCAGCAACGGACGTTGGCGACGACCCCAGTCCGTCGCATATCCACCCAATGCCTTGGCCGCGTTTTCTTCCAGCAACACAATGAGTGGCCGATTCTCGGGATGCCCTTCCAGCCATTGTCCCAGCCGTTTTCCCCAGTGTCGAATTCGGTCCGATTTTCCATGCAATTCGCGAATCACAATCGCCGCACCAGCCTGGGATGCCCGGACAAACTCCATGGCTCGAGCCAACGCCGCGTCGGTTGCAGTATCGTCCAACGTTGCGACCACGGGCAAGTCGCCAAGCGGCAGGCGTTCAGGATTCGGCAAAAAGACAGTTGTTCCGGAGACTTGTGTTTGATGTTCGACGAGCCCATACAACGTTGCCCGACCCATCGTTTCCGGTACGACGAGGCGCCTCGTGAGCCTTTCGGAGGCGCAAATGGCCCGAGCCAAATCAAGGCCCAAGTCGCCCCAAAAGGTTTGGCTGGGAATAGCACCTCCCGTACGCATCATATAAACGATTTCACCTACGCCACCTGAAAAAGCGATCTCGAGCGAATCATCGGAACACGGAATCGTAGGTTGCTGCACCATGGTTTCGAGGTCGCTCACCCAGCTTTTCACGATGGCGTCGATTTCTGTCGACGTGAATGCTTGTCCGCACGTTTTGTCGATGGAAAGGCGTTCGAGCGTCTTTTGACCCATGGGCGAACATCGTTCGAACACATACGTTCCCGGACGAACCTCGATGTGGCGAGCGCCAATCCATGACCAATCGGTCCACAAAACGTTTCCGCCGCGTCCGCATGCGGCGTTTGTCGTTCCACCACCAATGTCCAAATTGAGCAATGTGCGGGAATCATCCGTCCGCGAAATAGCTCCAACGCTGCCTTGAAAAGCGAGCCAACTCTCGAGGAGCGGATCGTCCGCGTTCGCAACGACCGCATGCGCGACGCGCGCGCGTAACACGTCGGCAACGGTGCGCGCATTGGGAGCGCGAGCGGCGAGACCCGTGAACAATGCGCCGCCGCCAAATACATCCGCTGGAGAAATTCCCGCTTCAACAAAGGAATCGTCAAAGAAATTGGTTAATGCCTGAACATCGAGCCGTCCTTCGACAAACGGCGTCATGATGGTTTTTCCACCCGGCCGGTGGTGGAACCCACCCATTTCGACGCGCTTGGATCCGGCATTGTTGGCAACATGCGCGTCGACGAATGCTGCGCGCGTCGTTGTCGTGCCAATATCGAATCCAACGAGCGTCACGGATTCGGTCATGTCGGCGGAGCCTTGATTTCACCAACGGCTTTTTCTGCGTCGGCAATTTCTTTTTCCCGTTCCAACGTCAAGACTCCTTGCGGGGGCCCTTCAAAATGGCGGCGTTCATAAGCAAACCACACCACGGCGGTCAGCGCAACAGCTCCAAGAATGATCCACAAAGCTTTGTCGTTTGGCGGTTGAACGCCGATGTACAGAAGTCCGCAACACCAGCAGACGCAAATCGCGGCAACGATTCGATACGCCTTACCGATCGACCATGGGCCCATTTGTTTCCACGTGCGTCCATACGCAAAGAGCCCAAGGGCAATCGGTAGTCCATAAGAGATATACAAGAAGATGACGCAGACCGCAGTAATCGTCGAATACACGGGCGTGTAGACCGTAAAAACGATGCTGAGGATCGAAACGACCCAAATAGCAACGGCCGGCGTACGGAATCGATGGCTGACGGTTTTGAGTCGATTCGACGCCGGAAGTCCGCCATCGCGCGCGAATGCGTACGTCATGCGGGAAGATGACGTCACCGTGGCGAGGCCGCACAGGTATTGTGCAATCACAACGCCGACATACAGCGCAATTCGCAATGTCTTGGGCAATGCTTCCATGACGGCGAAAAAGACATTGCTTCCTTGGGCCGCGGCGGCATCCATCTTGGGGGCGCCCAGGACAATTGCACACACCATGAACCAACCGAATACGGCCGATAAAACAACAGCTTGTAAAATAGCTTTGGGAACCGTTCGCGAAGCACCCACTGTTTCTTCGGATGTATGCGCCGAAGCGTCGAACCCCGTAATGGTGTAGGCGGGCAACATCAATCCCAACAAAAACGCGTATCCCAGATTCGGATGTTCGGGCCAAACATTGCCGCCTTTGGCCCCGCTGTAATTCGTGAACGTTACTAACCGGGAAAATTCGAGGTGTTCGGCTGACGCAAAAAGCGTTATGGTCATGACAGCAGCCACGACAAAAATCAAATAACCACTGAAGTCCGTGAGCATGGTCGTGACTCGAATGCCCCGATGATTAAAAATCGCTTGAGATATCGTGATGATCGCGACACCCACGCCTTGAGCGATCATGCCTTTGACCGGATCAATCGTCGCCGGATCGAACCCCAACGAAGGTCCCAATGCTCCGAGCGTAAATTGATAAACTCCCACATTGATGGCGGAAAGCACGGTGACGAGTCCCGCCAAATTGAACCACGCGGTCACCCATCCCAATCCGCGTCCTCCAAGAATCGAAGCCCAATGATAGAGCCCACCGGCGGTGGGAAATGCGGACGCCAATTGGGCCATTGCGAGCGCAAAACAGAAGGACATCGATGCCCCGAGCGGCCATCCAAGGCCAATCGAGGCTCCCCCAGCACTTGATAATCCCAGCGAAAACGAGGTCAAACCTCCAGCGAGAATACAAATAATCGAAAAAGAAATGGCAAAATTGGAAAACCCGCTCATGCGCCGCAACAATTCCTGGGCATAACCGAGAGAATGTAACGTACGAATGTCGTCGGCGATCGTAGCTTTGTCGCGCTCGTTTTGCGATTGTTCCGAAGAAACGTCCGTCATGTCTTGTTTTCCCGCGCTCTAGGCCGTTACAATGGCGTATCACGGGTTTCGAAGACTTGTCAATGGATTGTGTGGCGTATTATGGGGCCGGTTCGACTTTGGCCGGGAAGAATTTTCGCAGCGCACGGAGCGCGCCGGCATGAAGCATCGTTCCGTGCGCCTCGTTGGGCAATGGTTCGTAAAACCAAACCAACCCCGGTGGATTGGTTTGTCGCAACGATTCTGCAAAGGCGTCCGTTTGTTTCGTGTTGTCGTCAATGCCGCCGACCGTCAGGTAAAACGTTTGGCCTTGGGCCAAGATAGTTTTTAATCGCTCGGGAGCGGTTTTTACAAGAAGATCGTTGTTCCACCACAAACTGGGGCTTACGGCAATGTAGCGGTCAAACATCCCAGGTTCTTCGAGGAACGTTTCTACGACAAATAAACCCGCCAAAGATTCGCCCAGCAACGTTCGATTTCCATTGCCACGAAAATCGCGCTCGACTCGCGGAACCAACTCGTTTTTCAAAAACGATCGAAATGCTACGGAGCGACCGACGTCCTTGCCTCGTTCGAGGTCCTTGGGGTTTGTCGTCGGACCGGTCATGTCCCGGCGCCGTACCGTGTTTTTGATGCCAATGACCACAATCGGTTCCATGAGGCCATTGGCCACCGAAACTTGAACAATGCCCGTGATGTGATGAAAATCCTCGTCCGCTCCTCCATCGAGCAAATACAGAAGAGGGTATCGTTTCGACCCCTCGTGATAGTCGCTCGGCAAATACACCGTAATCGTGCGTTTTTCCCCGAGCACCGACGAGTCCATGACAAAACTCTGGCCAATGACAATCGGCGTCATGTTTTCCGACGGGGGAGCCATTCGTCCCGACGTACGAGGCGCCGCGGTGCAACTGGTCACGAATGTGACCAGGCCAAACATCCAGAAGGGAATCAATCGAGAAGAGAACACGAGGCGCAAGGTGCCACGAAGTGCGAAGCTGGCCAAGGAGAAGCAGGTGGGTTTTTCTGTTTTGAGCAGGGAAAACGAAATCGCCACCGGTCCAAAGACCGATGGCGACATCGTTGTTGGATTCGAGGTTCGAATCAGGCCTTGGGGCGAGCTGCTGCTTTGGCCGCTTTGGCCGCGCCTTTGGCTGCTTCCTTGGCTTGCTTCGACAACTCGCGACGAAGCTTGACGATTTCATGAGCGGGCAATTTGCGAACGAGTTCGGCAACTTGGTCCCGGTCATCGTCGGCAGGCGCCGTCAAGAGATAGAACGGAGGCAAACCGAGGCCCTTGGCGAGGCGCGAAATGGTTTGCACGGTAATGGCCGCGAGGCCGTGTTCAATGCTGGAAAGATGGCCCTTGGAAACTTCCGCCGCGTCGGCGAGGTCTCCGAGAGACATGTTTCGTTCAAGGCGCAGTTCACGAAGACGTGCGCCAATTTTTGAGGTGTACGGATCTGGCTCAGTGCGTCGAGGCATGAGGTTTTCCTAGCACCAACTTTTCGAACGACAAACAAACTTCTTCGTTTGTCGGCTCGGACTTGCCGAACCCTCGTTCGCCGCCGTTTACGTGGTCAAACTCACCAAAATACCCTCGGATCCTACGATATTCGTATAGACACTGAAGGCATGTGCATGCTATGCGGCTACGCCGAACTCATTTTGTTTGACCTCAAACCGATTGTCCTCGGGCTCTACACCAGACAGTTTGTGCTCAAAACAATGGCGCCATGGGTGAACGATTGCGTGTTTCGATGTGCAAAATCGCCTTGAATTCAGCCACGCTCGTGAACGACTTTCGGTGCAGGATCGTCCTTCCAAGACATTGCGATGTTCGTCGAGTTGCAGCGTGTGAAGTGCGTCAAGACAACTGCACACGGATTCCAAACCAACGGGACATCGTTGCAGGCGCATCATGCGTGCAGCCTATTTGCCTTGTGCCGCGCGTCTACGTTTGCGTACTCGTCAACCGCTCGCGGGCATGCTCGATCGCGTGCATCAATTTGCGCTCGAGAAGCTCGCGCGGCGGCAGTTCCGTCAAGTATCGCGCAACCCGGATCGCTCCGTCCGTCAACTGCAAAAGCTCAATCTGCTCTTCATTCTTGTCCGCACAAAGAATCAAACCCAGCGGCGGATTTTCGTGTGGCAAACGTTCGTGTTTGTCGAGCCACCGCAGGTACAACTCCATCTGCCCTTTGTCCGCAGCCTCAAAACGTCCAAGCTTCAGTTCGATCGCCACCAACGATCGAAGCGGCCGATGAAAAAACAATAGGTCGAGGTAAAAATCATCCGGCCCAACCGACATCCGCTTCTGCCGCGCCACAAACGTAAAACCCTGCCCCAGTTCGACCAAAAATGCCTCGAGCTCCCGCAAGATGGCTCGCTCGAGTTCGTTTTCACTGAAATCTGCCGGCATATTCAGGAAATCCAGCACGTACGGATCCCGAAATACCAAATCGGGCGTCATGCGCCGCTCCTGCCCCAACTGCTCCAACGTCTCCTGCACGACCACCTCGGGATGCTTCGCGATCGCCGTCCGCTCATACAACATGCCCGCAATCTTGGTCTGCAACGTCCGCGTACTCCAACGCTCCATTCGACACAATTCGACGTAAAATTGCCGTTTCAGCGGATCCTCGATCGCGATGATCTCACGCAGATGCGTCCAGCTCAATTGTGCACGCAGTGCGTGCACAATCTGTGGATCCGAGAAAATCTCGGAGAATCGCAACATGTAGTGAAGGTTTCTCTTCGTGAACCCTCGACCGTAATCCTTCGAAAGCTCCTCCGCGACACTCGCGACCACTTGCTCACCATAAGCACCACGGCCCTCCCCAACCACATCACGACGAAGACGCGTCCCAATCTGCCAGTACAACCACACCAATTCGCTGTTGATCGTTTGAGCAACCACCCCACGGCTCGTTTCAATGAGCGCGCGAAGGTCAGTGACAAGTGCATCCGGTTGAACGAGAGCCAGTGTGTTCATACTTCACCTGGTAAAACTTCTACCACGCAACACTTCACGTGCAAGCACAAAATAAAGCAAAATGCAGTTCGTCGGAACGGACATGATTGGTTCGTCCAAGTGGACAAAGGTTCGTCGAAACGAATCTTCGACCTGTTGGCTCGAACGAACCAGGCAGGACTGGTTTGTTTGAACCGAATTGGCTCGTTTGAACCAGCGCCGCACATCCACAAATCCAGCTTAAAGTGAGGCCAACGCCGCAATTTCGCGCTTGGCACGAATCCTGATATGCCCCCCAAACGAATCTACCAGGTCGTCCACCTTTCAGGAGCAACATCATGAACACGCGTCTTTGGGCTGTTTTTTTGGCAATCGCAACCGCAGGTCTTTTGGCGATTGGTTGTGGTTCTTCGGCATCGTACACCGAAACGGAAGACGATCACGTGCAATCGGACGACGCGGAAGCCATCGATCCGGGACTCGAAATCGAAGGATTTACGGAAACCGACGAAGGTCCCAATCCAATCAAACCCAGGAAATAGTCTGTTGCGTCAAGCCTATTACGGCTTGTACGGTATTTCGTAGCCATCTCTGCGAATTCGATGCACGTCGAAAAAGCGGCGCAATGCCGCCACCGCGGGCAACACTCGTTCGCGCTGAGTATCAAATAAATTGCGCAATTCTCGCGGATCTTGCTGCAAGTCAAATACTTCGACGACCTTTCGCCGCGGATCGTCGATGACCTTCAAATCACCCCAATAAAGCACGCGACGCAATCGGCCTTCGGCTACGATGGGTCGGTCCAGACGTACGTCCCGCCCGGCAAGCAAAGGCACGAGGCTTTGGCCCATGAACGAACCTGGCGTGTCCACTCCAAACAAATCGAGAATCGTTGGGCCGATATCCAGGTTGGTTACGTGTTCGTCGATCCGGCGCGCTCGAATCCCCGGTCCATACACGAACAGCGGCACACGCAGCAATTCTTCATAAAGCGTTTTCGTATGTTTCGTCGTGCCGTGTTCTCCAAATGCTTCGCCGTGGTCGCTCGAGATGAACAAGTATCCGCGATCGGCAAAACGCTCCGATAGCAATTTCACGATTTGCCCGAGGTATTCGTCAGCAATTCCGATTTCTCGCAAATACCGCTGAATCGGCGGACCTTCCGTACCCCCGCGATCGTATGGAAAATGTGGTTCGGTCAGATGCACATACAGAAATAAGGGCTCGTTTCCAGCACGCTCGAGGCGTTCGAGCAAAGGTTTGACGACGTCTTTGGCCGGTGCATGTTCGCGTCCTTGCGTGACCATTTTCTCTTCGGCAAACCCACGGATGATCCCATATTCATTTGATAAAAACGTAATGCTGGGCCACGTTGCCGTAATGATGCCGCGTGAAGAAAGAAGCTCGGGAAATCGAGGTGATCGATCGTTGGCAGGATACAAGAACTGCATGGAACCCATACCGTGGTTCCGCCATTCGAGTTGCGAAAAGTATTTGCCCGAAAATAGACTGCTCAGAGCGACGGCCGTTTGACTCCCCGTAGACGTGACATGCGCAAAATACGCGCTGTCTCGCTTGAGACGCGTGAGTGTCGGGAAAAACTTTTCGTTTTTCTCGCGTTCAATGGCATCGGCCCGTGTGGCGTCAATCGTCACGAGCACGACGATAGGCGCTTTATTTTGGAGCAAACGCGGTTGCGTGGGAGGTATTCCGGACAAACGTTCCCGGGATTGGAAATAAGGTGATGCTGCGAATTCCGGAAGCAGGGGCGAAGACGATTCTGCTGGCAACGACCAGCGGAGCGTCGCCAAGATCCAAGCGGAAACGGCTCCTGGTTCACGAAACATTTCGGCGCGAACGGTCGAGGACGGCGGCACGACAAGCCCGAGAAGCCCAAACACGACAAACCCGAGCCCAACCGTTTTCCAACATTGCGGCCTTTTTACCAGAAGCCGTTCCGCCCACGATCCGAGA
>JBGAOI010000144.1:10046-13235 GCA_044221885.1 Polyangium sp. (in: bacteria)
TGCAGCAAGCGTTGTCGATAACCACGCCAAGGCACCGTGAACGCTCGTGTAATCATCGCGAAGGAAAAAATGGTTGCCGATCATCGCCGCCAATGCGATCAAAAAGATTGCAACCTGTGCGAACCTTCGACGTGTCGACCACCACCCCAGCAAAAACAGCGTCGGGACGGACAAACCAAGAAGAAGCGTTCCTACAATGATAATTGACTGATAGAAGTTCCCACCGAGATGATTCAACGCCGTGCGTTCGAGTTCGTACTCGAGAAGTCGCCGCATGATCGACGCTGTCACCATGGTATACGCGACAAACCCAAAGAGGCGATAAAGACGTGCTCTTCGGACAACCGCAGTCCGTCGATCGATGAGCGTGACGGTCGTGCCCACAATCAACGCGGTAAAGAACCCCACGCCGAGCGTTCC
Source organism: Polyangium sp. (in: bacteria) (assembly GCA_044221885.1). Taxonomy (GTDB): domain Bacteria; phylum Myxococcota_A; class Polyangia; order Polyangiales; family Polyangiaceae; genus Polyangium. Next base: position 10,467 of record JBGAOI010000144.1, read on the forward strand.
TGCGGCATCGAAAAGATGATGTTGCAATCGAACCCCGATTCCGGTGGCAGGTCGGGGCACAAGAATGGCGAACAATATCGCATGCGTCAACGCTAGGAGCGTAAAACCGAGCCATACGCCGATTCCTGCACGGAGGCCAGGTGACCACGCTGGCGCGGCTTGTGTGGTGGAGATGTCGTTTGATTCAGCAGAACTCATGCGTACGCCCGTGTCGACCGTGCGCACGAAGCTATCCACGAACACCGTTTGGCGGTCAATGGCAAAATGCATTCATCCGGCGTCATGTTTGAAATCGTGGACATTCTGCCCAGAATGATGGTAAGTACCGCAAAACATCACCGGGGATGGGTTCATGTTTTCGCTCGATATTTCGTCGCTGCATTTTCGCCCGTTTGATCGGGCCGATATTCCCATGGTCCATCGATGGCTCAATGCGCAACACGTGCAGCCATGGTTTGGCGGGGAACATACGCTCGAGGAAGTGGCCGAAGAAGACGCCGAATTTCTCAATCCTGATCAACCGATTCGCGGGTACTTGTTCGAAGTTGCTGGGCGACCGATTGGGTGGCTCAATTGGGCATCGACGATCCCAACAGCGTCAATTGTGATATGCTCATTGGCGAAGCGAATGTCGTCCATCGGGGGTGGGGTGCGCCGATTTTGCGTGAATTCTTGAGGCGAATGGTGTTTGTGCATCCCTGGGTCACTTCATGTGTCATCGATCCTGTTCCAGACAATGCGTTTGCCATTCGAATGTACGAAAAGGTCGGATTTCGGTTTTTGCGAGCTACGCCTGAAGATGGTGAAGGCAATGGGTTATATTTGATGGAGCTGACACGTGCGGACCTTGAAAACCCACGGGAGCCGTCAGCCATCCAATTACGTCCCGCACGTGTTGAGGAGGTGCCCATTGCCGTCGATATCGACAATGACGCATGCGCGAAGTTTTCCGAGATTGGTTTGTCCCTGGAGATTGCGGAAACGCATCCATTTTCCATCCACGAGGTCGCTCGATGGACGGAGGCCGCAAAACGCGGCCGATTGTTGTTTGCGTGTACGTCCACCGGAGAACCCGTGGGTTTTGCGGTGTTTGGTTTCGTGGATGAAAAGCCATATTTGGATCAGTTATCAATTCGTCGTGCATGGCAGCGACGTGGAATTGGTCGCATGCTCGTGGATAGGGCCAAAGCATGGAGTGTTCGTCCGGGTGAATTATGGCTCACGACCTATGACGCGATCGTGCCTTGGAACGCTCCATGGTACGAGCGGCTCGGGTTTGTCACAGCATTATACGACGACATCGGCCTTGAACTGAAGGGGAAACTCGATGCAGAAACAGCGGTGCTTCCTGAGGCAAATCATCGTGTGGCCATGGTGTTTCGTCATCGGTCAAAAGAATGAAGCGTTGCTCAAGGGCTCTTCTTGTTTTTCATGCACAACAGTCGTAGGGTCGTGGCAATTCTTGTTGCGAGTGAAAAAATCTCGTGATTCGTCGATCTGAACCGTGGTACTTTGAAGAGCGTCGAGGGATTGCGCTGCGCAACCAAGGGCTGAGACCATGCTCAAACCAAACGATAAGATCGCACTGTTGACATCCGGCGGCGATGCCCCCGGAATGAATTCGGGGTTGCTCGTGGCGGCGAAAGTAGCCCATGCGCTGGGCTTGGAAGTCGTTGCCGTCGAGGAAGGTTATCAAGGGTTGATCGAGGGACGTATCGTTCCTGTGGATCATGGAGCGCTCGAAGCTGCGGCGCGACGCGGCGGAACGCTGATTGGTTCGGCCCGTTCCAAACGATTCATGACCCCCGAAGGTCAAGAAGAGGCCAAAGCGCAAATCATTCAACATCGTCTCAAGGGGATGATCGTGTTTGGCGGCAATGGCTCATTAACGGGCGCACATGCTTTGCGTAATGCGCTTGCCTACGATGGCAGTCCATTTCGTGTTATCGGAATTCCGGCTTCGATTGATAACGATCTCGGTTGTACGTCCATGTCGATTGGCGTTGATACGGCGATGAATACGATTGTCGAAGCGTGTGATCGTATTGCCGACACGGCGTATTCTCATCAACGAACGTTCATTGTGGAAGTGATGGGTCGAGATTGTGGGTATCTCGCAATGACCACCGGGATTGCGGCCGGTGCGGATGCCGTATTGTTTCGCGAGGGCAAAAAAACGGACCAAGAGCTCGTGGATCAAGTGCTTCGGGCAATTGATGCCGCGTATGCGCGGCCGAGTGGCAAGAAGTTCGTGCTCGTGATTCAAAGCGAAGGCGTCAAGTTGGCCTCGCATACGTTGAAAGAACAAATTGATGCGGCCCTGAAAGCCCGGGATATGACCATTGACACACGCGTGACGGTATTGGGTCACGTCGTACGAGGTGGCGCGCCGAGTGCATTTGACAGATTGCTGGCGAGTCGATTTGCGAACGTCGCAGTACGGGCCCTCGTGCAGGGACAAACCCAAGTCATGACGGGATGGTTGATGCCAGGACAAACGCGTCCCGCTTGTCCTTTCGACCCTTACATCGCGTTATGGCCGCTCGAAGAAGTCTTGCGAGAAACGGCCCATATGCATACCGCTGATTCCCCGTTGGTTCAATGGCGCATTGCAGCGTTGGCCGAAGCAGAAAAGGTGCTCTGCTTTTAGCGGGCGCCGGCCATTTCCATACGATCCGGCGTCCCGGACCATCGGAATCGGGATACCTTTTACGATTTTTTTGTTTTCTGAGGGGACCCCAGGTCACTTCTCGTTGGCCCGGACGAGAA
>JBGAOI010000145.1:0-13086 GCA_044221885.1 Polyangium sp. (in: bacteria)
CAGGGAAAGAAGCTTTCGGCGTGGCTTGCCGATATGGTGAATGACGGGCCCGCGGAGCACGTGGGCCCGTGAGGATTACTTCTTTTTCGGCGCGGCCGGCTTTGCGGCCGGAGCGGCCGCTGCGGCAAATCCACGCTTTTTCATGAGCGCCGCAGTGCCTGCATCTTTCCCTCGAAATGCCCGGTATCCTTCATCCGGATCAATTGTATCTCCGACCGAAAACACGTGCTTACGCAGGCGTTCGGCCACGGCGGCGTCGTACGGACCTTTGCCTTCGACAAACGCTTCGTATGCGTCCGCGGTGAGCGTATCCGACCAGAGATAGCTGTAGTATCCTGCGGAATACCCATCACCCGCGAAGACATGGTTAAACTGCGGCGTTCGGTGGCGCATGACGATTTCCGACGGCATTCCCAGCGCCTTGAGCGTATCCCGCTCGAAAGCGCCCGGATCAATGTCTTTGTCGCCGGCCAAGTGCAGTTTCATATCAATGAGGGCACTGCTCAGGTATTCCACCGTGCTGAACCCTTGGTTAAACGTCTTGGCTTTCTCGATTTTCGCCAGCAATTCTTTGGGAATGGGTTTGCCCGTTTGGTAATGCACGGCAAACTTCTCCAAAAGCTCGGGCGTCGGCAACCAATGCTCGAGCAATTGCGATGGGAATTCGACATAGTCGCGGGCGACATGCGTCCCAGCGACCGTCGGATACGTCACGTTGGAGCTCAATCCATGCAGCGCGTGACCAAATTCGTGGAACAGCGTTTCCGCGTCCGTCCAGCTAATGAGGATGGGATCGCCCTCTTTGCCTTTGACGAAGTTGCTGTTGTTGCTGACAATGGTGGTGACTTCGCCTTTGAAGCGTTCCTGATTGCGATAAGCATTCATCCAAGCGCCCGACTTTTTGCCCTTGCGCGCATAAGGATCGAAATACCAAAGGCCCACGTGTTTGCCTGTCGCCTTTTGCTTTACTTCCCAAACGCGTACGTCCGGGTGATACACTTCGACGTTCGTGACAGGTGTAAATACGAAACCAAAGAGCTGTTCAGCGACCCAGAACATTCCTTCGCGAAGTTTTTCCAATTGGAGGTATGGTTTGACTTCGTTTTCGTCGAGATCGTATTTGGCTTTGCGGACTTTTTCTGCGTAAAACCGATAATCCCAAGGCTCGATTTTTCGTTTGACGCCCGCTTTTTTCGCCAGCGCCGTCATGTCGGTCACTTCTTCTTTGACGCGTTTTACAGCGGCCGGCCAAACCTCTTCCATCAGCGCCATGGCGCGTTCGGGGGTTTTGGCCATGGCATTTTCGACCCGCCAATGGGCATGGGTTGCATATCCCAAAAGCTTGGCTCGTTCTGCGCGTAGCTTGAGAATTTCCGAGATGATTTTCTTCGTATCATGTGCGTCGCCGTTATCGCCGCGATTCACGAAATTCTTCCACACTTTTTCGCGCAAATCGTCGCGTGCCGAATACGTGAGAAATGGTTCGACGGACGAACGCGTATTCGTGACGACCCACTTGCCTTCCATTCCCTTGGCTTTGGCTGCTGCTGCCGCAGCGGAACGCACCGAATCGGTCAAACCTTCGAGGTCCGCTTCTTTTTCGATGACGATCATGAAGTTTTCTTCATCGGCCAATACATCTTGGCTGAAATTCGTAAACAACGACGCCAAGCGTTGATTGATTTCCGCCACGCGCTTTTTGCCTGAAGCATCGAGTTTCGCGCCGGAACGCACGAAACTCGTATAATGACGCCACGTCAACCGTTGTTGCTCGGGCGTCAGTTTCGCCTTTTCCGGAGAATTGTAGACAGCCTCGATACGCTTGAACAATCCCTCGTTTTGCGTGATTTCATCGGAAAATGCCGCGAGCTTCGGGGCCATTTCGCGTTCGACGGCTTGAAATTCGGGGCCGTTCATCGTTGACGACCACACACCGTACAATGTCATCACGTGGTCGAATGTCCGTCCCATGTCTTCCATGGCGGCAATGGTATTCTCGAAGTTTGGCGCCGCGGGGTTTTTCGCAATTGCGTCAACTTCTTTTCTTTGTTCATCCATCGCCGCCAAAATGGCTGGCGAAAACAATTCAACTTTGACCTTGGCAAACGGAGGGACTCCGCCAAACGGTCCCGTCCACTTTTCGAGCAATGGATTGGTCATGGCTGGTGCACTCGCCGGGGTTGTGGCCACAGTCGTGACCGGATTTGCTGTTGGGGCCGTTGCAGTACCTTTGACAACCGGTGGATGCGGGTCGGGGGCGGATGCGCACGCGGCCAAGATCACAAGGGTAGACGCTCCGAAAAACCTGACGAATCTGCGCATGGACAAGGACTCCTGAACTCTTCGACGTTGCCTTACTCCAGTTTGACGACGGACGCTAGCGTTTGTGACGTGCCGTCAGATTTCAAATTGAAATGGGAGGGGTTTGGGGGCGTAGCCCCTCATCGTCGACGGAGTTGAAGGAAACTGCCGAAAGCCGCGCAGAGGCTTGTCGGCATGTTTTCCTGACACGGGTTGAACGCGAAGCGTTCAACCGGCATGCACATCCCAGATGCGGTGCAATTTCTTATTAGCAACTTTCGTAACGGCACTTTTTAATGATGAAAAATCAAAAATTAATCAGACCATTTTTATTGGCGCATGTGTATCTTGAACAATTAGGTAGGAGGCCGTCGAACATGCGCATTCATTTCGTTGGTGCTGACCTCGAAGAAAACCTAGGGATTGGAATCCTTGCCGCTATCGCGGAAAAACATGGACATCAAGCGACGATCGTTCCGTTCAACGACGTATCCGAAACCGATCGCGTCGTTCGTCGCCTCGTCGAAGATGCTCCGGATGTGGCCGGGTTGAGTATTCAATTCCAACATCGCGCGCAAGAATTCTTGTCCCTCGCGCGAAAACTACGCGAAGCAGGTTTTCGAGGGCATTTGACAACCGGTGGGCAATTTCCGACGCTCGCTTATCGTGAGGTCCTCGACCCTCGTAATGGCGTGGACAGCGTCGTTTTGCACGATGGCGAAGAAACGCTGGTGGATGTCCTCGACGCTTTGAGTCAAAACAAGTCGTTGCACGACGTTGCCGGTTTAGCGTTACGCGCGGACGATGGCGCACCCGTGCGCACGAATGCGCGTCGCTTGCTCGATGACCTGGACGCAGTTCCATTTGCTCGCCGTTATCGTCAGCACAATCGACACATGAACATTCCGTTCATTCCGATCATTGGTGGACGAGGTTGCTGGGGCAAGTGCAGCTATTGTTCAATCATTGCGTTTTACGACGACGCCATCGAAGCTGGAGGTGGCAAAGCGGTGCGTATGCGCAGTGCGTCCAACATTGCGGCGGAAATGGCGTTGCTTCTCGACGGCGCTGGAGGCAAAGGTATTTTCTGCTTCCACGACGATAACTTCATTTTTCCCAGCGAAAAACTCTCGATCAAGCGTATTCGTGAAATTCGTACCGCGCTTGATGAATATGGCGTCGGAAAAGTCGCGATGGTGGGCAAAGCGCGTCCCGATTGCGTAACGCCGACATTGGCCAAAGAACTCGCGGACTTGGGCGTCATTCGTTTGTACGTTGGTGTGGAAAATGGTTCCGAAGCGGGCGGCGATCATTTGCGCCGCGGAACGCAACAAGCTCACGTGCGTGAAGCTTTGCGATCCTGCCGCGAAGCGGGCATTTTCGTTTGTTACAACTTGCTGGTTTTCGAGCCGGAAGCCAAAGTTGCCGACGTTCGGGAAAACGTGCAATTCATTCGGGACCACGCGGATCATCCGGTCAACTTCTGTCGTGCCGAACCTTATTATGGGACGTCGTTGCACGTTGATTTGTCCAAAGATCAAGACTTGGGCGGCAGTTACCTCGGATTCAACTACCGCATTCAAGACCCGCGCGCGGAATTGCTCTTTCGCATTTGCTCGGCGGCTTTCCGTGAGCGCAATTTTGCACCCAATGGTGTAGCCAACCGTTACATGGGCCTCGGATATGCCGCGAACGTGTTGCGACGTTTCTACAATGAACGCGGAGGTGCGGAAGTTTTCGTGCGTCGAGCGCGTGAATTGACGCGTAAGATTTCTCTCGATACCGCGGAATACCTGGAAAAGGCCATTGAACTCGCCGAACGCACGCCTCTCGAAGATTGGGATTCGCTCGAGCGCAATACGCTGTTATTGGGACTCGAAATCGCGGCGGCCGATCGGCATTGGCATGAAGAACTCGACGCGCTTTATGGCGATATGCGCGCGTTTACGCAGGATCCGCGTGACGAAATGCCCCGCGTCGTAAAACCGTCGAATCGATTTCAAAGGCTCAAAGCAAGCGTGGCCATGGGTTTGTCTCTCTCCGTATCTGTCTCCGCTTACGCGGGATGCAGCGATGGTCCAACGACGACAAGTGGTGGCGGAGGTACGGGACTCGTGACCGATCCTGTTCCACCCGACGGTGGATCCAGCTCGACTTCTAGCGGTGAAGGCGGGATGGTGGTTGATCCGCCGCCGCCCGACGCCGGTATGGGCGGGTTTGGCGGGGCCGGTGGAGGTGGTGCGGGCGAAGGCGGGATGGTGGTCGATCCTCCTCCGCCAGATGCTGGTGAAATGGGATTGCTCGAGATAGAACCGGAACCCGTTCGAGCACCAACGAAATTGCGTCTGATTGATCAATGGTTCGACACTTCGCCGAAAACGGCTGTGCGCACGATTGACTTGCCTCTGTTCGACCCGCCCAAACTCAAACTCGTGGCCCGAAAAGAGGATGATTGCGTCCGTGTGCGTCTCGAAGGCGCGAATTGCGCCATCACCACACGCTGGGAGGGCGATGGCATTGTGCAAGGCGACGGCCTCGAAGCCGATTGGCGACCGACGGGACCGACAGATCGTGTGCGCGTGGGCATTCGATCGCGTGGAGGTGTAGCGATTCTTTCACTTCGTGCGGACGGCGTGACCGAAGTCGTTTGACCGGGAACGTCAATGGCTATGGCACCTGGGTTCGTTCAAGCCGCATTGGACGAACCCTCGTGGATTCCAGACGTGGCGTATGCAGTAGCTTGTCGAGCCGCTCTTGAGCTGATTCGGCGTCATTTAGGCAATACGCTTCGTTAACGTACCCGGACAACCTCGTAGACCTTCGTCCCTTGCGGAGTGCCCACTTCCGCCTCGTCCCCTTCGGCCAAACCCATGAGCGCTTTGCCAAGGGGACTCGTCGGCGTGACAACTTGAACTTCGGCGCCGTTTTGATGAATTCTTTGACCCCCGGCGACAGGCAGCACAAGACAAACCAGCGTGGTTTTTCCTTGCAATAGTTCAACCAGGGCCATTGCGGCAATTTTTTCGCCCGGACCAAACGAACGTACGACCATCGAGCTGAGCATACCAAGTGATCGCTCTACCTCGCGCGCCCGTTCTGCTTGTCCACGCGCCAAATACGACGCTTCGGTCGAGCGCATGTCCTTGTCATTTTCCGGCTTGTTGTCTTCATGCGCGACCGCCGCCGCCGCTTCGAGCGCAATGCGGGTCATCGTGGCTCGCTCTTCTTCGAGCCGTTTGCGGAGTTCGTCAATGAGAACGCGTTTGTCGATCATGGTTTGCGGTTCATGGTCCGAGTTTGGCAACGAATACGTCATTGGATCCATACCCCGTGAGCGGTATTCCTCCAATGCCCATGGGGGCGACGAAAGTACGCGTCAAAAGCGTGTACGCTTGTTTGTCGACAGCAATTGCGGCGTCTGGATAAGGCACGGTGGCGGTATCCGTCGTTTTCGCCCAAATCGTGTTTCCGTCAGGGTTCAGTTTCATCACGAACAATCCGGCTGGACCGACGGGCCCTTTGCCCAGATCGAGAACATCCGATGTCGTATTGCCCGTGAACGAAATGTTGTTGGCGTCATCGACTTCGACTTCGGCACCATGCTCGACGGCACCACCTAGACCAAAGGCTTTGCCCCAGAGCCATTTCCCGTTGGTATCGAACTTGGCCAAATACGCATCGGAATCGGTGTATCCAGGGATTTCATTCGGGCCAAACACCAACGTTGCCGCATCGAATGAGCCCGAAACCACAAAAGCTCCGGTTTGATCAATCGCGAGCCCCTTGACGAACGATGTCGCACCTCCGACGCCTTGCACGACCCACATTCCTTCACCCGTTGGCGATAGTTTGGCCAAAAAAACATCCTGTTGACCGGCCGTAAGGGTTGTTGAGCCAAACGTAATCGAGCCCCAGAAACTCCCCGCGATCCCAATGTTGCCCATCGGGTCCGCCGCAATGGCCGAACGCAATGTGCTACTGGTCTTGGACGAACCAAAGAGTCTGCTGAACATGAGCGAACCATTTGGATCGAGTTTGACGATGGCCAAGGACTCGTTTTGCGCTGTTTGTAGACCCGCGCCGAAATTCATGGAACCTGTGATCGTCAGTGAAATAAGCGCATTGTCATTGGCGTCGATCGCAAGATCGACCCAAGCGAGCGATTGCGCGCCGACGAACGATTTGCTCCATTGGTGGGCGCCGCTAGAATCGAATTTCGCGACAAAAAGGGAAGCGTTGCTTTGCGGAAGGGGACCGCTGCCAAAATCAATGGGCCCTGCCAAACTTCCGACGACAAGAATGTTTCCTTTCGAGTCGATAGCTACGGCACGCGCATTTTCAGAGCCATCCGAACCATACGCCTTGCTCCAGAGGTATTTGCCATCGGCATCCAATTTGAAAATGAGAAGGTCACTTCCACCCACGGGTACGTGCGTCATACCCCCGAACGAAGCTGGTTTGTCGAAGCTACCGACCACGACGACGTTCCTATCCGCATCGGTCGCGAGCGACGTGGAGCCATCGTTTCCCGTGCCCCCGAACGACAATGCCCACGTGACATTTCCGTCGCAACTCGCCTTGCCATCACAATCGTCGTCATTACCCGTGCATTGCTCGATGCTGGGTGCGCCCTCGCCCATACACGCCGCCCACGTGCCGTTCGTGCACGTACGCATACCTGATTGACACGCGCCAATGCCTTCCAGCGCCGGATCTCCCGAATAACAAGTTTCGACCGCGGCATTCGTGCATTCGCCAACGGTGGCAGGTGGGGCGGCAATGTATGGCCCATCCAAACCAATGACCTGTTCGCAGCCCAGAACTCCAACAAGAATCGTTGTTGCAGTTGCGCCAAGAACACGTGCGAAAAATCTGCCCTGCGCCTTCATTGAAAAACCCCCTTCAACGTCAATGCAAATCCATCTCGACCAACAGCAACATCCGTCGTCACTGGCGCGGGCTGTTTCGGCCGCGTCAAAAAGAGAATGAGTCCTGCCGCGAGTCCCGCGCCACCTACCGCAAATCCAATGGTGCTCACGCGAGCCAACGAGCGCCCGTTTTGCACGGAATCCAATCCCGCAGGCGTGCACTGGAAATTCGGACATTCGTGGTCCGCATTGTGTTTTTCGCTCAATGCCAATCCGCCCGTGACGCCGCCCAAGATGACGCCGGCCGCGCCAATCCCCAATGTTGCATAAGTCGCGACAACGCGTCCTTTGCCGGGTTTTCCGTTGTCGGCGTCCGGCGCCTTTATTTCCATCCCGGGCACTGGAACCTCGAGCGTTTTGCGTTCGCCCGGCGAAAGTGAGATATCCTGCTCGGCCGGAGGTTTGCCATTTAATTCGACAACGACTTTATGAGCCCCCGGGTCGACAGGAAGGGACAAACCCAGCATGGGCGGCGTGATTTCCAAGTTATCGCGCGTGATTCTCAATCCCGCAGGTGCACCGCTCGGAAGACGAATCGTGAGTTCGGGGATGTTGGGCTTGAGCTCGACTTTTTTGGCCTCTGAATTCTTGACGCGATCAGCGTATCGGGCCCGTTGGCTGCTGGGCAAAGCATTGACTGTGCGTAAAAAATCCTCGAATGTTACATACGCCGTGGCTGTTTTTCCCCACCGAGCATAACATTCTGCCAACGTGTATTGGGTCCCTGGTCGAGGATCGAGCTTTTGGCTTTCGGCAATTGCCGGACACGCGTCCTTGAAATTCCCCGCTTTGATTTCCTCGACGCCTTTGTTGAAGAGTGCTTCGGCTGCGGCAATGTCTTGGGCCGCCGCGTGGCTTGGGGCGAGCACGAACGTACACGATACAATGATTTGCCCCAAAGATACTGGGATCCTCCTTGGGAATCGACGGCGATTGTCTCGGACATCCATGTCTCAGTCCCTCGTGAAGAGGTCCTTTTTGGTGGTCGTCGTTGCTGGAGGTTTGGCAGGACCGACGACTCGTGCGGTCGATTTGGTCGGCGATGACGTTTTCGTCGGTTCCGCGGATGCCGATGGCGCTGCTTCGACCACGGGGCTGATTGCTGGCTCTGCTGTCGGTTTTTCGGCAGTGGCCTTGCTGCTCGGGGCTTGGTGCGCACTTTCTGCTGGAGACGCATTGGTGGTTTGGCGAGGAGAACCTCCACTTACAAACGCGAAAACAAGCCCCGCGACCAAGAGCAGCGCGACTCCCACGCCCGCCGCGATGTACTTCCCCTGGGTTTCCTTGAGCTTGACCGATGTGGTCGCCAATGGCGCACCCGTAGCATGAGCGGGCTCCCCCATCGCTCCTGGAATGGGCGGCGCGTGGCCGTTGAGTGTCCAAGACGAACCCACTGCGGCACGGACGCCGACATTCGACATCAACGATGATGGTTCCGCAATGAATCGGGGTACGCCCAAAGCATCCGCAAGTTCTTGCGCCGCCAGGAGCGCCGACGGAAATCGTTGGGCTGGCTCGCGAGCTGTTGCTCGGGCAAACCAAGCATCGAATGCCGGAGGCAAAACGACGCCGCGACGGCGTGCGCGCACAGTCGCCGGTTCGGGGATTCCTTTGATGACGTGAATTGCAAACGCATAAATCGTCAATGCAGCTTCGTGGTCATCGGCCCAATACGATACGCCCGTGAGCAAATGATAAGCAATCATCCCCAGAGCATAAATATCCGTTTGTGCGGACGGCTTTGCACCCATCGTGAATTGCTCGGGGCCCATGAATAGTGGCGTTCCGACGTCCCGCGTGGCGCTCGTATGCGACGCCGTTTCGGTCATGAACTTCGCCACACCAAAATCGAGAATCTTGATATGCGGAGCCCCGTTTTCTCGAAACGTGACGAAAAGGTTATCCGGCTTCAGATCCCGATGAATGATGTTCGAGCGATGCGTTTTTTCCAGAGCAAGGGCGGTTTGATGCAGGTACAACGCCACCTCGGCCGGTGGAAACTTGCCGTCCGTCTTCAATTTTTGACGTAGTTCAATGCCCGAAAGCAGCTCCATCACAAGGAAGGGCATTTGCGTCGCTTCATCAATGCCCGCGTCGTACACATCCACGATGTGTTCGCTGTTGACCATCGCCGCGACTTTCGCTTCCTGCCGGAAGCGCGCCCGCATCGCGTCGTTTTCAACCATGTTCGGCTGCATCACCTTGAGCGCACAATGTCGCTCGGTCTCGACATGCACCACCTCGAACACCGCTCCCATTCCGCCTTGTCCAATCAGGCGAACGATGCGGTACCGTTGGGAGAAGATGCTTCCGGGCGCGAGCGTGATCATGATGCGAAGACGAACGTCAATGCTTCGACATGCAGTCTACCGCGACCTGCGGGTTTTTTGGAAGTGCGTTTTTTTCGTCATCAAATCAAAGGTTTTCCGTACGATCCTTCGAGCGTCGACGGGCAGCTCCAAATCCCACGAGCAGCGCTCCAAGCACGGCGAAAAACGAGCTTGGTTTGTCTTGGCCGATGACTTGCACGCTGCACAATCCGCCAGATTTTCGATTGTCTGAGGCCGGCGCAACGGTCGGAGGTGCAGCGGGAGCGTTTGTCGCAGTGGCTGTTGCCGTGGCCGTTGGCGTGTTTGTCGGGGTTGATGTCGGCGCAGCTCCGTCGGCCGCAGACTTGCACCAAACCGCGACATAACTTGCCGCTCCACCTTCGGTGCAACGTCGCGTGTACCCTTTGGCAGCAAGCGCGTCTTGTCGAGCATCTGGATCTCGCCAACCTCGAGCGTCTTCACAAGGTCCTCCACCTTTCGCCTGCTCTTTTTCGATGGTGCACGACGGTTCCCAGCCGGGGGGGCGCGGAAGATCCGCCCAACTCGCTGTCGGGACAGCGGTGCACACGGCCACGAGCGTACCAAGAAAAACGGAGCCCAGAGTCAGATTTCGGCCAGGGAAGAGCTTCATCGGTGCTTGAACCTTATTGTGCGAGAAGATGCGTTTTCATTCGTTCACAGATAAGTATCGATGTCAATCTTGATTCGTGGAGGAAATTATGTTCCACTGGGACAATGCAACACCTTCGCGCCGTCCTGCCAATACTTCCCCTCTTTTTTACGTCTTCGATCGCTTGGGCCACCGTCACCCAGCCCAATGGATCCACGATGCCGGTCGATTCGGCCAATGGCGAGGTTCAACTTTATACGTTGTTTCAACAGCGTGGCGAAGCGATTGATTATCAAGCCGAAGCGGCCACGCAGCCCACCGTGTTTTCGCCTCTTTGCGATTTCAAGGCAACGTTTGTCTTGCACGAATCAGCCAGCAACTTGGGCGTGGGCTGGTACAACGTCGATCCTGCGGCCGTGAATCCACCAACCGCTGCCGACATTCATATCGTCGTTCCTGCATTTACGGCCGTGGGCACGGTCGTGACGGGCGCCGATATCAAAGCCGATCCGGCCTACAAAGGTGGACTCATTGGCTTCGCGATCATTGGTTCGGGATTCCAAATCCATTATTCGGAGCAAAAGTGGAACCCCGTCTGCACGGGCTGCAATCCCCCGGCGTCTTGGATCACCGCCGTTTCGTACGTGTCCAAACTCCAACCCAATGCGTTTTACTTGGCCTTCGAGGACGGTGATGTCGGAGCAACACCGAATTCCTTCAACAACGATGGCGACTACAACGACTACGTCTACTTCTTCGAGGGGCTCACCTGTGCGGGGGGCGGAAAAGCCTGCGATACAGGCCAACCTGGGATTTGCGGGCAAGGCGTGACCCAATGTTCTGCCGCAGGCATTACGTGCGTATCCACCGTCATGCCCAAAATGGAAGCGTGTAATGGCCTCGACGATGATTGCAATGGCTCCACGGACGAAGGCGATTTGTGCGCAGCGGGCAGCATTTGCGACAAAGGCACGTGCGTCAACAAATGCGGCGGGGCCGAATTTCAATGCCCACCCAATCTCGTTTGTTCTGGTTCCGGCTATTGCGTCGATCCATCCTGCAAAGATGTCTCTTGTCCGACAGGTGAAGTTTGCGTCATGGGCCAATGCAAAGCACCTTGCAGTGACGTGGTTTGTCCTCATGGCCAGGTTTGTCGCGTCGGAAAATGCGTCGATCCTTGTGCGGGCGTGACTTGTGCCAGCAATCAAACCTGCGAGAATGGCGCTTGCGTGCCGAAATGTTCGTGTTTGCCGTGTGAAGCCGGCGCAGCATGCGATCCGGGCATTGAACGCTGCGTCGAACCCTCGTGCGTCGGGGTCATGTGCCCCGCAGGTCAATTCTGTTCTGCAGGTCAATGCGTCGACAATTGCATGGGAGCCGTTTGTCCCGCCGGACAGATCTGCATGGCTAGCGAATGCGTACCGGACCCGACCATGATGAGTTCCAGCGCCAGCAGCAGCAGTGGCGGCGAATTCGTAGGCAGCGGTGGCAATGGTGCAAGCAGTAGTAGCACTGGCGGAATGGGCGGCGCTGGCGGAATGGGCGGCACGGGCGGAATGGGCGGAGCTGGAGGCAAGGCAGGTGCGGGCGAGTCCAGTTCCTGCGGTTGTCGCACGGTAGGAAATGCAGAGACAAACCTTGGGCTTCTCTTGGCGGGCGTCGCGACGCTCGTCGCTGCACGTTCCCGCCGACGTTCGTCACGGAAAAACTAAATTCGCAATAGGCGATATTTCCCGAACATCCGCTACGACGAACCGTTTTCCGCACGAGCAGCTTTTTTCTCCGCTTCCTCGACTCGTGCACGCGCTCGCTGAAGCAACGGAAAAATGACATCCTGCATATCGCGATCCTGCGGAAAAACTGTGCGAACAATCCCCATCACCCGATCCATCGTTTCATGATGCGCATCCCGCAATGCGCATTCCTCAGCAAACGCATCCCGATGCGCCTTGTTGGCTTCCTCGTATGTCGTAAGCGCTCCTTCGAGTTGAGCGAATGCAGCCTGCAATTTGGGCAACCAAATATTTCGATAATCGTCAATCCCGGCGATGTTTGACAAAGTTAGCCGTTCGATCAATGCCCTCGTCGGTTGTACTCGTTCTCGACCCGACAAACGTGTCACGCTCCGAATTCCGTCCGGAAAAACCCCCTGCACCACGTTGCCACTTCGTCCTCCATCTTCTATCTGCGCCGCGTGATACGCTGATCGCAATACACTATCCATGCGATACTCGGCAAAACGTAATGCCGCGCGAGCCTTCACCACGGGGACCACCAAACTCACCCGCTTCTGAAATTGCGTATGCAGCGATTCATTGATCGCGTGAACTTGCGCTGCCGCATCGGCGGTTTCCGGAAATCGCACCAATCCCGCATGCAATTCCACGCCATATTCGAATCGCGCCGCTGAAGAAGCATTCATATGATAATTCCTCACGGATTCCTCCTGAACCAAGCACTAGGAAAACTGAGCGTTCCCGTCCCCAGCGAACATCACCGAGAACAACCCCTTTGGTGCATCTATGCCGCGCCGCGTTCAAACGATTGTCGTGAGAGCACAAAAGTTACACTCAGCTTCAACGCCATCATGACGCCGAACACGCAAACACCTGGAAAATCAAGGACTTACCGCAGATTTTCTCTGACGCCCCAGAGTCGCCGAAATGTATCGGACGTCACCGAATCCGTGAGCGATGTTTCGTTGAATTCGTGCTTGGCGACAAACGGTGAGGGATCACGCTGGATTCATGCTTCGTGGTTTCGCGTTGTACAAGCCACAATGCGGCGGAGCCCAGACCAACACCTGCATTGAGGTAGAGGAAAGGGAGCCAGATAGGGATTCCGGCAAAGTGGTTTTCGTGGTGAACGAAAAGCCCAGCGCGCACGAGATGAACTTCGACAAACGGGCCGGAGAAAG
>JBGAOI010000146.1:0-13023 GCA_044221885.1 Polyangium sp. (in: bacteria)
ATTCCTCGGTGCGCCGCTTGGCGATGGAATGAGCTCGAATCAAGGCGTGGCCTATGTGTTCGGAGCCAATGCCGGCAACTTCACCCAATTGCAAAAAGTGACTGCGGGTGATGGGGCGACGGGCGATGGGTTTGGCGGGGATGTTTTCCTTTCTGGTACCGTGGCGGTTGTCGGAGCGTCGAAAGACGATGTCGGCGCAAATGTCGATCAAGGCTCGGCGTATCCATTTTCCTTCAATGGTTCGTCCTGGGTTCAAGTGCAAAAACTCACGGCCAGTGACGGTGCGGCGAATGATCTGTATGGTCAACAAGTTCGCATTACGCCAACGGCGGTGCTCGTCGGAGCTCCCGGGGACGATGGATCCAAAGGTTCGGCGTATACGTACTCCACCAATGGTTTGACGTGGGACTTCAAACAGAAAATCACTGCAAGCGACGGCGCAGCCAATGACTTCTTCGGAAGCGCGCTTGGCCTTACGGTAACGACGGCGCTCGTTGGTGCTCGAGGAAAAGACATTGGCGGAAATGTGGATCAAGGAAGCGCCTACGTATTTACGTTTAATGGTGCGTCATGGTCGCAGCAGCAACAAATTGCTCCGAGCGACGCGAGCGCCAACAAGAATTTTGGCCAGGCCATTTCCGTGTCGGGTAATACGGCGGTATTCGGTGCGCCGTTTGACGACATTGCCACATCGACCGACCAAGGCTCCGCGTATGTGTTTCATGTCAACAATGCCAATGGCGAGGCATGTGCCATCGCTTCGGATTGTGCCAGCGGTTTCTGTGTGAATGGCATCTGTTGCGGGGTTGCTGCGTGCACCGCTCAGGATGCCTGTCATGTTGCCGGTATGTGCCAAGCAGGAACCGGCGTTTGCACGAATCCGAATGCTCCCAATGGCAAATCCTGCAATGACAACAACGCTTGTACCCAGGTGGACGTTTGTCAAACGGGTACGTGCGTAGGTACCGATCCTGTCACGTGTATGCCTGGCGATCAATGCCGCGATACCGGAACCTGCGATCCAGCCACGGGCATGTGTTCGAACCCGGCCAAACCCGATGGAACATCGTGCAATGATGGCAATAACTGTACGCAGGCGGATCGTTGCCTGGCCGGGACGTGCACGGCCGGAATGCAGGTAACCTGTATGCCCACGGATCAATGCCATGATGCGGGCATGTGCGACGCCGTGACGGGCATGTGTTCGAACCCGGCCAAACCTGAAGGTTCGTCCTGCAATGACGGTAATGCTTGTACCCAATCGGATACCTGCGTCATGGGTACGTGTACAGGTGCCAATCCCGTGATGTGTATGCCCGGCAATCAATGCCAAAATCCAGGCATGTGCAATCCGATGACCGGCATGTGCTCGAATACCGCAAAACCCGATGGAAGCGCTTGTAATGACGGCAATGCGTGCACCCAGGGCGACCGATGTCTCATGGGGACATGCACTGGAGCAATGCCCGTGGTTTGTATGCCGCTCGATGAATGCCATGTCGCCGGCATGTGCAATATGATGAATGGCATGTGCGATAACCCGGCCAAACCCGATGGCGCGCCGTGTACCAATGGCGTTTGTCAAAACGGCAATTGTCAAATGGGGACAGGCGGTGCTGGTGGCGTTGGCGGTACCGGAGGAAATGGCGGAAATGGCGGAAATGGCGGCGTCGGAGGCAATGCAGGTACTGGCGGTATGGGTGGCGCTGGTGGTATCGGCGGAACTGGCGGCGCAGGTGGGACTGGCGGAACTGGCGGCCTTGCCGGGGCCGGTGGCGAAGCCGGAAACGCCGGTATGGGCGGCAAAGGTGGCTCCGGCGGTGCGGGAGGTATGGCTGGCGCCGGAGGCTCGGAATCCAATGGTTCTGGCGGCTCCGGGCCCATTCTCATTGACCGTGGATGCGGTTGCGAAGTGCCTGGCTCCTCTTCCTCCAGCGATCGAAACGTAATGATCTTCGCCTTGGCCTCGATCGCCGGTCTCGCCGCGCGACGACGTCGACGTAACTGATTCGTTGCTGGCCAAATGTGGTTGGCACCTTTCGGAAACGTTCCTCTTTGCCCCAAGCACTGATACATACTTTCCATGACCCCGTGGACTTGCCGATTGGTGCTCTTCAGCTTTGGCGCGTTTGCCCTCTCCGCCTGTGTCGTCATCGAAGACTTCGAAGGTTACGCTCCACTCGACGGTCAAAGCACTTGCAATCTCGCGTCTTGTTCAAGTACATCGAGCGGCTCTGGCGCGAGCCCCCCGATGCCCGGTTTGTCGAGCTCGAGTTCGTCAGGTAATACAAGCTCGAGCACCAGCAGTTCGAGCACCAGCGGGAACTTTGGGGCAACGGTCGCATGCGGAGGTACACCTTGCCCGGCCGTGGAAGGATTCAATGGATGTTGCTACGTTGATTCGACCCAAATGACGTGCGAATCTACGCTAGCGTGTGATACGCGGCCCATGTTCTATTGCGATGGTCGAGACGATTGCGGCGAAACGTATTGTTGCTTTCGCGAAAATGCGGCAACTTGTGCCAAAGCATGTTCCGGTTCGATACTGTGTTTGAGCGATAACGATTGCCCGGCCGGAAGACTCTGCAATCTCAATGCTTACCTCGATATAGGAATCTGCTCGCCTTAATGGATCCGGCTGCATCAATGGATAAACCCATGAAAAATTCGTTTGTCGGCGCGCCGTTCGTCGTTTCTGTCGCTCTCATCGTGTCTGCGTGTGTCGTCATCGAGGATTTTGACGGCTATTCACCTCTGAATGATACGACATCATGCGACGGACGCTTATGTTCCAGCTCGAGCAGCGCCTCGGGGGCGGGAGGCAATTCCACCATGGCGAGTTCGAGTTCCAGCAGCGGAAATGCTGGTCCCAGCTCGAGCAGCAGTTCGAGTGCCACGAGCAGTAGTTCGAGTTCCAGCGGCGATCCAGGTACGAGCAGCAGTTCCAGTTCTGGGGGTGGCACACAACCGTCGGTCGCGTGTAATGGAATGGACTGCTTCACCACCGAGGGTTCGTCGTGTTGTAGGGTGCAACTAAAAGGAGTGTGCGCAGCACAATGCGCTACGGGATCAATGGTTTGTAAGAACAATATGGATTGTCCACCAGGAAAGACCTGCACGTTTACAATGGGTTTCCCCTTCGGTACCTGCTCGTAATGAAACCGAGGCATCTTTGATGCCCGTGCGATGTCCTCAAAATCTACCGGTCAATGCTGCAGAAATACCGCCTGGAGCTCCGCCAATGTAGAGCGCCGTCGACGGCTTTTCGGACGAGTTACGCGATCCCAGAAGCACCAGGGTCACGCCCGCAGAAACGCCGACGACACCCACGATCAATGCGGCCGTGTTGATCGGCGTGAGCGTTTGTCCTGACGATACAGCTTCGAGCCCCGCAGCCGTACATTGTTTTTGCGCATTGCATTCTTTCTCGATGGTGCCGCGGTGTCCCTGAATCAGGCCGGCGGTCACGCCAAACCCAATGAGTCCCGCGACGCCAATACCTCCGGCGATAAACCCGGCTGTGCGTAACGTGCCAGGTTTCGCGAGCGAACCACCCGCAATCGTGATCGTGACCTCTTTTCGCTCGCTTGCTTCAACAGTCACCGACGTTTTTCCGGAACGTTGTTCCAGCTTGGCAACGATGGTATGCGTCCCTGGATCGACCAGGAGCGGCGAAGTGAGTTTGTCGCTGGCAACAGGTTCGCCATCCACTTCGAGTTGCACGTTTGGATCGTTGGGTTCGATATGCACCACCACGCGCGGAATTTGCGTTACCAACGTCGCGGCGCGTTTTCGGGCCACCGGAAGTCGTTCGTCCGGTTCCTTCAACAAACTGATCGCTTCGGTCCACAACTTCGACGCACCCAGCAAGTGCTTCTTTGCTTCTTCGCAATCCGCCAAGTTGATGAGCGCCCCGGGAGCGCGCGAAAGATTGACGCTTTCCTCGAATTTCGCGCACGCCGTCGTCATATCCCCGCGCGATTTCGCCTCTCGCCCTTCGCGAAATAAGACTTCCGCGCGTGAGGGTTTGGCCGGTTGTGCCGACGCACCCGATCCCATGACCAGGCTCGTCACGCAAATCAAGCCAAAACCCAATTTCGAGCGCATCACACGAAATCCCCTTTCCGTCCCACATCAATACTTGTCAAACGGGTCTCTTTTCTTGGTCACCACGGGGGTGGTTCGAGGTTTCGTCGTATTGGTTTGCGCGGGCGATCCCGTACTCTTTGGTTCGTCGCTGGATGCGGACGCCGCCGGCGCAGGTGCAGTTGTTGCGACAGACTTGGTTGTCTCGACAATCCTTGCCGTTGTGGAGGTGGTTGTCGATGTTGGGGTTGTGCTTGTAACCGCAGAAGGTGCACCGACCGCGGTTTTTGACGTTTCGGAATCACTTCCGGAGCGGCCGAAGAGTAGCGCTCCGACAAACCCAACCAGGAGCACGGCACCCGCGCCAGCAAGGACGAGCGATGTGGTTTTGGGCTTCGCACGCGTCACGTTGAGCGTCGTGCTTGCCGTCGCTGCGGCGCCAAGCGTCGATGCGACCGGCGAATCTTGTATCGGTGGCGGAGGTGGAGGAAAAACCGCGGCTGTAGGTGTCGGCGCGGAGGCGGGCGGAGGTCGATACAGCGTCGTGACTTGCGTGTACTCAGGTGCCTGTGGCTTCGGTTCTGACGCAACTCTTGGCGGCATCGGGAGCAACGCCGTGTGAATCGACGGCGTTGGGGCCTGAGCCGCTGCTCGAGCCGCTTGAGCCGGTGTGAGCACACCCAGCGGTTCTGTCAATGAATCCGTGATCATCGGTGCGGCGAAGCTTGCGCTCGTGGCGTGGGCGACGGGCATCGCGGCACCCATACGCGACACCTCCAGCTGCGATGGCATCGCGGATCGAGGCTGTGACGTGTGCATCGGCGTCGGTGGCAGTGGTGTCGACGCTGGGTTTGTCACGTGCTGACCCCACGGCTGGGTCATGCCATGCGAGCCGGCAAATGTTTGAAGTGCCAAACCAATGGCGCCCTGCATCGCGCGCGCATTGGGCCACCGTTGTGCTTGTTCAAAAGCCAAAGCGCGATCAATGATCGTCGCGATCGCGTCGGGAAGTTCGGGCATCACGGAGTTGATCGGTCGGGCTTGTTGCATCGCCGCCGTGATGAGCAGCTCCGTCACGGTTGTCGCCGTATGCACGAATTGCCCAGTCAACGCAGTGAACATCGTTGCGCCCACGGCCCACACATCCGTCCGCGCATCCACCCATTCCCAACGACTGCGCGCTTGCTCGGGCGCCATGAATGCGGGTGTTCCAAGCATCGCCGTCGAACGAGTCACATCGGCAGCCGATTCCGATTCTCGCAAACGCGCTACACCAAAGTCCAAGATTTTCAGCACGCCGTCGTTTGTCAGGAAGATATTGTCCGGCTTGATGTCGCGATGCACGATGCCTTTGTCATGCGCAGCCGCGAGCACATCGAGTAGCTGGTAAGCGAGGTTCAGGACTTCCTCGATGGGCATGCGCCCTTTCCAACGCATCCAGCGCGCTTTCAACGTTTCGCCCTCGAGCAGTTCCATCACGAGAAACGCACGACCATCGTCGCTCGTATCGTCGTCGAGCACGTTGACGACGCCCGGATGAGCCACCTTGTTGGCGACATACCCTTCACGCAAAAACCGCGCACGCGTCGTTTCACCGTCCGACAGATCGTGGCTCAACAGCTTGATCGCCGCGCGTTTTCCATTCCGGTGCGTCGCAGAATAAACGGCAGCCATCCCGCCAACGCCGATCAATGCGTCGAGATGCCATTTGTCGCGGAGCATCGTGCCCACGAGTCGCGCTGCGCGTTCGTTCGTTTCTTGCGAGCTCGCCATCTGGACAACCGTAGAAAACGTCGAAGATGGGAGACTAGCTGCGTGGGCCTTCTCTGTCAATTCAAAATCCGCTCAGATTTCCGCGAAGAAGTGGATAATTTCGTGGTTCGCAATAGGGTCTGTCTGGACCAACCAAGGTGCAACATCGTTGATGACGAACGCGTCGTTCGACGACGAAATTCTGTGAGCAGACCTGTGATCTCCAACGATTTGGACTCACGACAAACCCTACGACGATGTGCAAATCGATCCGTCACGCGTGTTGACGAGCGTTGGATCCACGACACATCGAGCGCGATCATGGCGTGTGCGAGGCGGCGTTCAACGTTGTGCCGGTGGCGTTTGCCATGCCGAGGATCAGGGGTTTGTTGAACTAGAACCGTTGGGTGCGGGGGCGTTTTTTCGAGGCAGCCCGACGTATTCGTCTTTCCAAAACGATTCCGGCAAAAATGCTTCGGCTCCGGGCGAGACCCACACGTACTTTCCAGCCTTGTTGCGATATCCGTAACTGCTCTTGGGATCAGGTTTGTCGCGATGATCCATTTGAGAAGCCGTCCTGACATCCATTTCCCCCGTGAGCTTGCGATATTGCAACCCACCCTCGAAGTGCCCGGCGACGCGACCCCAGTGAATGAATGCCGGCATTCCTCGGCTACTCGAAATGACGACCCGACCTGCGGCATTGATATACCGTTCGTCCGACAAACTACCCTCGCAAACTCGGGCTACGCCGTCCGAAAAGTTCTCGGCGCAAAGATATTTCGGTTTGATCGCCCAACTGCCATCGGGCTTGATATAGCCGTATTTGCCATTTGCCAATACGGCGGCCACACCTTCGGAGAATTCGCTGATTTCTTTGGCTTGTTTAACAGGCGTGAATTTACCGCTTTTATCAAGCAATCCCCAGGCACCTGTATCTGCGTTTTGAATGATCGCGATACCCTCCGAGAATCCTTGCGCATACCCCTAACCTGCCGGAAAAGGCACATCCGTCCCGTTCATGTCGATAAAGCCCATTCGCTCGATTTTCGTTTGCTCGGGAAAAATCGTCACGTAGGCCATGGAATCCGAGAATGAAAACGCACTGAGCAAACGATGTTGCGGAAATGCGTTGGTACCATCCGGTTTGATGAAGTAGGGCGCGCGAATGCCATAACCGTTTTTCTCGAATACCACCTTGTCAGGGCAAACCAACGCCAATCCGGAATGGAAGTCCTCAGCACAACCTCGCCAAATCGGCTTGATTGTATACTTCCCCGCTCGATCGATGTACCCAGCTTCAATCGCTTCCGTGGACGAATCCACAACTTTCTCGTTCAACGTGACGCGAGCAAATCCTTCCGAAAAGACGCCTGCTGATACCCATTGCGGCGCAATGACGACTTTCCCCGAACGATCCACGTACCCCCATCGTTTGTCTTGACGTACAGCAGCAAAACCATCTTGAAACCGCGTTGTATCGTCGAATTCCGTTGGAATGACGACGTTCCCCGAAGCGTCGATGTACCCATATTTGTTCCGCTCGTCAAAAATGACGAAAAGGAGATCCTTCTTTGTGGATTCCGGCGGAGGCTCTTCAATTTTGGCCGCTATGGTCACCGGCGCATCGCCAAGCTCTTGGAGCACGATTTGCCCAGGAACCTGCGGCCATTCGGTCGTGGCCATAGGCCAATTCAACATGAACCGACCAAACGAACGCTCCCAAAAATCGTGACGACCACGTCGGTTCCACGTTCGTACGGGGTGGTGAAGGTCAAGACGCCAGCCTGAACCGCGAGTTCCCCTTTGGCAGCATCGAAACCACGTACGGAATTGGCCGAGACAACCTTTCCCGTTTTTTCATTGGGACGACAAACCATTCGAAACGTAGCACCTAGGACTTTGGTTTCACACGAAACCGCATCCGAGCCACGAACCAATACTTCTTTGGCGGCGTCCCAATTCGGTGATTCGGCGCCTTTGCCCGAAGGTTTTTCTTGACTCGGGACCGGCGTCGGCGAAGAAACGCTGCTCGAAGCTGAGGGGACCCCACTTGCAGCAAGCGTACCACTGTTTGTCGCCGCGGGGTTTGTTTGGGCGCCTGGGGCTCCTTGGGGGTTATTGTCTTTTCCGCATCCCGCCAAACCCACTGTTATCGCGAAGAAAAACGGTGCCGAGTTACGAGATGCAAACGTACAGTGCATGGTTGGGCGGATTGTAACAAGGTCTTTGTTGTTGTAAATATTTCAGCCGTGATCAACGTCCCATCGGGTGACAACCTAAACACTTTCTCCGATTCGGATTGGGCGATAGCCAGCTAGGGTCAACCGCCTTGTTCCCCATTCGTATTCGGCTTGGGTGTGGCGTGTAAAACCTGCGCCACGTCGTCCCGTGCGGATACCGTTTTCGCTGCATCTTGGTTCGGCAAAGAAACAGCGAGATCCGTAGGTGTCGTCAGAATGGTTGTTTGAGGTAATACCGTCGCAACATGGGGCGGATCCTGGGGCATCGTTCGCGCGACTTCGACGTCCGAAATGGTTTTTGGTACTTGGTGCGACGACGCAACGACCGGAGCGGCGATCGTCTCAGTCAATGGTTTTGGAAGGACAATCGACAGATTGAGCGCCGTTTCCATCAATGCTGCTGGAGCCGGCAGGATCGCGCGTCGATACGATCCCGAACGTTCGAGCGATGTCGATGCGACCGTGACGAAAGGTTCCAACATTGCAAGTAACTCGCGGACGGACGCATAACGGCGTTCCGGCTGCTTTTCCAAACAGCGCATAATGACGGTGTCGAGCGCGGTCGGGAGGCCAGGACGAACCTTGCTCGGTGCAGAAGGATGCGAAAGAAGGACTTTGGTCACGACACTGGGGACGTTCTCAGCAAGGAACGGAGCTTGTCCCGTTGTCAGTTGATACAAAATGACACCCAGCGACCAAATGTCCGAACGAACATCGGTATTCTTTATGTCCGTCATTTGTTCCGGGGCCATGTACATAGGCGAACCCAAAAATTGACCAGTCTTGGTCAATTTCAGGCCTTTTTTCTTAGGGTCGATTTCCTTCGAAATGCCAAAATCCAACACTTTGATGCATGGACTGCCATTGGGGCGTTGCGTCAAGAATAAATTCGACGGCTTCAAGTCCCGATGCACAATGCTCAGTCCGTGCGCTTCGATCACCGCTTCGCAAGCTTGATGCACATATCCAACAGCCTCTTCGACAGGCAGTGCCCCTTTTCGTTCGACAAGTGCGCCCAAGTCCTCGCCTTCGAGATACTCCATCAACATATAAGGCGTGCCGTTCTCGAGGTTTCCAACGTCGTGCACACGCACCACGTGTTCGCCCTTGAGACGCGCAGAAGCCCGGGCTTCTCGCAAAAATCGCTCGACGGCTTCCGCACTTTCGAGACCCTCGGGCAACATCGCCTTGACGGCAAACAGTTCGTCCAAATGGATGTGACGTACAGCCAGGACAATCCCCATTCCCCCTCGGCCCAACATTCGTTCGACGCGGTATTTCTCAAGGATGATCGTGCCTGGTTGCAACATGGGCAGCCTCGGAGTTCTTAATTGCGTCGTGGAAGCACGCACATGTTATCACGCATCCAGAATTTCTCGCAAGCAACTTGGAGAAGAAAGAAGAATGCACGCTGAAAACGTGCGAAGAATCAGGTTGTTACAGTGGCGCCATTGGCAATCGTCCGTTTTGAACGTTTGCATTGGGATCCAAAAATGTCCGGAAATCAAGGGATGGTGTGGTTGGAAAGGCATTAACGCCCATGGATGGAATCGCCTGCGTATCGTCCACAATCGTCAATACCTCTTTCTTCGTCGGAACACGCCACGGCTCATTCTCGAACGTGAGGTTCTTGCCGTACGTTCGTGCATCGGCTGGGGTGTATGTGTCATAAGTGGTCTTTGCGGAAATTGCGTATTGCTTGTCTGGAGCATTCGCAAGTCTGTATTCTGCGAATATGGCGGCGATTAACGATATTCAATGCCAATGCCGAACGGATGGCGGGAGGCGTTTTCATGATTGTCGATGGCCTCCACGGTAAGAATCCGACACACGACGGTTTGCATCTCGTTTCAGCGCACGCACCGTACCTTATGGCTTGTTCCCAGACCAACGCCGTCTCAGGGAAACCAACCGACGTCGCAGTTCGTCCACCCGCGTAATTGCTAGGTTTTTCCGTTGATACAGAAAACGCTACCCTTTCGTGTTCGTATCGACTAAGGTCCCGCCGCTCGTCCGAGTGCCAGGTCGAGTTTCGGGAGTTGCGATGTTTCATCACGTCGTTCGTGCGTTTTTCTTCGTCCTTGTGTTTTTCACGTCGTTTCGAGCTTGGGCCGCTGCGCCCTTGGCTTCGACGACCGCCGCTACCTCGATCACCACGAGTTCGGCGTCGCTCAATGGGACGGGTAACCCCAACTTCGAGCAGGCCACGGGTTGGTTCCGGATCAGTTCGACAAACCCGGGCACCTGCGACGACTCCTTCGGTACACGTGTTCCTGCATCGAGCGGCACGGACCTAGGCTCAGGAGGTTCGTCGATACCGTACTCGATCACGGCGACAGGATTGAGCTCCGGCGTAACGTACTACTTCTGTGCGATCGTTTCGAATGCTACTGGCACGGCATTCGGATCGATCCTGTCGTTTACGGTTCCTGGCGCACCTGCGGTGACGACGACGGGCGTGATGAGCGTAACGAGCAGTGGTGCAACATTGCAAGGGTCGGCAAACCCGAATGCAGCAACAGCGACGGGATGGTTCCGGTTTAGCACGACAGACCCAGGCACATGCAATGACGCATTCGGCACACGTGCGCCGACGAGCGGTGGTTCGGCTTTGGGTTCCGGCACTTCGCCTGTGGATTATACGCGCGCCATCACAGCGTTGACTCCGGGAACGACGTATTATTACTGCGCCATTGCGAACAATTCCTATGGCACTTCGTTTGGCTCGGTCCTGACCTTCACGACGCTCGCCAATGCGCCCATCGTGACGACGACGGCGGCAACACTCATCACGGGAACATCGGCGCAACTGAATGGTACGGCCAATCCTGGCGGCGATGCGACGACGGGCTGGTTCCGCTACAGCACGACAAACCCCGGCACGTGTAATGACATGTTCGGCACGCGAGCGCCGACCATGGGCGGGCAATTGCTTGGCGCGGGAAATACCGCGATTGCGTATGGCGTGGGCGTGACTGGCCTGACGTCGTCGACCACGTATTACTTCTGTGCAATTGCGCAAAATACCGTCGGAACGTCGTATGGCACGATTCAGAGTTTCACAACGCCATCAATTCCGGTGGTCACAACCAACGCAGCCACGACCATTACGAATACCTCGGCGACGCTCAATGGTGCGGGTGTGCCCAACGGCGCGTCGACGACGGGATATTTTCGTTACAGTTTGACGAACCCCGGTACATGCAACGATGTCTTTGGTTCGCGTGCCCCGACGAGCGGCGGGACGGCGCTTGGGTCGGGCACGTCTTCCGTAGCGTTCAGCCAATCCGTGACGGGTTTGTCGCCTGGAACGACGTATTATTATTGCGCGATTGGGTCGAACAGCGAAGGCCTTGGTTTTGGGGCGATTTCGACCTTCACGACGCCCAATGTTCCGACTGCGACGACACTCGCTGCAACCATGGTGACGTCCAGTGGGGCGACGCTGAACGGGTCTGGCAATCCGAACCTGAATGCGACCTACGCCTACTTCCGTTATGCCACGACGAACCCCGGTACGTGCAGCGATGGGTTCGGAACACGTGCTCCAACGT
Source organism: Polyangium sp. (in: bacteria) (assembly GCA_044221885.1). Taxonomy (GTDB): domain Bacteria; phylum Myxococcota_A; class Polyangia; order Polyangiales; family Polyangiaceae; genus Polyangium. Next base: position 11,636 of record JBGAOI010000146.1, read on the forward strand.
CGAGCGTTTCGGACACGCTTTTGGGATCGGGCAGCACGGCGGTGAACTTTTCCCGTGCCATTACGGCATTGACGCCGGCGACGACGTATTATTTTTGCGCAATCACCTACAATTCGTACGGTTATGCGTATGGCGCGATGTTGTCGTTCACGACACTTGCGGCAACACCCATCGTGACGACGAGCGGCGCGACCTTGTTGACCGGCACGACGGCGCAATTGAATGGCTCGGTCAATCCTGGCGGCGATGCGACGACCGCGTGGTTCCGCATTGCAACGGCAAGCCCCGGAACGTGTAACGATTCGTTCGGGACGCGTGTACCCTTGGCCGGTGGTTCGTCAGTAGGCGCAGGGATTACGTCGGTTGCATACAATCAATCGGCTACGGGATTGACGCCGGCGACGACGTATTATTTCTGTGCGATTGCGCAAAATTCAATCGGACTCGCAGTTGGTTCGGTTCAGAGTTTCGTGACGCCGTCGCCACCGACGGTAACGACGACGGCCGCAACGAGTATCACGAATACCGCAGCGACCATCAATGGTACCGGTACGCCAAACGGTTCGGCAACGACGGGGTATTTCCGATACAGCACAACAAACCCCGGAACCTGTGATGACGTCTTTGGCTCACGTGCTCCGACAAGCGGTGGAACGTCGCTCGGCACGGGTACATCCGCCGTAGGGTTCAGCCAATCGCTGACCGGCTTGTCGCCAGGAACGACATATTACTACTGTGCGATCGCGACGAGTTTCGAAGGCATTTCCTTCGGCGCCATCATGAGTTTCACGACCCACGATGTACCGACGGCGACGACATCTGCGGCAACGTCGATTGCCGCCACAACGGTGACGTTGAATGGTTCGGGTAATCCCAAGCTGAATACGGCGTATGGGTATTACCGATATGCGACGACAAACCCTGGCACGTGTAATGACGTTTTCGGCACACGTGCACCGGCGTCCAGCGTTTCGGATACGCTCCTCGGCGCGGGTGGAACGGACGTCGCGCATTCCCGCGGACTCACCGGGCTCCTGCCTGGAACGACGTATTACTTCTGTGCGATTACTCGAAATTCGTATGGAAATGGCTATGGCGCGGTCTTGTCATTTACGACGCTGGCCAATGCGCCAACCGTGACGACGAATGCCGCCACCTTGTTGACGGGTACGACCGCGACGCTCAATGGTTCGGCCAATCCAAACCAGCTCACGACGACGGGCTGGTTCCGTTACAGCACGACAAACCCAGGCACATGCAGCGACGCGTTCGGCACGCGCGCTCCTGCGGCCGGTGGCACAGCATTGGGTGCGGGCTCGACGCCCGTTGCCTACTCGCAAGCGATCACGGGTCTCGTGTCGGGAACGACGTATTACTACTGTGCGATT
>JBGAOI010000147.1:0-12945 GCA_044221885.1 Polyangium sp. (in: bacteria)
TCACCGTATTGCGTAAAATGGCCGGAGACACCGAGACCATCAAGATCTCCGAAGGGGTCATTTTTCTCGAAGTGCAAGAATTCGAAGAAGCCGCGACCGAAACGCCCACCTACGATCTGACGCCAAAAACCGATGCCGCCAAAGATGCATTGGCTTCCGAGGTTGGCGGAAGCATTGCGAACGTTTCGGGTACGTACGAATCGTCCATGGGTGAAACGGAAGCCGTTTTGAATGGCGCGACGTCCGAAGTCGAAGGGGCGATTGGAACTGCAACGGCGACCATTGAATCGAAACTCGCGGCCGCAGAAGCCGAATTGCAAACCATGATGTCGAGCGCAACCGAGGCCATTGTGGAAGCAACGGCCGCTGTCGAAGATGCAAAATCCGAACTAACGAAAGCGTTGTTCGAGTGAGGTTGGACCATGTTCGGTGAACTCAAAGCAAAACTCACAATGGTCGAATCGAAGCTGAAGTTATTGCTGACGACCATTACGACCCAAGTGACGCTGCTCGAAAAAGACATCACGGGCATCGATGCCGATGTGCTTTCCGTGTTCGATCGCGCCGATGCGGCGGTGAAAAAGGGGCAGGGGGAAGGCTCGAAAGCGATTACGGACATGAAGGCCCGCGTGACTCGTTTGTCGCCGCCGAACTGAGGGACCATGCAAGCGGTTTGGCAAAAGCTCGATACAACGGCGACGTCGATTCAAAAGGTGGAAACGAGCGTCAAGCAGGCCGCTGCTGCGCAAAAGGCGAAACTCGAAGGTTTGTCGGGCCAGCTCGTGGCCGAGTGGAAAAAGCTGAACAGTGAACTCGACAAACCCTCGCAGACGCTGAATACGCAGCTCGATCTGTTGGCGGCTGACGTGAAAAAAGAACGCACGGCGATCGTTGCGACCATGAACACGAACAATGCGATCGCCGATGCCGCGCTCAAGGTGTTCATCCAAGAGCAACTCGCCAAGGTGGACGCTCAGTATTCGCAAGAATCGGGCGCTTTGCGTTCGCGCATGACAAACGCTGTGGCGGGCCCGCGCAAAGACGTCGACACGCAGACGAAGGCCGTCGAGACAAACGTGACGAATTTGTCGAAAACGGTGCTGGCTCCTTTTGATCCCCTGGTCACGCAGACGTCGACTTTGGGCAAAAGCGTGCAAGACGAGCGAAAGCAATTAAAGCAGACGATTGATTCGTTCACAAAGCAGTTGCAGGTGCAGATCGAAACGGCCGAGAAAACTTTCACGAGCGGGGTGAAGGCACTGTCCGACCAAACGAAGGCCGGGCGAACGACGATCACCCATGCTGCAAAAAGCGCCAAGGCGACGCTGTCCGATGCTGTTGCGCCCGTGCGGACGATGGGAAAAACCGTCGAAGCGCAAGTGCAAGGGCCGCTCGACGAGATGAAAGCGAAACTCGATGCGGCAGAAAAAACACTGACCGAGTTGGTCAAGACGACCAATACGACGCTGGATGAGCTGCAAAAAGCCACGCTTGGGAAACTCGAAGCGTTGATCCAGGAAGTGCAGGCCGCGATTACCACCGCGTTGCAAGCGCTCGCGACGATTCGTACGTCGTTGAAAGAACTCCCGATCAAAGCGATGGCGCCGCTGAAGGCGCTCGTTCAGGCTTTGAACGACCTGACAACGTTGTTCTCGACAACCGTGAGCACGTTGAAGGGGCTTCTTTCGAGTGGCAAAACAGCGCTCGATGCTGTGCCCGTGTCGAGTTTGCCCGAGCCGCTCGTGAATCCAACGAAAGCAGCCATCGACACCGCGCTGGCGACGGCGTTGCCGCCGGTCACGAGTGCCGTGGATGCGGCAGGTCAACAGTTTGCGACCTTGGCGACGCAGATCCAGACGCAGATCACGACCGTGAAAACCACGGCTGTCACCGGGATCGATACGTTCACGCAAACAACGTCGAAAGGCATCGACGCCGCGCTCGATCCAGTGAAGCAAACGCTCACGACCGTGCAAACGCAGATGCAAACCGCGGTTTCTCAAATGAAACAGCAGGTCGCGAACATCAAAAACGCGGCTGTTACACAAATCCAAACCATCAAAACCTCCATGTCGTCCGCAGTCGATGCGCTCATCTCCAAGCTTGACGGGGTGATGTCGACCGCCACGTCGAATCTCGACAAAGCTGTTGGTTCCGTGCGTGAAAAGATCGTCGCCGCGCGAAATGAGCTGAAGCAAAAGGCTGAAGCGTTGGTCGTGCCGATCGAAGCCGCAGTGAATCCGCTGGTCGACGTGCTGACGAAGTTGTCGACCGAGATCGAGCAGCGGATCGCGGCGGAGGAAAAGCGGCTCGTTGCGGTCGTAGACACATTTGTTCAGCCGATCGACACGCAATTGAAAGGGATCGATACGCAATTGCAAGCGTTGGGCAAAAGCGTGGACGATCAGCTCACGGCATTGAAGGCGCAAAACACGCAGGCGGTACAAGCGACGCAAGCGCAAATTGGGACGACGACGAAGCCCATTGAAGCGGGGGCGGATGCGTTGCGTGCGAGCCTGATGGCGTCGCTGGCGAGCATACGTGTACAAGCGAGCAGTGGGCAGTGACGCCTTCTGATTGTCCGACCAAACCGCGTTGATGTGGCGTGGTTGGATCGGAATCCGGTTGCGAAAATCCGTGACGAAAACTAGCCGCGCGGAGCGATCCCGGCATACAATGGCGCCGTGCACCACGTTCGGTTTTCGCGCTTTCGACGACAACGCGCCATTTTCCCGGCCGTTTTATGGGCTTTGTCGTTGGGTTTGTCCACAAATGTCGATGCGCAGCCCAAGGCTCCGGACGTCAAGGTGCCCGATGTGAAGTTGCCGGCGGCGAAGGTTCCCGACGTCAAACCACCGGACGTGAAGGCGCCTGATGTCAAAGCGCCGGATGTCAAGGCACCCGATGTGAAGCTCCCGGCGGTAAAACCTCCTGGGGACAAACCCGCTGGGGACAAACCCGCTGAGGACAAACCAGCGGGTGAGGGGAGTGGTGCCAAAGAGGGTGAAGCGCCGACGAATACGTTGACGGATGAAAGCGACGTCGTTCTTTTTGGGGACAAGAAGAAAAAAGCGACGACCAAAGAATCGGTTCCGGTGACGTTGCCGGCGGAGTTGGCGCCGAATGTAAAAAAGGGCAACAAGGTCGGTTTTCGGGACAAATCCGCTGGCGCATTGACGATTGAAGAGATTGTCAATTCGCCCGTGACGACAGCGTCGAAACGAGCGGAATCGGCCAAAGATGCACCTGCATGGGTTCTCGTCATCACGGCCAAAGACATTCGGGATCGCGGCTATACGGACCTTTCCCAGGTGCTCGATGATTTGCCGGCGGTGGACGTCATTCGTCCCGGAGGCGAATATTACACACGCAATTATGTGCGCGGATATCGCTCGGTCACGGCCGAGCCGTATCTCATGATGCGCGATGGCGTTGTCGTGAATCACTTGTTTTTTCGCCATGGGCAAGTGATGACCACGTTTCCCTTGACGGATGTCGACCACATTGAAGTTGCGTATGGCCCAGCTTCGGCCATTTACGGAACGAATGCGGCGATGGGGATCATCAACGTCATTACGAAAAGTGGCTCGGACGAGCAGGAGCAGGGCCGAAGTGGCGTGAGTATTCGTTCAAGACTCGTCATCGGAGGCCCCCAAAGCAATATCTTGGATATTTGGGAGCCGACGAAAATCATCGACGCGTCCATCATGTACATCGAACGTGGTTGGCGAGCGCGTATCAGTACGCACTTGGAAGATTCATTGTCAGATATTGGTATCGGGACCCGATCGGCTTATCCGTATACCCTTGACTCGTTGTATTCGGATCCAACTGTATGGAACGAAGATGTATTGGCTGCATACCCGACATTGACGGGAGATTATTTTTCAGCCGATCGCAAAGCAGGGGTCGATGCGCGCCTTTTTTTGGGGAAAGGTACGGAACTCGCTGCGCAATTTTTCCACCACTCGACGGGGTTTGGCACGGCCTATCCGGCGGATCGGCAACAAACGGGAGGGTTGTGGACAAACCAGGAAGTCAACATTTATGGGCGGCACGCGGCTCAGTTGTCGCCTAGTGCCCATTCGACAACGCTCGTACAATTTCAATACAGTGGAGTAACCACCCCCACCGCTTTCATGACGCGAGAGACCGACGAGGACGGAATCCTACACGCGGTGGTTCGATCCCGTACTTCGCCGCATTATGGCGTCGTTGTGACGCAGGATTTCGATTACAGCGCCCCCCGCAACCTGCTCATGGCATCGGACGAACTCACCGTCGGCGTAGGATTACGATTCCAACACATGGAAAACAATTTGGGGTTTGCCGGGCGTGGGTACGATGACTTGAGTATTCTCAAGTATCCTATCAATTCGATGGATTCAGTGGGGGAGGTTGTTGCATTGATTGAAGAGCACCCGTTGCCCTCGTTCGGTTCGGAAGCGTTAGGCGGCTACGTTGTGGCCAAATATCACTTCCTCGAGTCGCATGCGTTGCATCTTGGTGGACGTGTCGAATATGGCTCGTTGCGAGATAAAGGCGACGTTGTTTTTCGCGGTGGATATGTTGGGAATTTCGTGCTCAACGAAAAGTCCGATCGCAAGTCAGGAGAAATCGAAAAAATTACGCTCACGGCCAAGCTTCTTTATGGTCAAGCCGTGTACGAACCTGGTTTGTATGAAGTCACTCGATCGCGTTTTTCCAATTACGAAGAAGCCGATGACGGTGGCTCGTACGACGTAAAAAGTGAAGATTCACATACCATCGAAGCCGACCTGGACTTGACCGTTCGCAAGTGGTTGGCGCTGCATGCGGATGGATACTATTTTGCATCGACCGGTCCTTTGATTGATACGCCGGTGGACGGAGTTCGTGCGCAGAAGCAGGGATTCTTGAATTTGGCAGCACGAACGCTGGTCGGAATGGACGTCGGGGCGCGGGTTTTTTATCGGCCTTTTCATTTGTGGGCCTACTATTCGCGGATTTTCGTCACGCAGGATGATTGCGACGGGGCAACCTTCGACGCCAACTTCTCATGCACGGGAACGCATGCCGTTGGCGATACGTCGCTCAATAAGTTTTGGGGCGGAATTACCTTCGACAAACAGCCTTTTTCCGCAACCGTCATTGGACGCGTCATGGGCGAGCGCGAAACCGCTTTCACCAATCCCGTTCGCAGCGTCGCCGCCTACGGCACGCTCGACGCCAACGTGATGCTCTACGATGTTCCGTGGAACGGCATTTCGTTTGCCTTACGCGCGACAAACCTTCTCAACTCGGACTACGTGCATCCTGGGATTCGTACGGCGGATGCGGGCAATACAGCGCCAACGACCGCCGCGGATGGGACGTATACGGGAAGCCTAGGCGATTACAATTCGCTTCTGCCTCAAGCCGGTCGCGGCATTTACATGACCATCGGCTTCGACTTGGATCCCAAGGAAAAACAAACGGAAATCAAATGATTCCGCGGGACGTTATTCGTCCTTTTCCTGCGTTTCCATCCGAATCACGCCTTCCGACACCGTAATGAGCTGCCAATCTTTTTCCTTGGTCCGCTCGATCATCAGCTTCGGTTTTTCCTCGACGTAGACGTGCCGAATCGACGTTTGATCCTTGGCTTCTTTGCCCATGAGCAAATGGTTGCCTTGCGTGTCGGCCGCCAATCGTCCACCCGGACGAAAATCCAAAAACGTGCGGACGTAAGCTCGGTCGAAATGCATTTCGAGCAGCACGCGTTCGCCCTTGTACGCAGGAAAGTAAAAATGTCCCGTCTGGTAATAGGGCAAAAACGGCGCAATCACTTCGATGTCGTCATACAGCGGCACTTTGACGCGATACACGTCTTGGGATGAAGCGTCCTGGTATATCTGATACGTTTCTTGCGCCTCTTCGCCGACTTCGCTTTTGACCTTGCCCTCCACATGAAAAGGCCACAAAGGCGGGACAAATGAAGGCAACAAAAACGTCGTGTCAGCTTCGAGCTCCAGCATCAATTCGTATTCGACGCGATACGCATTGGCGGCTTCGGCGTTGTCGTCCGTGGCTTCTTGTGCCGCAGCATGGGCGACGATACGCGAGCGACATGTGCGATACTTTTTCCCCGATGGATAGATTTTCTTGCCAAACTCGTCATCGAACTTGGCTTGCGCGGGCCAGACCAAAGGCGTCGTCGGGAACGACTTGAAAAACACAATCGCTTCGGACGTGCGCTGCGTGTTGCGCCCTGTTTCCAACGTTCCCCGCGTCGTCGTATCATTCTCGATGGGCGTGCGAATCAAGTGGTCCGTACGTACACCCGTGACCGCATTGTCATTGGTCAACGTTTTCTTTTTCGTTGCGGCTTCGGTGTACGCATTCAGCACCGTACCTGCATTGCGCCGAACTTCCGGAAAGTGCACCTCGAACCAGGCGATTTCGCTTTTTCGCAAGGTTTTTTCGCCGCTGCTTTCTGGTTTGGCCGAAACGAGAGATACCGTGTCGGCCGCGGAATCGTAATGAAGCCCCAGGTTTTCCTTGTCGAGGAACCACAACAAAAAGTCGTAAAACGAAGCGTCGTTGCCATCTCCACCCAGCGCCAGGGCCAAGATGGGCTTTTGCGTGGTTGCTCCCGTCCACGGATACTTGACCGTCACGCCTTTTGGGGTTTGCGCGTCGACCAAGTCTTTGATGCCTTTGTCGACCATGATGGTCGTCGGGCGATGTTGGCTCCAAAATGCCGCCGCACGATCCAAAAACGTTATCGAATACTTGCGATGCAAAATCGATCGTCCCTGGACGTCCTCGAAAGCCCGCTCTTCGACATTTCGTTCGGTGACGACACCCTTGACCGTCATCGGCGACGCCGTTTCCCAGACTTGATCGTTTTCGCGCTTGAACGTGAGGGTCACTTCGATCAAGTCATTGCCAATGAACGCCGAAAACAAGGCATCCTCGGTCGTGGGCGTATTCGCGACAAACCAAAACACCGCGTGGCCCAACAATCCATACGGCTGAATGTCCACATCGAAGTGTTTGATATCGCCGGCCTTGAAAACGTGCGAAGTACCTGCAATTTTCAGCGTCAGGGTCGCTTCCAAACGGTCATCGAATCCGCAATCACGCACCTCTCCCATCATGTCGCGACCCCTTTGATGGCACCGGGCGGCAAGACCTCGAAGGTGACTTGGTGCGTCGAGACATTGGCCGTTACCCGAATGATGTTTTGCGAAATGCGACACCGCATGGTCGCAATCACCTTGGCGCCTGAACCGGCATTGTCGTGAACTTCGCGAATTTTGCCGATAATTTCGACGCGAGGTTCATACAAGCGAAGGTTTTCTTGAATTTCATCAATGAGTTTGACGAGCAATTCATCGCCTTGTCGGCGCCCTGGTCCGGTAAGCCCAAACGTGCGCAAAAAGTAGCCCGTGCCGCGGCGCGCAGAAAAAATATGCCCCAAGTTACGCACCACATCTTCGGCTTCATCGGAAACGCCCGGACTGACGAAGTGTTTGTAGAGGAACATCGGTCGCTCCTTTCATTCGTCCGGGGTACCGGGTTCGGGGAAAAGGTTGATCGTCAAGGGTGAAGGTTGCTTCTGTTTTAATCGGTCATACCCCAAGCGGCCTTTGGTCGGTTGCATCGGGTCTTCCAAACGCGCATAACCCGTGTGCCACAAAACGTGAAGGCGCAAGACGAAGGGAATTTGACACGGCTTTAGAATGGGCCAAAGGCGTTGTTTGAAGCGCTCGAGAATCATTTCTGCCCAGGAACGCCCATATAGATCGGTTTCGTATTCCACCGTGAGTTCCACGACGAACCCCGACGCGGTCGATTCGTACACTTTGCCCAAGACGCCTGTGCCATCTAGTTTTGACAAACCCATTTTCATGGAGTGGGCAGCAGTGTCGCTGGTAAACGCGCCGCGTTTTACGTGCAGCGGAAAATCCGGGAAATACCGCTGAAAAAGCCACCAAAGTGTACTGCGTGATCCCGGTCCGAGCAGCCGCAAGTACGACGTCAAGAGTTGGTCGTAGTTGCCATATGCTCCACCTTCATCTTCAGGGTAGGCGGCTCGGAGGTAATTGTTGACGAGATGATTGTCAAAAAATCGCAAAAAGTCGTAAAACGCCACATGGTGGGGACTTGCCTGGATGACTTGGAAAAAATACGCTGGCAATAACGTTCCTTCGGCCAAAAGACCCAAGTTCAGCGTAATGATCACCGACCTTGGCGGCTTGTTTGGGAAACGAATGCTTTCGACGAGTCCGGGCGATGCACCATCTTCGGGATTGCCCTCGAAAACAATGTTCCTGCGCTCGTAGCCGTTTTCCACCAATACCGCAACGAGCGGACGCAGGTCGAACTTCTTGGCCGCGCGTATCAGCCGTTCTTCGAATGTCTCGGGTTTGTCTGCGAAGAGCAGGTCGGTCACGAACATCAACCCTTCTTACCGCGTACGAATTTATCCAGATCCACTTGGTAAAATTGGGCCGAAGTTTTCCACGTGAAGGAATTTTGTAATCGGAAGCTTTCTTCGATGTCTTCTGCGTGCTCGTACATGAGCTGGCTGAAACGCGACAGCAGATCGGGAAAGTGTACACGCGGATCGAAATGCTCGAGCGTGTTTTGAATGTCTTCCGCGACAATGGCAGCTTTCAAGTGTTGACCGCGCGTAACCAACGTTTCGAATGCCTTGAGTTTGTCCAGGAATTCGACGAATTGCGGTGACACACGCAGCGTGACCGTGCGTTTCGATCCGGACTGAGATGCCGGCGCTGCTGCGGCGTTTTTGTCTTCTTCGGCACGAGCCCGACGGTTGTTGCCATCGTCGGGGGAATCCGCCGCAGCTCCACCTTCGTCGGAAGGGTCGTCGTCCGTGGGCTTGCCCGTTTCCGTCGTTGAGGTGGCCGTCACGGCGTTCGTTGCGGCGGCTTTGGCGGACGCTTCTTGTTTTTCGAGCATCGTCGCAAAATCGCGCAAGAACGTGACCAGGGCCGCGAACGAAAGGGATACCTTTTCCCACGACGGGTCGCTTAATGTTTGCTGCAAAGGTTTGGCATGGTCAACGATTTCCCGAACGCGCACGCTCGTCAATTTTTCGCTGATCACCTTCCATTCATTCCCGGCGGTTTTCTGGTAATACTCGAGGTTGTCGCGTATCGTTCCAAAAAGCCAAACAAGACGAGTCGTGAAAAAGGTTTCCCGCCGATCTCGAGGGCCAATGGCCTTGAAGTTCTTACCAACCGCGGCATTGGTCACCTCGAAGATCGCGTCGAGCACTCCGATGCCGGTTTCGCGAAATGCCCCGTAAAGTGCGTAGGACATGGGCGTGATGTCAAAAACGCCTTCGGTGGCCAAATTCATGGCCAATTCGGCGGCTTCCAGCCATTTGCGGCGATCATACGCCTCCCGAATCGCAGTGAGGCGATCATCCCCGGGATCCAGCGCTACGAATTCAATGGCCGTCAGGTCGGTCAAATAGAGGGAAAGATCAAGAGCCATGGGCGTCTCCGAATAAAAAGCGCAAAGGTTTCATCCGATTCATGCCTGCACCACGAATTGACCCGGCGCGACGATGGAAATCACGCCACCCCAGTTGCACATGCACTTGGAATTCATATCGAGTGCGGGCATATTGCCAATGAGCGTCGTGGGAACACCGGGCGCCCAGGGCGCAGCGGTCACCGGGATACACGGCATCGGCGTGAGAACGCCGAGAGCGGCCGCGGTGGCCGCGGCGACCATGGGATTGGCCATACTCGTGCACATCCCAAATGGCAAGACGTTCACGAAGGGCTTGTTGTCCATGATGTTGGCCATCGGTGTCGATTGGAGCACGCGATTGACAGGTAAAACCAAAAGCGATGAAGGGGCCGCACCAAACGAGCATTGTGTCGTCGCTCCCAAACATGCCAGTGTCGCCATCGAATCCTCCCTGGAAAAACATCGTCACGTAGACGGGCGTGGTCCTGCCAAAACGTAGCCGAGTCGCGACATCAACAGATACAGCTCTGATGTCGCTTTCTTGTGCAAAAGACCGCTCATGTATTGGTCGCGGCAACGCGCCACGTCCACGACGCCTTCGACCATCCGCGGCTTGAGCGGGAACACTTCAATACGATCCGGTGCCAAGGTTTGTCCCATTTCACGCACGACGAGCGCGCGCAGATCATCGGGCAATACGCGCGGAACCAGCCGGCCCTGTTTGTCGTAATGGTCCTCGGTAAACGCCAACAGAATCACCACCGCGTCGTTGGCATGGTTCGCCGTGGCCAACACCACGACGGCATGCCTGACAGCTCGGTGCGTCTCGACCACCCGCGCGACTTCATCCGTGGGATAGGTTTGCGCATTACGCCCCAGATCGACGCATCCCGCAAACGTGTAACCGGCGGAATCGCGACCAAACATCATTGTGGGCAAACCCGTCGGATCGGCAGGTTTGTCTTCCACGAGCGGCGTGTAGATGCCACTGTTGCGTAATGCAGGCAAATCGCCGGCAGCAACTTCGGTAAAGGCAAACGATCGTCCCGGTACGGGCCACACGCGTAATGCTCCTGCCGATGGCTCGGAAGGAGGCGCAAACAAGTGCACAAAAGGCGCGGCATTGCTGGCCGCAATGGACGATCCGGGCACTTTGCGTTCCCAGGCCAGGTTTTGAAACGCAAACCATCGTTCGACGTCAAAAGCTTCGGTCAAACTACGAAACCAAAGACGCGGACCTTTGGGGAAATTCGCCGGCTCCTTCGACATCAAAACATCTCGTACCGTTCGACAAACCCCGAACACGGTCACGCCCAAACGGGTGATGACCGTGGGATCGTTCGCGAGATCTTGCGCGGAAAACTCCGCAAACGTAGCTCCAGCGGCGAATGCGGAAAGCACGAGCAGCGGCTGAAATTGCGCGTGGGAAAACCCTGGCGCAGCAAGAACATCCGAACGTTCGAGCGTCAACGTTATCAAGCCCGATACGAGGAGTCCTTCGTGAAGTTGCCCCGCAGCGACGTCGATGGGCTTCGCGTCCTGTTCACCAAACGGCGAGAGCACGCACATGACGGGTTCGTCCGGCTTGAACGAATACGACGGCGGTGTCGTATTGGGCAGGGCAGGGAGCGCAAAAGGCAACCGCGTTTCTTGCCAAGCCTCACACCAGAGAGTGAACTTCTCGCTCGTGATCAAGAAATTCGGCTTTAATCGCTCGAGACGATTGCGAACGAAGGTGGGTCCGTCAGGAGAAACCAAACAGAACACGGCCCCCACACGCAAACAGGCGGCCACCGCAATGAGCGCGTCGACGCCGAGCGGCAAGACAATGGCCACGACTTTCCCCGGTTCGAGCCCCAACTGCATCCATGCCAGCGCGAGAGCGCCCGAGCGTTGGTGCAATTGGTCGAACGTGATCTCCGAATCGCCTCGGTCCGAAACCACAACAAACGCGCGTCGACGTTGGCTGGCGTGAATGGCAATGGTGTCGTGGTAAATGTCGTACGCTTTGTCGGGCGTGCTTTTCAGCGTTCCCAAGGTACGCACCGCGAACGCGTGCAAAGCCTTGCGAAAACGAGCCGGAGCTTCATACGTTGCCGGGAGAAACGTCCCGAGCCACTCCATGCTGGCTTTGCCCGAACGTAATGTCCGCACGACGGCTTCGAGGTCGAGGCGTTCGGGGTCCGGGGTCGGAATGGATTCGGTCGGCAATCGATTCCTCGCCTTCAGCGCCGACGCAGTTGGACTCGATCGACCGAATGTTCGCCGAGCGTAATGAAAACTTCCGCGGGCAGGGGTTTTTGGAGAGGAACGCGAAAACGATCTTTGGGGTCGGGTCGAGTAAAAAAGAAATACAAGACCACATCGTTTTTTTCGACTTCGGGCAAAGAAATGGAGATTTTTTCGCCGGGAAAAACGGGTTGTGAAAGAATGACGGATTCATCTTGCGGCTTCACGAACATCAACGAAGCCGCTTCTTCATACGTTTCTTGTTGCAACGCATCAGGGACCGTGCGGACCATCATGTGCATCGGCGCACCGTCGTTCACGGACGTCGGCGCTTCCACATACAGGCTTGTTTTCGCCGCCGCGCAACCCGTCGTCCACAAGGCCAGGCCCAGAATGCTCGCTCCAAAGGCTCGGGTTGCTCCGAACGTCGTCATCGGTTCACCATTTTGAGCACATACGGACGCAAGGAAAAGGTTTCCCATGGGTCTTTTTTAATGACAAACTGAATACGAACTTTTTCTTTTTGCTGAACGGTAATGTCCCACGAATATAGCTGCGCGGTCGCGGGTTCTTTGACAGCTCCTGGTGGTTGTTCCGCAGCCATGAGCAAACGGAGCAGACTGAAGTACGACCCGCTGCGATTGATGGGCGGCGGAAATACGTTGTCCTTCGTGTCGGTATTGGTCAACTGCACCCCGACTTGAGAACTGGCCGTCTTGGTCCATTCGAGCGGCAACAGTTTGCCCGATTGTTGCTGATTGAAGTTGAACAGCGAACCACTACCGACGTTCAAATAAACCAGGGTGAGCGCGGTTTCGTCATTGGGCGCTTTGCCGAAGGGCACCGTGACAAACGGGTATTCGAGCGGCCTTGGTGCTCCGTTTTCATCCCAAAGACGCGACGACAAAAGCGTGGCAGCGTTCAAGAAGTCGTAAATACTCTTGGAAATGCGTACGCCACCGATGGACGATTTCGGTCGGAATCCGCCTTCGCCGAATTGCGAGAGGGGTTCGAGGTACCGACGGAAGTAATCGAAAACGCGTCCTTCTTTCGGATGGAAGAGCTTCGTCAACTCTTGCGGCGTCACGTCTTCCCGGGCATTCTTTTCAAACGGGAATCGATTCACCACTTGCTCGAGATCCAACATCAATTCACGTTCGAGCGCCCGATCGATCGTTGCTTCGATATCCCGCCGCCCCGTCGATTCCACATAACTCAAAGGCAATTGAAACGGCCAATGTTGCT
>JBGAOI010000148.1:0-6359 GCA_044221885.1 Polyangium sp. (in: bacteria)
GGAAGATCCGAGATTTTTGATCGCGCCTAGAGACAGCGCACGAAGCAAAAATGTACTAGGTTGGCGCGCATGGCATCCAGCGGTGCTCCGTCATCTCCGCCGGGTCCTCCATCCGAGGACACGGTTCCTATTCTTCCGCTTCGAAATTCCGTGCTCTTTCCGATGTCCGTCGTTCCGATAAACGTTGGACGTCCAAGGAGTGTTCGGCTCGTCGAAGACCTTCTCGGTCGCGAACGCGCGCTCGTCGGCGTGCTCAGCCAAAAGTCTTCCGAAGTAGACGAACCGATGTTCAAGGATCTCTACACCGTCGGAACGATCGCCCGTGTCGTCAAAGTGATTCGTCTCGGCCCGAGCAACTACTCCGTCGTACTTCACGGTCTCGGCCGTTTCAGAATGAAAAACACCGCGTCGCTCGAACCTTACATGCGCGCGAAGATCGAACGCATCCCCGAATCGCTCGTCCGCGATGTGGAACTCGATGCACTCGGCACCGGCCTTCGCGAAGCCACGCGTGAAGTCCTCGGCCTCATGCCGAACTTGCCCAAAGACACCGCCGGAATCCTCGACAACGTGCGTGAACCTGGCGCCCTAGCCGATCTCATCGCCTCGAACTTTCCGCAAGCTCAAGCCTCCGTTGCGAACAAACAAGAGATCCTCGAAGCCTTCGATGTCAAAGCTCGAGTTCGTCTCGTCCTCGCCATGGTCGGACGACAACTCGAAGTCTTGCGCGTGAAGAAAGAAATTTCCTCGATGGTCCAAGAGGAAACCGGCAAGAGCCATCGCGAAGACATCTTGCGCCAACAGATGAAAACCATTCGTGAAGAGCTCGGTGAATCGTCCGAAGACGACGAGATCGAAGAGCTACGCGAGAAGGTTCGAAAGGCCAAACCACCGACGGAAGTCGAAAAAGTGGCCAAAAAACAGCTCTCGCGCATGCGCTCCATGGCTCAGCAATCGGCCGAGTACAACCTCACCCGAACCTATGTCGAATGGATCGCTGACTTGCCGTGGTCCAAGACCACGGTCGATCGTTTGAGCACCAAAGAAGTTCGGCGATGTCTCGATGAAGACCACATGGGCCTCGAGAAAGTGAAGAAGCGGATTGTCGAATACTCGGCGATTCGTCAGCTTCGCACCGACAAGAAGGGTCCGATCCTTCTCTTCATTGGACCGCCGGGCGTAGGAAAAACCTCGCTGGGTAAGTCGATTGCGCGAGCGATGGGTCGTCAGTACGAACGCATCGCGCTCGGTGGTGTGCGTGATGAAGCCGAGGTGCGTGGGCACCGACGCACGTATGTCGGCGCGTTACCTGGCCGTATCATTCAGGCGCTCAAGAAAGCGGGCACGAAAAACCCGGTGTTGGTCCTCGACGAAGTGGACAAACTCGGTGCGGATCTGCGTGGAGATCCAGCGGCAGCGCTGCTCGAAGTGCTCGATCCGGAACAGAACGGAACGTTCCAAGATCACTACCTCGACTTGCCCTTCGACTTGTCGCAAGTGACGTTTTTGGCCACCGCGAACAACCGCGACACGATTCCTGCAGCCTTGATGGATCGCATGGAAGTGATCGAAGTGCCGGGCTACACGCGCACGGACAAACTCGGCATCGCCCGGGAATTTCTCGTCCCGAAGCAGCTCAGCGCGCATGGTCTCACGGACGAACGCCTCGAGTTCACCGAAGAAGGCATCGCAACACTCATCGATCACTACACGCGTGAAGCTGGCGTACGCGGGCTCGAGCGGGAGATCGCCGCGGTTTGTCGCGCCACAGCGGTCCGTTTGGCGGAAGGTGTGGACGTACGCGAAGTCGTCAATCCCGAACATGTCGAGAAGGTGCTCGGGCCGCACAAGGTTCGTCCGGAGATTGCCGAAAAGACGCTCGAACCAGGGGTGGCGACGGGTTTGGCATGGACGCCCGGTGGAGGTGAATTGCTCTTCATCGAAGCGTCGAAGATGCCGGGCAAAGGCAACGTCGTGCTCACGGGCAACATGAAGAACGTCATGCAAGAGTCGGCAACGACGGCGGTGTCGTTTGTCCGGAGCAAGGCCGATCGCTTGCATCTCGATCCGGAGTGGCTGAAGAACATCGACTTGCATCTGCACGTACCTCGCCATGGAGTTCCACGGGATGGTCCCGCGGCAGGCGTGACGATGTTCACGGCGGTGTGTTCGCTGCTCCTTGATTGCCCTGTCCGATCCGACATCGCGATGACGGGTGAAATCTCGCTGCGGGGACGCGTCATGCCGGTGTCGGGCGTCAAGGAAAAACTCCTTGCGGCGCATCGGGCTGGGATCAAGCAGGTCATCATTCCGGCGAAGAACCGGCGTGATTTGGATGATGTTCCGCCAGATATTCTGGACGCGGTGAAGGTGACGCTCATCGATTCGATGGACGAAATTCTTCCGCTTGCGCTCGCGCAAGTTGCCCCGTCCGTGCAAGAAAGCGCGTAGTCATTGCAGCGTCGACTTGGGAGCTGGTTTCGGTGTAAAACAGGCACCTGACTTGCTCCCAAGTGCGTTTTACGGGGGGAAGGTAGATCATGATCCAATTGGGTGACGTTCTCGATGGTCAATACCGTGTTGTTCGCCTGATTGGTGAAGGTGGCCAAGGCGCGGTGTACGAGGCGGAGGACTTGGACATTGGCGCGCCTGTAGCCATCAAGATTCTGAAGCCTGAAGTGGCGAATTCGGCAGAATTTACGACCCGTATGCGTCGTGAAGCCCGATCGATGGGGGTATTGTCGGGTACCGCAGCCGTGCAGATTTTCGCGCTCAATCGGTCGAAAGACGGCCTGATGTACATCGTGATGGAGCTGCTTCGCGGCCAAGACTTGGAGCGTTACTTGTGGCAGCACGAAAATGAATTTGGTCCGCTTCCCGTCTTGAAAATGATCGAATTGCTAGCCCCAATCGTGGATACGCTCGAAGCGGCTCACGCTCGAGGCATCGTGCATCGCGACTTGAAGCCCGCGAATATTTTCGTATTGGATTCGACTGCGCGTGGTCGCGTGCGACTCTTGGATTTCGGCATGGTCAAGGATCTCTCGGCATCGACGCCATTGACCCAAGATGGGTTTGTCGTCGGCTCCCCTTCGTACATTGCGCCGGAAAGCTGGCAAGGACCGTCGATTACCATTTCGGCGGCTGCCGACATGTATGCGATGGGCGCCATCATTTATCGGATTTTCGCGGGCCATGTGCCATTTCGAGGTGATTCGCTCGTCGATGTCGTGCGGCTCGTGATTCGTGCTGCGCGGCCCACGTTGACGGACAAACGACCTGAGTTGCCCAAGCAAATCGATCGCTGGGTGGCCCGCGTTTTGGCCATCGAACCGCATCATCGTTTCTCCAATATCCGCGAGATGTGGTCGAATTTACTTGATATTTTGCGGTCCGGAGGTGGTTCGGGCGAATGGCGCTCGAGTAACCCACCGCCGCCGCGTGGGAGCACTCCCCCCGGACGTTGATCGCGCATCTCGTTGGAGGTTTGTCATGGATCTCAGCGTTCTCGTTCCAGAAGCACATGAACAGCATGGCCTTGCGGTTCGTCCCGACGTACTTGTGATTGCCGTTTCGGCGCGGGCGGACGAGCTGTCAGCGCCGGAATCCCTTGCCGTGTTGAAGTTGGCGGCGGGAAAGCTGCAATCAAGGGTTCTCGAATTTCATCGCGAAGCCATATTGACCCCTCGAAAACTCGATTTGGGCCGCTCGAGTACCGAGAAAGCCTCGAAAGCGGCCATTGCCGATGCGCAACTCGACGGGCTTCTTCACGTGCCGCTCGAAGAGTCGTGGGATTATTGGCGGCGCGCAGAGCTCGTGGCGAAAATCACCGAAACGCTGCGATTGTTCGGCGTCGAGTTGTACAAGGGCAAACCGAGCCTCCGATTTGCGTTTCGTGCGCCCATACCACGTGTGCGCGATACATCGAAAATCAAAGCAGAATTGACGGCCAGATATGCGGCGCAGTGGCGCGCGTTAACGGGAAATGGCGAAAAGGTTCCGGGGATGGGCGCGTGGGAAATTCCCGATGAAGTGTCGCAATTGGCGGTATCGCTCGATGAAGTTCGCGTGACGCTCGTCCCGACCCGGAAGGTTGGATTGTCGCGGGAGACGTGAATCATCCGCGATGATGCTTGATATCCGTGGATGGGGGTTTTTCTAGATCGGCTTCCGCAGTCACGCATGCGGCGCGGTGTTCGTCAATCCAAGCTCGGGCTTCGGCTTCCGTATCGAAAAAAACCGACATGCCTGTTTGTTCGTGCAAGCGCCGCATGGCTTTGTTGAGCATCGTGGCAATGGTGCGCGCTTGGAAGGACGAACCATACGTCACGAGCGCGACGATGCGCGTGACGTCGACGTTTTTCGCGATGTAACCGCGCGTTTCTGCAGACGGACTGCCACCGTTGCGCGCATCCCTGAGGACATACACGCGTACGGTGGTTGGAAAACGACCGACGGCAGCATCGAAAATTTTGAAATGTTCGAGCTCGACGTCGCCTTGGTAATGGATGTGCAAGATGTCGGGTGGCTCAATTTCCAGCTCGTGTGGACCCACTTTCTGACGGCAGGGAGCCTGCGGAAGCGAATTGTCCATCTTCTCGAGCGCATCATAGGTGATTGCTCGTGTTTGAGAAGCCCCGAATGCAACGGCGGATCACGTGGTGTCAAGGCATTTGGTTTTGGAAGATGGCTGGTATTTGCCCAAGGAATGACGACGCAACGTTTTTCCTCGGCCGTTCATTTTGCAGCGGTCGTCGCGCGGTGTTCGTTAATCCAAGCGCGAGCTTCCTCTTCCGTGTCGAGAAAAAGGGCATTGGTATGTTTGTCGTGAAGCAAAACCATCGCTTTGTTCAGCATTTGCATCACGGTACGCGTGTGGAATGACGAACCATACGTGATCGTTGCCGCGATGGTCGACGGATCGATGTGTTTTGCCATGTGAGCCCGCGTCTCCGCACTCATGGCTCCGCCTTGCCGCCCATCGCGCAAAAGATACGCGCGGTGTGGAGCTGGGACCCGGCGCAAAGCCTCGTCGATGACCTTGAAATGCTCGAGTTCAACCTCGCCCACATAGTGCACGTGCACCACATCGGGAGGCTCATATTCGAGGCGGTGAGGTCCAACTTGCACGGTGTACGGCTGAAGCTGCGGCGGTTTCGTCATTGCGGTGGCGTAGGATCAACGATGCATGCTGAGCGCGTTACACGCACGAACTTTTGTCAGCGTCACGATAAGAGTGCATCCCGTTCAACACGTAGCTTTTGAATCCATGCTCGCGATTCCTCTTCTGTGTCAAAGAAACCCAAAATGACTTCGTTTGAGCTGATGCTCCGACGTGCTCGATGCATGTTTGAAAAAACTGTTTTGGCTTGGAAAGACGAACCATACGTCGCGATGGCTTTTACGCGCAGTTCAGGCATTTGCAGGGCCACGAATTGACGCGTTTCTTGCGAGACGATTCCTCCTTGGCGGCTATCACGCAGCACACAAAGATTGTTTGATACTTCCAACGCATCCATGAGTGTTTGAAAAGCAAGAAAATGCGCGATTTCGATGTTGCCAACGTAGTGAATATGGATCAGATCCGGCGGTTCGAGTTCGACAAGATGCGGACCAACCTGGTGCTTCGTCACCGGTTGCACTGCGCGATGGGTCATGCGTAACATCTTACGCGTTCCGGACGGATCTGGCAATTAAGCGTTTGTGGTGCTTCGGTGTGACGCTGTGCGCAATCGATTGCGTTAAACGAGTGGTCACTCGCGAGCGTTTCGATTCTCGGAAGTGAAGTGTCGTGGTCGAGTCGCTGCGTGTTTGCGGCAACGCTGGGAATTACTGCGAATTGGGGCTGATTTCTGGCTCGTGGCGCAGGAGTTCGAGCCAAGCGCGAGCGTCGTTTTCCGAGGAGAAAAATTCGACGGTGACTTCGTTGGGGCGCTTCACGCGTATGGCTCGGTTCATGTTGGAAAAGACGGTTTTGGTTTGGAAAGACGATCCGTATGTCGCGATCGCGATAAACCTCGAATCTTCGAGCTTGTTGGCAATGTATTGGCGGACTTCGGCTGTGACGAGGCCACCGCAACGCGCGTCTCGAAGCAAGTACAGCGGGATGCTCGGTGGAAGCGCTCGCATGACGTCGTTGAAGCCCAGAAAATGCGCAAGTTCCACGTCTCCCACGTAATGAATGTGCACCACATCGGGGAATTCGAGGTCCACGCGATGGGGACCAACTTCGTGCGTCGTGATGCGGTGCGCAGGGACAAACGTCATACGTATACGTTAAACCTCCTCGATGCGTGTGTGCAAGATTTGCTTGACGTGACGCAACTGTCTCGGCACGTGTTTGCTTGCGGCTAGTCGCT
>JBGAOI010000148.1:6369-12764 GCA_044221885.1 Polyangium sp. (in: bacteria)
TGGCGGCGTCGAGCATCAATCCAGGCGCGACCTTCGGATTCCGTTTCGACAAACGCGACATCGGGTATGGAGTGTTTGAATGCCCGAATCGCTTTGAGCAACATGGTGACGACGACGCGCATATGAAAAGACGCCCCGTAGTTCACGATGCCGCCGAGAAGGTGCGGTTGTGCAAGTTCGATGATCCGGGCTCGCGTTTTTGCCCCAAGCTCTCCGCCACC
Organism: Polyangium sp. (in: bacteria); assembly: GCA_044221885.1. Lineage (GTDB taxonomy): Bacteria > Myxococcota_A > Polyangia > Polyangiales > Polyangiaceae > Polyangium. The sequence continues at coordinate 6,591 of JBGAOI010000148.1, forward strand.
GCTTGCATCTCGCAAGACGTAGATCGGCCGGTCGGAAATCAGTTGCGTTCCGAGCTTGAAGAAATTCTCGAAGTGATGTGGCTCCACGACGCCGCTGGTGAACAGGTGAAGCACGTCTGGAGGCTCGAATTGCATCCGATGCGGTCCAAATTGGTAAAACCCGTCCGCGTTGGCTTCTTTCGGATCCATTGGAGTTTTTCGTAGGGTAGAAGTGCCCTTGGCGCGCCGGCAAGCGAAATGGCAGGTGGGGCAAGATATGGACGTGTGGTGTTCGCGATGAGAACGCGTTCGATGGTTTTGCGCAGCATCGCCTTGAGCAGACGACGACGAAAAGGTGCGTCGTAGATTACGTGGTTGCGCGGGGTGATAAGACCCATCATCATCGAGGGCCGGGATGGTCGTCACGGGTGCAGCACCAGGGCGTCGCGAAAGACGTGCAAGTGAAAATCTGTGAATTGTCAGTTGGTTCTGTGCTGGTCGTTTGCCAACAGCGTACTTGACAGTACATACGCATACGCGATAGAACACTGACAACTAACCATGAACTCCAGGACCGGCGCGCAAATGTCGGAAGCATTGGAAGTGGATATGCCTGTTGAGGATACACCCGACAGCAACGATCTACTGTCGGCTCGCAAGCAAGAGTCGGTGGAGTTCGTGTGCGACTCACAACAGAAAAATGACGAATTGCAAACACGGCTCGAGCAACAAGCCCGGGAGCTCGACGCAGTGCGGCTCGAGTTGGACAAGACGCGTTTGGCGTTGAAGACGATGCGCGAGCAAGTGGTGGCGCAGGAAAAACTGGCGACACTTGGGGCGATTGCGGCAGGGATTGCCCACGAGATCAAGAATCCGCTCAATTTCGTGGTTAATTTTGCGTCGTTGTCGGTCGATTTGATTTCCGAGATCCAGCAAGACATTGCCAATTGGGACGGCAAGGTCACCAAAACGTGGCGTGATAACCTGAACGATTCGTTGCGAATGCTCGCGGACAATTGCGCCAAGGTCAATCAGCATGGATTACGCGCCGACGGTATTGTGCGCGCCATGCAGATGCATGCACGTGGACAAGCGGGGCAAACCGAGCCTACGGATATCAACCGACTGCTCGAAGAAACCCTTGCTTTGGCGTATCATGGTGCCCGATCTCTCGATCGGGAATTCAACGTGACCATTGAGAAGCAGCTCGCGCCCAATTTGCCAATGCTGGAAATCATTCCGCAAGAGATTGGCCGCGTATTTCTGAATTTGATTGGCAATGGTTTACATGCCGTCCGTTCTGCCGCATCTCAAGGCCGAACTCCGACGATTCGCGTGGCTACCCGAGATTCGGGCGAGACTGTGGAGATTCGCATCGGCGACAATGGAATGGGCATTCCCGAAGAGATTCGCCCCCGTATCTTCGAAGCGTTTTTCACGACGAAGCCCGTCGGACAAGGCACGGGACTTGGTTTGTCCATCACCCGCGAAATTGTCGAGCAAATGCATAACGGCTCGATTCGCTTTGAATCGGTTACCGGTGAAGGTACCGAATTCATCGTTGAATTGCCGAAGAAGAAAACCACCAGCTAACACCCTGCATCTGGACAATTGCAAACGGCGACGTTTTGGTGATACGCTGTCGCCATGGTGCAGAGAATATCGCTCGTTGGCATGTTCGCCGCGTTCGTTACTTTGGGTTGTGGCAGTGATGGAGGGCCGACGTCGACAGGAAATCCTCTCCCGACACCCAAGGACTTCGGTCAATATCCGCTCGCTACAACCCAGGAAATGTGTGAAGCCGTCGCAGGGTTGTCAGGCGATACCATTTTGACTCAAAAAGTCGACCACATCGAGACCGTCCTAGATTACATCACGCCCAAAGGCGAGCGGGTCAATCCAACGCCCGTTACCATCGACTTGACCTGGCCAACGAAGATCGACGTTGTTTGTTATCCGCCCTATGAACAACCCGGGCTCAATCCAGCCCTTGCCCGTGTGGCCATTCCTGGACTCGAAATGAAATTCGTGACGGCAGACGGCCAATTTAATGAAATTATCGACGCCAAGGCTTGGCTCATTCCATTCAACGGTACCGTGGGGCAACCGATGGTTATCGGCACGAGCAATGTCGAAGCGCTGCAAGGTACGTTCAAACCGCCCCCCGAAATCATTCCCAACCCGAACCTCATGTTCACCACGCGTCTCGATGCGGTCATGCCCAATGCTGCAATGGGTGCGATTGGCATGACCACAGAGAATCCCGAGGACATCAACGCGGGGATCTTGATCGGATCGATTGCGGCGGCATTGTGGCCCAGCCTTTGATTGGACCGGTGGCCGCATACAGCACTGGCAATTGTTGATTGGGTTTGATAGGTTTGACTTTCACATAAGGAGATGATGCATGAAGAAATGGTCGTTCTTACTTGTTGCGGTTGGCAGTTGTTTCATTTCGGCGTGTGCCGGGTCAACGAAGTTCACCGGATGCGAACCTGCGGTATGCGGCGTGGATTGTGAGCCTGGCAAACCGTGCACCGGCGCGTTGACCCTGGCGCCCGGGGCATCGGGTACGGTCAAAGCGACGCTGCTGGTCGAAGGTTCACACGAAGGCAAATTCACCTTTTCCGTGTCGGGTTCAGGTCCAGTCACCGCGACCGTTTCACCCGCGTCTTTGGACATGGTGGATGGAACGCCCGGGGATGTGACCGTTACCGTTTCCGTCGATGGTACGGCGATGAAAGGCGAATTCAGCGCGAGCCTTTCCGCGCAAAGTGAGGATGGTTTTGGCGCGGGAACGAGCATCGGCGTAACCGTACCGTGACAACCCTCGAGGGGGGGCAGGTAATCGCGTTCGAATCGAACTCGGGTTTGCTGTGCCAAACGAATTCGCCTACTTCGGTGGAGGCGGAAGCACGGGTGCAAGCGTCGGGACACCGGCGCCCGAGAAGTTGAGCATCGGATAATCCTGTACCAAACACGCCCCTCCCTTGGTCGTGTTGATTCCGACAAGCAAGCCAGTGCGGGAAAACCCATACACCTGATCATTCCACGCCGCAATGCCGTACATGCTCCCGTAGGCGGTAACCGAATCGCTGCATCCCGGCGCTTTGACAATGGCTCCTCGGATTGCTTTTGCGACCACGCTCGTGCCTTCCGCTGCCAATTTCGTCATGTCAATCTCCAGCAATGTGTCGGTTTTGTTGCAGCCCGTCGTGCTGGGTGGATTGGGACAATCGCGCACGGTGGCAAAACCCACAGGTTTGCCATTGTTGGCCAGAAAGACCAAGTCTCCAGAGATTTCCCAGACTTTGCCGACATTGGCTGAGTCGTACGTGTACCCATTGCCATCGTTGGCGGGCACGGTGCCAAAACTTCCGTGTTGGGTCGTTTTTCCGGCCGCATCAATGGCCCACAGATTGCCAAGGCTGTCGGCGGCCATCAGAACTTCGAGATTCGGATCGATGACACCTAGAGGGGCCATCGTAAGCGCATAAAATGTTGGCAAGTTTTGTCCCGGCGAACCATTGACGAGATTCGTCTTTGCGCCACACTTGATATTTCCGCCAGCTTCGATGGTTAACGGGGTGACGACATGCCCAGTAATTCCCCAGAGGTTCTCATTGCGATCGACGGCAATGTCGGTCATTGCTTTGTATTGATTCGCCCCTGCACCAATGCAGTCGAAGAGTCCAACTTCCGTGACGGCAAGATTGGGCGACGAAGGATCCAGCCGGTACAGCGTCGTGTCGGTGCTGGCATAGATGACAGTGGGGCCTGCACTCGCACCGCCGCTACCCCCTGTCGGGCCGCCGTCGAACACGAAAAGGCCACCATCGCCGCCTTGACCACCGGAAGATTGTCCCGCCGAACCACCTGCACCGGACGAACTGGATCCAGTCGTGTTGTTTCCCGTGTCGGAACAAGCCGCGACAAACGACGCCGTGAAGGCGGCAAGAAGAAGACCATGCGTTTTGGTAAGGTGCTGCATGAGGTGAGGTTATCGGATTTTGGGGCGAATTGACAGGTGGCTGCCGCCGAAAAAAGTGGCTGGCACCTTTGGACGACTCCGCCAGATGATTCCAAGCCTCGACGAGCGCAACAAACGAAGTGGCGGAGTCGTGTTTGGCGGCCGGAGCGGTCAACACCGATCTGCCAAAGCAACTTGGACCTCGAACGTCCGCTCGTGTCCTTCAGGCGGGTGAAACTTCCATCGAGGCATGTTTTTCTTGAGGCACCTCGAGACCACGCCTTTGTCGAGAGCAACCTGATTGTCGATTTCAGAGAATTGCTCCACGGATCCATTTTCGTCGATGGTCACGCGAAATGTCACGATGCCAGTTCGAGTTTGGCTGCATCCGTTTTTATACACGAGTTCCGTGCAGGATAGGCCGAGATTGTCGCCTCGAGCGCGCATGATCCAGCTTTCTGGATAGGATTTGGGCGGGCCGGCGACCGTCGCGGAAGGCGCTGCTGTGGCGATAGGTTCGGCCGTTGAAACCACAGGTGCAGGCACTTCCACGGTTTGAGCAGATTCGGGAGGCGACGGTGGAGGCGCGGTGGCGCTCACGGTCTGAAGTGAAACGATGGGTGGCTGAGGCGTCGGTTCGCGCGTTCCGCTGCACGAAATCAATGATAGAAGGGCCACGCCACAAAACCAGGAAGAACGCATCGGCCCAGGATAAGCGTTTCTTGCGGGATTGCCAATGGGAAAGATGAAGAGCGCTGCCACATGTCGATTCGTTACGCCTTTGCGGTCGTCAATGAAGTTTCCCGGCAAAGGCCGCAATTCCCAATTGATACGCCACGGTGTCTCCCGTGCTCACGCCAATGGGACCCGCATGGAAAAACGGCATCGCCATTGCTAGGCTTGGGAGAATCGATAACCATGGCAATGGCTGCGCCACGAATCCAACCGACGCTCCCGGGCCCAACGCCAATCCCCAACCATCCCGTTCGAGGTTCACGGCATGACCGAAATGCAATGCGCCGCTCAGGACGATTTCGTGACGACCTACAGGAATGCCCACCAGAATAGGCAATTGACCATACGACGTGAGCGCCAGAATTCCCGTCGCCGTCGCTGCAAATGCCCCAACCGACGGAGCGAATGAAATGGCCGTTCCTTCAGGTTTTCCAGCATCTAGGCGAATCTTGGCCATGATTTCGGGGCGCGTTGTTCCCACGCGTGCGCCAATTTCGACGCGTTGGTTGACGGCATAACGACCCGCAATGGCAAAAGTGCCATCCTGTTTGTCGCCGGCGTCCGAAACGGAACCTATCCCCGAACCTTCAATGCCTACGGCAAACCCTTTGGCAGGCATTGTCCGAGCCGGTTGAAACGTCGCCAAGTTGCCTCGGCATCCTGAAAGCAAAGCCCCGGCCGCGATAAGAATTCCAAGACAAATTCGTTTCATGGCAACCCCGCGAGTGAATGGAGGTAATGCTCGATGTTCGTGTATCCGTCGCCGTCGTCATCGAGCGTTGCGTCGATTGGATCCATTGGATTGAGTCCCTGTTGCATTTCCCAAACATCGCTCATGCCATCATGATCGGTATCGGGCTCGGGATTGGCCGAATTCATGACGGGAAAACCACCGACGTCTTCCGGTTTGTTGATAATGCGCCCCGTACCGTTACGCACGTCGTCGATCACCCGAATATCCACGGCGTCACGTCGCGGTTTGCTGGCGCCAACATTGTCGAGTACCAGCGAACAAGCGTCGCCGCCTTTGAAAAGTGGAATGACGGGAGCTGCAAAACGTTGCTTCACGCGATACGTTTCCGGCGCAAGCGAACCGTCCCAATCTGCCGTTACAAGGTCCCATTCATTCGCAGCGTCATTCGGGCGATGCGGTGATATGTTTCCCTCGACAAACAGCTCTGGACGTCCCGTACCCGCGAGAAGATCCGCGGCGTCATTCATGTATCGACCAGGATCCCCAATGTGGTAAATCACTTCGCGAAGGTCGCGATTCGACGACGGGCCCGGAAGATAACAATTGGCAACGATATTCGTTTGCATGATTCGATCTTGCGGCGAAATCTCGGTCGCAATGTCGCGCCAATTGTACATGACGTTGTTGGCAAGGTCGTGGCGTCCGCCTCCCGAGAGCAATGGATTGCGGAATGCATTGTGCGCCATGAGCGAGTGATGCACAGAAACGCAATTCGTATCGTCGCTCAGCAAAAGTC
>JBGAOI010000149.1:0-12690 GCA_044221885.1 Polyangium sp. (in: bacteria)
GAAAAACCCCCGGACCGATCGAGTCGATCAAGCGACGGATGGGACAAACCGTCACGGTCGATGTCGGGCCGCATGCCCTGTCCCCTGCCGAAATAAGCGCAAAAATTCTCGAAGAGTTGCGCGTGCGCATGCGCGAGCACCTGGGCAAACAAGCTTCAGCGGGCATCGAAGTTCGTGTCGATCGCGCCGTGATCACCGTGCCGGCGTACTTCGATGCGCCGCAAGTGGAAGCAACGCGTTTGGCAGGAGAAATCGCTGGCTTCGAGGTGATTGGTGTTCTGCAAGAACCCACCGCTGCGGCCATCTACCACACCTGGAAAAACCGCCTTGGTGATGGAAATTTCCTCGTGTACGACCTCGGTGGCGGCACGTTCGACGTATCGATTCTCCGTTGTTTGGGCGGCGAATACCAAGTGCTCGCGATCGATGGCGACAACTACTTGGGTGGCGATGACTTCGATCGCCGCTTCGCAGAGCGCTTGCGTCAAATGCTCGTTGAACGGGGCTACGCACTCGATCTCGACGTGCGCAACAACGAAGACGATCGCGCGAAGTTCGGACGCATCGTCCACCTCGCTCAGGAGATCAAAGAATCGCTCTCGACCTCCGAGGTCGTGAACGTTTCCAAGCAAGAGTTCATGAAGGACAAGAACGACGACAGCGTGTCGTTCGAGGCCGAGATCGGTCGCGCCGACTACGAGAAGGCAATTGCCGATCTCGTGGAGACCACCATCGCTTGTTGTGATCGCGCAATCGCGCGCAGCGCGGAAACGTCCTCCGTGGATCTTTCGCAGATCGATCACGTCGTTCTCGTGGGTGGATCAACTCGCGTTCCGATGGTCATTCGGCGCGTCATGGAAGCGATCTGCAAACAGAGTCGCTCAGAAAAACCGCTGCAAGACGAGGTCGATACCTGCGTTGCGCTCGGGGCTGCGATTCACGCCGCGCAACTCGGTGGACTGCGTTTGGGTGAAGAGCAGAAGAAGGTCGCGATTTCGTTCACGACACCGCTCGTGAGTCAGTCGGCCAAGGTTCGTCTTGGATTAAGGTTTGACGCGGTACCTTCGAGTGCTGCCGAAGCGATCGTTTTTCGTGGCGTATCGGCGCAAGATGGTTCGGACGAAGTCACACGCATTTCCGTTCCCGATTCCAACGAGACCGTGACGCGGATCGAGATTCCGTTGGGCGAAGAGCCCGAACAAGGCATGCGCCTGAGCATTCGTTCTTCGGAACGCGAAGTTCTCGCCGAGTTGCCGTTTGCGGTGTACCGCGGCGATGTTCGTCCGCGCGCGAGTGCTCTCAGTCGTCCGTCTGTCGTGGCGAAAGACATCGCGATCGAAGTCATTCGTGCTGGGCGGCGTGAACGTCGCGTGCTCATTTCGCGCGGAGCGGGTTTGCCCACGGAAGTGAAGCATCGGTTTTTTACGGCCGATCAAAGCGGCGCGGTCGTGTTGCGGCTTCTGCAAAATCGTATGCCGATCAAGACGCTCTTGTTGCAAGTTCCCAAAGAGCTACCTGTTGGGACGCCCGTGGATCTCACGTTGCGGTGTGACGATGCGATGCGCATGGAAGCGCGCGCTGTCGTTGCCGGGCAGGAGTTGTGGGCGCAAGTGGAACCTCCGGCCGCACCTCGTTTCGATCCCGCTGGCGCGGTCGAGAGTTTGATCGAAGACGCCGAGCAGACTGGGAAAAACCTGTGGGGGAATAGCTCGCAGAGTTATCGCGCCGAAGCCGACATGCTCGTCGCGGGGATCCGCGAGGTTGTCATGACAGACCCCGACAAGATGCAGGCGCTTTGCGAGAAGTTGCGCATCCTTGTCGATTGGTATCGCGGCGATCCGAATGAAACACTGTCGCCTCCGATGGCTCGATTCGAAGAAGAACTCGGATCACTTCGACGCGTTGTGTATCGAGCGACTGGAACGTTGCACGGGATGGATCGAGGGGCGTGGGAGAAGCGCATCGCGGACATCGAGGCTCGAGCTGCCGCGGCTTACGAAGCGAACGACGCGGTGGTTTGGCGCCGCGTGTACAACGAAGTGCAGGCTCTCTATGAAACGGCGGTGCAAGAAGAGTTTTCCGCGATGCGTCTCGATGATCCGTCGTACCTCGAACGGCGTGTCATCAGCGCACGACTTTACGGGCAAAGTGTCGAACGAAAACTCGTCGATTTCGTTCCGTCGTCCTCGGATGTCGGTCCACTCCAGATGGCTGAACGAGACAAACTCATCGGGCAGCTCCGAGAAAAAGTCACCGAACCGTTGCGTGGCCTTACTGCGAATACGAACGATGCGGCAGCGTTGCGTCGCAAACTCGAAGCGATCCATGCCGAAACGTCGCGTATCGAAACAGCTCTCGAACGCTTGCCGTCACTTGGCCTCGTGACCGAGCGCGGTGGTGCGTAGACAACGCTAGAGAAGGACGTACGCGCGCATGGCCCTCGTCGATGAACTTGGATTGGCTGCGGCGGAGCAACTCGAACGCTCCGTCGGTCCATTCATCGCGTTGGGCACGTACAAGCGTCTCATTCCGCAGACGCTTGCGGGCCCGTCGTGTGCGCGTGTCGTTCTTGGTGCATTACGATGCGCCGTCCGACTCGGTAATGAAAAAGAAGTCGAGAGTTTGGCCGAGCGTTACACGCTGATCATCGATGGCGGCGAGCACGTCGCGGACATCATCGTGTTGTGCAAGGCGCTCGTGCGCGAAGGTCGTCGCTCGGCGGCTGTCACGCTTGCGCGCGCCGAGGCGGAGCGTGAAGGTCGAGCACGCGCCTACTACTTGCTGGGTCGTTGTCTCGAAACACTTGGCGATTCCAAACGAGCCTTCGAAGCATTTGGTCACGCTGCGTCCTTGGCGGACAAGGAAGGCAACGCTTCGGATGTCGCACTCGCTGCACGCGCCAAACGTGTCGAGCGAATGCTTGGTGATCAAACCAATCCATCGCTGGCGTTTGCGGATGCGGCGGCTGTGGATCCTGCAGGAGCTCCTCCGCAGCAGAAGATCGTGATTGCGCTTGGGCGCATGCGTTCGCCGAGCAAGTTCACGCGCGCGTCGGGGTTGTCGTTGCTCGAAGAAATCAGTCGCGATCCAACGACATCGCTTGGTCGTCAGGCCATCCGTCTTGCGGCCGAGCATGCAGACGCGATGGGTGACGAGTTGACTGCGATCGAAGCGGATCGCATTGGAACAACGATTCGGCGTGTGCCGGATGAAACGATGCGCAATGCGGCTCTCGCCAGACTCGTTGCACTCGTGAAGATCGCGACGGCCAAAGGAGATGCGCGGGCCGACGCGATCCTCGCAGCGGGAGAGGCGGCTCCAGAGATGGTGCCGTTCTTGCGTCGAGTTCGCGCATTTCTGGCGGGCAACGAGCAAGGAGCACAGGCATCGCATGCGGCGTCGTCTCCGGATGTCGTTGCCACACCTTCGTTGCGGATTGCGTCGTTGGGCCTCGATGCCGTTGCCGCGTTGAAGGCCAACCGAGTGCAGCAAGCGACAGACACGTTGCACGAAATCGCGAAGTCGTTTCATGCCGGTACGGTCACCGCGGTTCCGAATTCGCTTTGGATCGCAACACGCCTCGCGCTCGACATGTCGCATCCTTCGATCCGCGATGCAGGCGTATTGGTTGCAGAAGCGCTTTTGGCGGTGACCATCGTGGCTCCTCCGTTGGGTTTTTCCGCGCTGGCGAAAGGTTTGGATCACGCGGGGCGTCGTGACTTGGCGATGCGTGCATGTAACGCTGCGATTGGTGCACGCGAAGAAGGCGCACACGAGCTTTACGCGGGCATGTTGCGTGTCGAAGGTTGGTCGCTGGCAGCGCGTGGTCACCGCGAAGCAGCGATCAAGGCGCTCCGCGAGGCGCGTGATGCATTCAACTCCACGCCGTCCAATCAAGACAAACCGCAGTGAAGGTACTTTGATGTCCAACGATTCGTCCGAAGACAAACTTGGTGGAGAAATCATTTCGACCCGGTCGATTCCTTATCCAACGAGTCGCTTGGCGGCGCGTATCGACCTTGTGGACATGGCCCGAGAAATTGAAAAATCGGATGAATCTTTGGGTCTTGTCGTTGGGGCGAAACTCGAAGTTATTCGTGATCAAATGCGCGCATTGCAGGAAGAGGCGCGACAACTTCTCGAAGAGGCTCGAGAATCAGCGCGATTGCAACGGGCGAAATGCAATTTCCGAAAAATACCCGGAAAAACTTATCACCTTTATCGTCGCGCGGACGGCGAACTTTATTTTTCAATGCTTTCGCCTGACGAATGGGCGGGTTCGCCTCCGCATGAATTCCAAGGCTCTTATAAGGTCGATATCGACCTGAGTCTCCGGCGTTTGGAAAATGAACGAGCCCGTCCTGATGGACGCGCCATTGTCGCTCATCTGGTTCGCGGTGAAACGCCCGTGGGCGAACTCATGGGCAAACCCTGAGCGGGTTGGCCAGTAAAACTCAACGTTCGAGGCCGGCCGTTTCGTGATTCGACAGATAAATCGTGTCGAGCTTGTGCACCGATTCGACGGTGTAAAACATACCGGCGGACGCTAAGACAACCGCTAGAGCCAATTGTGGCCAACGAAATCCCGGACGAACTTTTCCCGGCAACGCTTCTTCAGCGAGGCGCAGCGTTTCTTGGGAGCGACGAGTAGGGAGCGTTTGCACCGGAAGCGCGTGCAGTTTGTCCAAAAGCGGATCTCGATCTTCCGAACTCATAATTCACCTCGTTGCAGCACAGCGGCATCTTTGTTCATTGTGGGTACGAGCGCTTCACTGAGCGCAGTGCGGGCCCGCGAAAGTCGCTGTCGAAACGCCTCGGGCTTGATCCCAAGCACATCAGCGGCTTGTGTCCCTTCGAGTCCCTCGACGCCGACAAGCAAAAGCACTTCGCGATGCGCCTCGGGCAAACCTCGCAATGCCAATTCGAGGTGCGCGAGTTCGTCCCCCATATCCGGTGCACCAGGACCGGACACGCTTTCCGAATCGAATGCGTCGAAGACGTATCGCGTGAAATCCAACGCTGCCCAGCGTCGCCAGGAGCGATATTTGTTTCGCGCAATCGTGAAAAGCCATGCCGCAAGATCCGTGTCTTCGGCAAGGCGCTCGACGTTGCGACTCACAGAGACCCAGGTTTCTTGATGCAGATCCTCCGCGACATCGCGACGCTTGGACAAACGCAACAAGAAGCTGAAAATCCGATCCGAGTATGTCGCGTAGACCGTTCGTAGCGCAGCGCGATCTCCCGTCCGAAGACGTGCGACGAGGTCCGCTACATCCGACGTGTTCATGTCCGTATCAACGATCGTGTACCCGAATCGTGACGGAAAAAAAAATTTGTCACGCCAGAGCGTCGGCTGCGTTCTCTGCTCATGAACGTACCGACCAAGAACTGGTTCGGTCTCGAGGGAGGTTCCGAGCATGAGTGGTTTTGGAGAGTTTTTTGCTGAAGGTGGTTGGGGAATGTATCCGACGCTCGTCTTCGGATTGAGCGCTGTGGGCGGAGCGATTTGGTTTGCACTCAAACCTGAACCGCGGCGACTTGCGTTTACGGCAGGTATGTGGATGACGCTCGTGGTGGCCATCTTTCATGCCACGTGGACTGACCTTGCGGCCGTGATGGCTTACTTGTCGGAAGCTTCGGCGAAGCCAGAAGCTCCCGTGGCGCAGATACTTTTTACGGGCTTGAAAGAGTCGACTCGACCTGGTGCGTTTGGCGGGATCTTCCTCACGTTGACGCTGCTCATCGTTTCGATTGGAGCGTTGCGTGCGCCCAAACCGGACTGACGAAAGACGCCTCGTTCGTCGGACATGATAGGCTGTGCGCGGTGTGTGGCCCTTCCAAACCATACGCCTGGACAAACCATGCTGTTGGTCAATGCGGTCGACATCGAAAGCAAATGGGGATTGCGCACGTTCGAGTTGCGGCAAGGAAGCCTGCTCGACTTGGAAGAGACTGCTGATTTGCTCGCGGTTTCTGCGTTTTCCGACACGCTCGATACGTTTGCCGTCGATCCCGAAGCGTACATGTTCGTCGCGCACACGGTGATTGGTGCTCTGCATCAACAAGCCGGAATCGACGTGGCTGCGCTTCGCGCCAAACCGGCGCTCGATTTGCGTCCTGCCCTGGGATGTTGGTTTTCCGAACCGACAAATTCACCGAAAATTCGCCGAATTCTGTGCATTGAAGACATCGGACGACGTGTCGAAGCGCGAACTGCAATTCACGATGCGTTCGTGGCTCTTGCGGTCGCGGAAGCCAAAGGCATCACGGCGAAAACGTTTGTCCTGCCACTCCTTGGTGCCGGTGACGCCAAGCTCGATCCAGGTACGATCGTTGCCGAACTTCTCGTACACGCGCGACGGCACTTGGTCGAATCGCAACACGTCAACCGCATCGTGTTTGTCGAACGAGACCCCGACAAAGCTCGAAAAATAGATGCCGCGATGGACAATGCTCTCGCGCGTGTGCGTGTGTCGCTGCCGCGGGGTCAAGTGGCGGATGCCGTGCGCGCGGATCTTGCGCGTGTGGTCGAGTTGGCCAATGGCGTCGTTTCGGATGATCACCGTCGCGTGCTCGCGGACTTTGCGCGCCTCGTGGGATCGCCCGAAGCGCGCTCGTTCGAGATTGGTCTCGTGGCGCGCCGACTCGTCGAAGCGGTCGTTGCTGATGTCGTGGGCAAAGCTCCGAAAGGCTACGATCTCGTCAAGAACATTGATTCGCTGGCCGAGCGGCACATTGCCGACTGGATTCGTTCCTACATGCACGTGCTTCGTGTTCTCGGAAATGAATCCGCACACGAACGACAGATCGACATACGTCATCCGCCGACAGTGACCGACGCGGATCTGTCGGTGGTTCTTTTGTGTGCAAAACGAATCATCGAATTCTGGATCGAACATCGTCGTCGTCGGGACCAGTAGGTCGCTTGGCTTTTCCTAGCCACCCTCGGCTGATAAGAATCGTTCCGTGCCGAACCGTGTGTCGTCTCGAACTTCTGCGTCCGATCCGCTACACGGATTTCACGCACCGACGCGCAAATGGTTCGAAACGGTATTTCCCGGACCAACACCCGCGCAGGTGCTCGGTTGGCCGTCCATTCAATCGAATACGTCGACGCTTTTATTGGCCCCGACTGGGTCGGGCAAAACGCTGGCCGCATTCTTGGTCGCGCTCGATCGGTTGATATTTTCTGACGAACCACCGAAAGAGCGTCGTACACGATTACTTTATGTTTCACCGCTGAAAGCGTTGGCGGCGGATGTCGAGCGTAATCTGAGTGTTCCGCTTGCCGGCATTACAACCACGGCAGCACAACTGGGTGTTCCATTTCGTGTGCCCACGGTGGCGATTCGTTCTGGTGATACTCCGGCCGACGAACGTGTTCGTCTTGCAAAACGTCCTCCGGACATTCTCATTACGACGCCCGAATCACTGTATCTTTTGCTCACGTCGGCCGCTCGACGCATTCTGCAATTCATTGATACGATCATCATTGATGAAATTCATTCCGTTGCGGGGACGAAACGCGGCGCGCATTTGTTCTTGTCGCTTGAACGGCTCGTGGCATTTCAGCAATCTGAAACGAGCGGGGTGGTACCGCCATTGCCCGTACGTATTGGTTTGAGCGCCACGCAAAGGCCGCTCGATGAAATTGCGCGATTGCTTGGAGGGCTTGATGTTCAGGGACAAACGCGAACAGCGCGTTCTGTAGCGATTGTGAATGCGACAGCGCCGCGTCGGTTGGAGATTGCTATTGAAGTGCCCGTCGACGACATGACGCAGCCTTTGCCGGAACAAGAGAAAAAGCCCACGGATGCGGAGCCAGCGGACAAGTCCATTTGGACGGCGATACACCCGCGTCTTGTGGAGCTCGTGAAATCGCATCGTTCGACCATGATTTTCGTCAATAGCCGTCGATTGGCGGAACGCCTCGTGGCGGCGTTGAACGATACGGCAGGAGCGGAAATTGCGGCAGCGCACCATGGATCCATGTCGCGCGATCATCGTACGGCCATTGAAGCGGCGCTCAAAGCGGGGCAATTGCCGTGCATCGTCGCGACTTCGTCGCTAGAATTGGGAATCGATATTGGGGCCGTGGATTTGGTCATTCAGGTCGAGGCACCGCCAAGCATTGCTGCGGGATTGCAACGTATTGGGCGAGCCGGTCATTCTGTGGGAGCTTTATCTCGCGGGCGCATTTTTCCGAAACACCGCGGAGATTTGCTCGCGTGCGTGGCCGCGCGTACGGGCATGCTCGCGAGCGCTGTCGAGGAAACGTTTTACCCAAGAAACCCGCTCGACGTATTGGCCCAGCAAATCGTAGCCATTGCGGCGATGGATCCCATTCATGAAGATGTGCTTTTCGATTTTGTCCGCCGCGCAGCTCCATTTTCGGAATTACCGCGCTCGAGTTTCGATGGCGTGCTCGATATGTTGTCAGGCAAATATCCTTCTGATGAATTTGCTGAATTACGTCCGCGTATTGTTTGGGACCGCAAAACAGGATTGATTCGCGCTCGAAAAGGTGCCGGACGCATTGCGGTCGTCAATGCCGGAACCATTCCGGATCGCGGTTATTACGGCGTTTTTCTGGATGCAGCGGAATCGTCGGGGACCGGACGACGTGTGGGCGAACTCGATGAAGAAATGGTCTTCGAGGCGCGAGAAGGCGAAGTGTTTGTCTTGGGGGCATCGTCTTGGCGCATTACGGAGATTACGCATGATCGAGTATTGGTGACGCCCGCCCCAGGACAACCGGGCAAAATGCCCTTCTGGCGTGGCGATCGCGTGGGGCGAGGTGCTGCGCTTGGCGAGGCCATGGGAGAATTGGCTCGGGAAATCGCGCAACGCACTGAGTCTTCGGCGATGGTTTATTTGCAATCGCACCACGATCTCGAAATACGTGCCGCGAAAAACCTGGTCAAGTATATCCATGACGAACAACGGGTGGCTGGCCAAGTACCCAGCGATCGAACGATTTTGATTGAACGATTCGTCGATGAAGTTGGTGATACGCGGGTGTGCCTCATGTCACCTTATGGGGGTCGTGTGCATGCGCCACTGGCTACCGTGCTTGCCGAACGATTCCGTACGGAAATGGGAATGGAAGTGGAATGCGTCTGGTCCGATGACGGGATTGTTTTGCGATTTCCCGGCACAGAATCGATTCCCGAAGTGCGTCGACTTTTCCCGACAGCCGAGGACGTTGAGGATATCGTCGTACGCGCGGTTGGCGGGTCGGCCTTGTTTGCGGCGCGTTTTCGCGAATGCGCGGGACGAGCTCTCTTATTGCCCCGTCATAGTCCGGGCAAACGCTCGCCTTTGTGGGCTCAACGCAAACGCGCACGGGATTTGTTGGGTGTTGCGTCTCGTTATGGATCGTTTCCGATTCTCTTGGAAACGTATCGCGAAGTTTTACGTGACGCATTCGATTTACCCACGTTAAAACGCATTTTGAGTCGCATTGAATCGCGCGAAATCGCCGTGCACGAAGTCGATACGCGAGCGCCTTCGCCATTTGCCGCATCCTTGCTTTTTGGATATGTCGGCAATTTCATGTACGACCTCGATATGCCGCTTGCTGAACGAAAAGCGCAGCGACTCGCCGTCGATCATGCTCGATTGCGCGAACTTTTGGGGGAAGCTGAATTACGAGAATTGTTGGATCCTGCTTCGATTGTGGCCCTCGAACAAAGCTTGCAACGTACGGATGGCAAACGTCCTCTGTTTCATGAAGACGATGTGCATGATTTGTTGCTTTCGCTTGGAGACCTTTCGTCTTCGGAAATCTTGGATCGTTCGGCCAAACCTGAGGGTGTAGCGGCGCGAGGGCACTTGCTCGGGTTGATTTCCGAAGCGGAAAAAAACGGGCGTATCGTGGAAGTGGAAATTGCTCGCGAAAAGAGGTTTGTCGCGGTCGAAGATGCGGCGCGGTATCGAGATGCCTTGGGAACACGTCTCCCGAATGGGCTTCCGCCGTCATTGCTCGAATTGTCGCCCGAACCGCTCGTGGGGCTCGTTGCGCGGTATGCTCGAACGCACGGGCCATTTTATGCAGACGACGTCGCGAAACGGTTTGGCATGGGCATCGACCCTGTGCGTATGACGTTGCGAAACTTGATCGAACAAGGGCGTCTCGTGGACGGCGAAATGCTTCCCCATGGTTCGGGAGTCGAATGGTGTGATGTCGAAGTTCTGCGTATTCTCAAGCGTCGTTCGCTCGCAAAATGGTTTGCCGAAGTTGAACCCGTTCAACCGGAGACGTATTCGCGCTTCTTGCTGGAATGGCAGGGACTGAGTCATCCGCGGCGCGGGACGCAGGCATTGATTTCAGTCATCGAACAGTTGCAGGGAATGCCTTTGCTCGTGAACGTCCTGGAAAACGAGATTTTGCCAGCACGGATTGAAGGATATCGGCCAGGGGACCTCGATGCGCTTTGTGCTGCGGGGGAAATCGTTTGGCGGGGTGTTGAACGTTCCGCGGATGCCGTCGGAAAAATCGCTCTGTACGTCTCTGCGGCGTATCCTTACCTTGCGCCTACGCCGGGAACGGCAGATGGTGCGGTTGCTGCAAAAATACGAAATGTGCTCGAACGGCAGGGGGCGGTGTTTTTTCATGATTTGCTGCGAGAAACCGGAGGGTTTGCCCCGGAAGTCGTCACCGCCTTGTGGGACATGATCTGGGCTGGAGAAGTCACCAACGATACCTTGGCCCCATTGCGGTCCTTAGGGGCGGAACAGCGTCAAGACAAACGGCGAGCTGCGATGCGTGGTCGCGGTGGTTTTGCCCGAAGGCACGTATTGCCTGGAACCGAGGGACGTTTTTCCTTGCTTCCCAAACGATTCGAGCGTGGTCCAAGTGATACGGACAAACGCACGGCGTTGGCCCGTTGTTTGCTGGATCGATACGGCGTGTTGGCGCGCGAATTGGTGTTGTACGAAGGAGTGGCCGGTGGTTTTTCCGCGGTGTACGACGTTTTGCGGGCAATGGAAGATGCTGGAAAGGTTCGTCGAGGTTATTTCGTTGCTGGTCTGGGAGCCTCTCAATTTGCTCTTCCAGGCGCTGATGATCGATTGCGAGCTTTGCGCGATGCGCCCGACGATGGGCGGATGCTTGTCGTGTCGGCAGTCGATCCGGCAAATCCTTATGGTGCGACGTTGCGATTTCCAGGAGAAGACAATGCTGAAAAAAGTCGTGCGACGCAAAAAGCGAAAAGGACAGCGGGCGCGAGGGGCGTCCTTCGCAATGGACGACTCTTGGCTTGGCTGGGGCGCACGGAAAAACACCTCGTGACGTTTGTTCGGGATCGAAATGTCTCCGAAATTTCTGTAGAAATGCGAGAATTGGCGCAAGCGTTGGCAACGCTCGTGGACGAAGGGCGGACGCAGGTCGTCGTGATTTCAACGATTGACGGAGTGCCAGTTGCGCGTTCGTCATGGGCCGCGGCATTACGTGAAGTTGGTTTTGTCGAGACGGTACACGGGTATGCCAAACGTCGGGCGCTTCCGCCCGCGGAACCAGCTCGTTTGTCCGGGCCGAACTATGCTTGGGAAAGGCCGTGGGACGCTTCTACTTCGAGCGCCCCGCGGGCCGGTACTTTGGTTGACGTCGCCGATGATCTCGATGACGATTTGGACGATTGAGCCACCCGTTGTCATTGTGGTATTCTTGGGAAGTGACCAATGAACATCGACCGAAGTCTTCGCTGCGTGAGCGAGTCGCGGAGATGCTGTCGTGGATCTTCCTGGTCTTGTTCGTCCTGACGATACCCATTGGTTTCCCCGTGCTTGTTCTTTATTCCAAGGTTCGTGGTCGACCATTGCGGGGCAAAGCCATTGCATTACCGTTTTTTCTTTGGCTCGTCGTGACCGGCCTGTCGAGCTTGTTGCTCAGGGCTTATCTCAAAAAGGGCGTTGATGGATTAAAGACGTTGGGGGTCATTCTTGCAGCGGGTCTGCTCTGGGGCATTATCGTATTTCTCGCGATACGCATTATCTTGGAAGTCGTTGTGTTTATGTTCAAGCTCTGGACGTGGCTCGGGAAAAAGTTCAAACGTTGATCCACCTAGACAAACCATCTTGCGTTCGACTCCAGAACCTGCAAATGTGGCGGGAGCGTGGTGAAAGAGTCCGATGAACCCTGATCTCTTGACGATAGATGCTCATCCGCTGCTCGATGCGCGGGTTTTTCTGGCCAGTTTTTCCCAACCCATCGGTGAAGTCGTGACGCCGGCGCGTATTCGCGATGGTTTGTCATTGACGGCGTCGGCGCCTATTTCGTCCGACGATGTCGTGCGTGGACACATTCGAGATTTGTTGCGCCACGGAGGTTACAAGCCCACCGGACGCGGCA
Source organism: Polyangium sp. (in: bacteria) (assembly GCA_044221885.1). GTDB lineage: Bacteria > Myxococcota_A > Polyangia > Polyangiales > Polyangiaceae > Polyangium. The sequence continues at coordinate 12,353 of JBGAOI010000149.1, forward strand.
AACCTTCGTCGGAATATTTGTTGCGAGCGGTCGGTGAAGGCGCGCTCGGAGCCATCAATGTTGCCGTGGATGCTTGTAACGTCGTCTCACTTCACAGTGGTTTACCCATTAGCATCATTGATGTTGAACGGGCGACGCAACCCTTGCGTATTGGCATTGCGCCCATGGGAACCAAATACGTTTTTAATGCGTCGGGGCAAGAAATCGATGTGGGCGGCCTTCTGTGCTTATTCGACGCGTTGGGGCCATGTGCCAATGGAGTCAAAGACGCGCAACGCACCAAAACACATGCGGGGACACGGGAGACCTTGATCGTCCTTTGGGGGAGCGTTGCGCTG
>JBGAOI010000014.1:0-37825 GCA_044221885.1 Polyangium sp. (in: bacteria)
GGGGCTCGTTGCAGGTCTGCGTGCATCGTTCGGTCGTTTGACGTGGCGCGGTGACGGATCGCACGAATTGTCAACGCGCAGCGGCAGTACGTCGACGCCAGATACGTCATGGAGCGCGTGGTCGCCGGGCCTTGGTCAACCAGGTGACGTGCAAAGCCCCGCAGGTCGATACGTGCAGGTTCGCGCGCGATGGAGTCGGGATCCGAAAGCAACGTTGCGCGAAGTCGCGTTGTACTTCGTCACGGACAATGCGCGTCCTGTGGTCACGTCGATCGAAGCGACCGCGAAGAACAGCAAACTTTCACTACGCAGCGGTGTTCCTTCATCAGGTGGTGAAGCGCCGAAACCCACAACGGGCGTCAAGCTCTCGTGGCGCGTGGACAACCCCGATTCGGACGACTTGCGTTATCGCGTTTCGTATCGTTTGGATGGACAAACAGCTTGGCGTAGCGCGCACAAACCGACGGACAAGGTGACGCGAACGGAGCTCGATTGGGACACGACGGGTTTGCCCGAGGGCGTGTATCGCATTCGTGTCGAAGCGAGCGATGAGATGGCGAATCCGCCGGATCGGGCGCAGCGTCATGTGCTCGAGTCTGGAGCGGTGCTCGTGGACAACACGCCACCTGTGTACAAGTCGCTCTCGATGCAAGGTCGCAAGCTCAAAGGTGAAGTGAGCGACGGGCTTGGTCCGATCAGCCGCATCGAAGTGGCGGTGGCTGGCACGGATGAATGGCGTCCGGTCTTCCCGAGTGACGGCATTTTCGATGAAGCCACGGAAGCGTTCGATGTCGATGTTTCGTCAATCGTTCCTGCTGGCACACAACTCGTCGTCGTTCGTACGTACGACACAGCCGGCAATGTCGTGACGCGCGACGTCGACGCGCGCTGATCCTCGCTCAGTTCTCGCCTCGCGCTCCTCGCGACGACCCATCCATGCCAATCCGCTCCTCGCTGCGACAGTGATGTCATGGCGGAGCTCGGTCATGTGCACGAGCGATGTTCGTTTTCATCGTGTGAAAAGCCGATGGACCGATCGTGGTGCCCAGGGATCACGGTGGTACACTCCATGCACTATTCGCGAGTGTCACCTATGGCTTCTTTCAAGCGTTTTTCGCACACCTTCTTGGGTTTTTCCCTCCTGACTGCTGGCCTGTTCGTCGCTGGAGCATGCAGTGTCAACTTGGATGCTGGTCTTACTGTGGGTAAGCGAGCACCTGAAGAGGACACGAGTTTTTCGACGGGTTCTGGAGGGACAACGGGCACGGGAACAGGCGTGATCGTGCCACCGCCAGACAACATGGTTGGTGCGAGTTCGTTTGCAGGGATGTGTGGAGGTGGATGCATGTTGGGCGATCCCATGAATGCATGCCCTCCACCCGGCGATCCAATGGGTCCACCTGCTTCGTGTCAGATTGTGCCGACCAAAGACGGCGTCAAAGCGATGTGTTTGCCGCCGGGCATGTTCCAAGAGGGCGAACCTTGTGAGTCCGCGACAAACTGCGCTCCAGGGTTGGGATGCGCCCGCAAAGAATCCAACGTGGGGGTTTGTCTCCCCTACTGCTGCAACGACATCGAGTCCTGTGCGGCTGGCACGTACTGCATGCCCACACCGATGGCCGAAGACGCACTCGGTCCTGAGCCGCTTCGTATTCCGGTCTGCGTTCCTGTGGTCCCGTGCAAGCTGCTCGATGACAGCATGTGCACCCAAGGTCGCACCTGTGCGCTCGTACGCGCGGATGGAACGACGAGTTGTGTCGAGCCTGGGCCGGGCAAAGAAGGCGAAGCATGTCCATGCAGCGCGGGTCACGTGTGTGTTCTTTCGAGCAACACGTGTCGTCAGCTTTGTCATGTCGGCGGCAATGACTGCACTGACGGTGGTGTTTGCCAAGGTGGCAGCGAAGGCTTTCCCGACGGCATCGGGCTCTGTGTGAAGTAGTTCGAAGACCGCGCGTTTGAGCGCCGACGTTGCTCGGGTCGTGTCATCGTACGCGGGTGCTACGCATCGCGCTCTTCTTGCTGGTCTTCTCGATCTTCGTTGGCGGCACGCATCTGTATCTCTGGCAGCGCATGTTACGCGCGCCGCGTTTGACCCCACGAACCCAACGTATCGGCACAATCGTCCTCGCGGTGATGGGCACAGCGATGCCCTTGGCGATGTTCTTCGTGCAGATCTTGCCGCGGTCGATCGGCTTCGTCTTGTCGTTTGCCGTGTACACATGGATGGGATTTGCGGCTCTGCTCGTTGCGTGTCTGCTCGTCAGTGAGCTGCCCAGACTGGCCGTTGTTGCTGGTACGCGATGGTGGACAGGACAAACGATCGACGAAGGACGAAGGACGTTCTTGTCGCGCCTCATCGCAGCCGTTGCCGCGTTTGTCACGGTGGGTTTGTCAGGGTCTGGTGTGGCAGAAGCTTTGGGTGCAGTGGCGTTGAAGAACGTTCGCGTTTCTTTGCGCAAACTGCCGAAGGAACTTTCCGGCATGCGCATCGCGCAGCTTTCGGATGTGCACATCGGGCCGATGATCGGACGCGAGTGGCTCGAAGGCATCGTGGCTCGGGTGAATGCGCTCGAACCGGACCTCATCGTGATCACCGGCGATCTCGTGGATGGTTCGGTGGATGCGTTGAGGCATCACATCGCACCGATTGGCCAACTGAAGTCCAAACACGGCGTCTACTTCGTGACGGGCAACCACGAATACTACTCAGGCGTAACATCGTGGCTCGAGCACCTGCGTGAGCTTGGTGTACGCACGCTCCGCAACGAGTACGTGTCGATTGGCGAAGGTGCGGCAAGTTTTGATTTGGCGGGCGTGGACGATCATTCCGGCGATCGTTTTGAGAAAGGTCACGGCGCGGATGTGCCCAAAGCGCTTGCGAGGCGAGACCCAAATCGTGAGTGCGTTCTCTTGGCGCATCAGCCGAAAGAGATCCTCGAAGCCGTGAAGTTTGGGGTGGGTTTGCAGTTGAGTGGCCACACGCATGGCGGACAAGTTTTTCCCGCCACACTGCTCGTGCGTTTCCAACAACCGTTCACAGCGGGGCTCGATCGTATGGGCGATACGCAGATCTACGTGAGCCGTGGGACAGGATATTGGGGTCCACCGATGCGTGTCGCAGCGCCGTCGGAGATCACGCTGCTGGAGCTCGTGTCGGAGAACGTTTGACGTCCAACGATCACGTACGGGTTCGTCGAAGCAAACTGAAGATGCGGGCGCTGAGTTCAGGGGCGTGAAAGGGTTTGACCATATAGTCGTCGGCGCCACTGGCGAAGGCGTCGATCATGTCGCGCGACGAAGCGTTGGCGGTGAGGAACAGAACGGGCAGCGGGATTCGTTTGTCCCGACGAAGTAGCCGACAGAGCTCGAGGCCGCTCATTTTGGGCAGGTTCCAATCGAGGACGAGCAAATCAAAGGCCTCGTTTTGGACGGCGGCGAGAGCGTCTTCAGCACTTTCTTTGGCAGTAACGACGAGGTCGACAGCGGCGAGCATGGCGGTGACGACGGCACGAATGTCGGGATCGTCATCGACGACGAGGATGCGTGCGCCGCGTCCAGCACGTGGTGGCCATGATGTAGGCCGGGGTGTCTCGACGTCTTCGTCGGGTTTGTCGGAAGCGGGTGGCGGCACCGGTGTTGGGGAGTCGTCACGAACGACACTGGCAGCGAAGTCTGCGAGGCGACGGTGGTCCCGCGGTTCGAACTCGAGGCGTGCGCCATCGGGATCGACGGTGGCTCGAGCGGCGGCGGATGTGGCTTTGTGGCGAGAGCCGACGTCGAAAATCGCCAGAACCCACTCGCCATCTTCCACGACTTCCTCAGGCGGCAGGTCCAATTCGAGTTCGTAATCCCCCACGGATGTCACTCGACGTTCGAACTGCCGCGGATCGGAAAACCGAAAGCAGACGCTCCGCACGCGTACACGCTACACCCGGGCTAGCGAACCGCAAAGGGTCCGACTAAGCTCGCGCCGCAATGGTTCTCCTGCGATGGTCTTCCCTCCTTGCGGCGCTTTTGGTCTGCGGGTGCAATGGTTCGTCCGACTCGGGTAAGGCGAAGCCGACAGCATCGACGAGTGTGTCGGCGTCACCTTCAGCTGCGCCCATCGTGTCGCTTCCAGGCGTGGACATCAGCCCGCTGACGCCACGTGAACAGCGTGAGTGGTCTGATCAAGTGCAGACGTTGCTTGCGCCATGTGCGGAGACGCCGGTGAGCATTGGGCAATGCATCAACGAAAAACGAGCGTGCAAGGCGTGTGCGCCGGCGGCGTTGTTTTTGCTGGATGCAGTGCAAGCAGGACGAAGCAAACAGGACCGCGAAAAGGCGTACAACATGCGGTTCGATCCGAAGAAAATTCGCACGATCGACACCGATGGTTGTCCCGAGCTCGGGCCGCCGGATGCGCCGGTCACGATTGTCGAATGGGCGGACTTCGAGTGTCCAGCGTGCAAAGCGTTTTACCCGGTACTCGATGGCCTGGTGAAACGTTTTCCCGGACAAGTGCGCCTCGTTTACAAGTTCTATCCGCTGGCGAGTCACCCTCATGGGGAGATTGCGGCGCGGGCAGGTGTTGCCGCGTTTCGCCAAGGCAAGTTCTGGGAAATGCACCACATGATGTTCGACAACCAAGAGCGTCTCGAACAATCGGATCTCGAGGGCTACGCCAAGCAGCTCAAGCTCGATGTGGGCAAGTTCAAGAGCGAGATGGGATCGGACGATACGGTCGCGCGAATTACCCGAGACAAACGTGCTGCGGATGATGTGAATCTCGATTCGACGCCGACGATTTTCATCAACGGTCGGGAGGTCAACGTGAACCTGCTCGACGATCCTGTGAATGACATGATGAAGTGGGTGAAGCTGGATTTGGAGCTTGCGGGCATTACGCCGGCGCCTCCGCCGGCTCCGGCGACGAGTGCTTCGGCGGAGGCGGCCCCGAGTGGTTCGTCCTCGGCGGGTCCCGCGCCCAGTGCATCGACAGCTCCGAGTGCAGGACCACCGAAGAAATGAAGGTTGCTGATCCTTGTGGGTGTTTTCCTTCGGGAAAACATTATCCGGGCATTGCGCATCTGCTCAAAGTGCGGGCGGTTGGCGTGGCATCGGAGCTGGACGCGGGTGCTCCGTGGGTGGATCAGCCGATTGCGTTTCTCGATGTGGAGACGACGGGAAAAAACTCGGCCGTGGATCGGTTGGTCGAGGTGGCGGTGGTGATTGGTCAAGGTGGCGAGGTTGTGGCGCGCCACAGTTGGCTGATTCATCCCGGACGAGCGATTCCGGCAGAAGCGACGTCGGTGCATGGCATCAAGGACGAGGACGTTGCGGACAAGCCGCCGTTTGGCGCGGTCGCACGAGAAATCCTGGAGACGCTCGCGGGGGCAATTCCTGCGGCATACAATGCGGTCTTCGATCGTGGGTTTTTGTTGGCGGAGCTGGAACGAGCGCAGGTATTTCCGGAAACCCCCCCGCCGGCAATGCGTCGCGAAGTGGATTGGATTGATCCCTTGACGTTTGCCCGAGAACTATACAAGCATGAAGATAGTCGTGCATTGTCGGACATGGCGGCGCTCTTGGGGATTACGCTCGTGAATGCGCATCGCGCGACGGATGATGCGGAAGCGGCGTTGCGGGTGCTTTATGCATTGGCCAAAGATTCGCGGGTGCCCAAGGCGTACGGGAGTTTCATTCAAGAGCAGCGGCGTTTGTTGAGGATTCAGGACGAAATGCGTTCGCGTTGGCGGCGTCCGAATTAACGAATTGGTTTGTCACGCTCGTCGGAGGTATTCATGACCGAGCCGGACGGGAAACGGCGACTGCCGATTTTGCAGAACAAGGCCCCAGCGGAGGAGGAAGAAGTCGAGGAGCGGCCGCCTTGGCATTGGTCGGGGATTGGGGTGGTCGTGGATTTTTTGGTCTGGTTGCCTCTGGCGGCGGGCATTGCAGCCTTGACGGCGCGTTTGTCGCAAAATGCCGTTACGCCGGCATTGGGACTGGGCGCTTTGGTTGTCGGAATGCACCTTTTTGGATTTTTGGCGGCGACGTTTGTCGGGGGATTTTTTATTGGAAAGTTTGGCGGGGACGCCGGTCCGAAAGAGGGCGGAGTGAGTGGGTTTGTCACAGCGGCCATAGCGGTGGCGTTGGCTGCGGCGTCTCCGGTGCCGAATGCAACGATATGGATTTGGGCGGTTTTGTTGGTGATTGTGGGGGGTAGCGGGGCGGCGAGCGGGTATATCGGGGCGCGGGTAGGAAAAACCCGCCGGGGTTCGTCGTAATAGAATTTTCCTTGCAAAGAATTTCGGGGTTCGAGGTTGACAGGTACGAGATAAGCAGGTACCTTGGTAATCATGGAGCCTGAAATCAAGACGATCGTCGCGGTTGATGCCAAATCTCGTTATCGTTCACTGATTGCTGAAATCCATCCGCATATCGACGGCGTGCCAGCGCGAAGCGAGTTGGTCGCGTTCGAGAAGCGATTGTTCGATGCGAATGTGCGGGCGGGATTGTTCATTACGACGACGCACATCGTGGTGATCATTGACACCCTGACGACGATGGAACCGCAAACCAACTCTTACGAAGAAAAGGCATTGGAGAGTCAGCCTTTGTTCGAGCGAGCGGGTTCGGAAGTGACGCGTCAGCGGACGTATTTCGATAAGGTTCTAACCTACCTTAAGGTACTCCCAGAGATCTGGTCGCGGTGTTTGTCTGGCGAGGCGCTCGATGCGTTCATGCCCGACGTCGTAGGTCGTATTTACGAAGTAGAATTCGTGGTTTTCGACGGCGACTACACCAACTATGCGGCATCAGCATGAAACCGATTGTCTACGTCGAGACGAATTGGATCTTTGCGTGTCTCTTTCCGCATGAGCAGCTCTTCAAGGATGCCATTGACCTGCTCGCGCGTGCAAACAATGGAGAATGTGAACTTCGCATTCCGCGCATTGCGTTCATTGAAGCAGAAGGAAAGATAAGGGCGGATGCGCTCGAGTTTCCCAACGAATTGAAGAAACTTGACGACAAGCTACGAAACGTTCGTGACGCGGGGTTTGACGTCGGTATGTATTCGCGACAAAGCGCCAATGCATATCTCACCTTCCTCAAGCTTGACCGTCGACCTTTGTTGGAGAGTTTGAAATCGAATCCGGCCATTTCCATTTTCGTCGATCCCATCGAAGAAGTCGCCGAAATCGGGCGTACAAAACCAGATTTGAAACTCTTCGCCAAGGACCTGAAGGACCTCTACATTTTATGTGCAATTCTGGTTGACCGTCGCAAACAAGAGCTGACTCGACCAGCTTTGTTCATGAATGACAACTATAAAGAGTTCAGTGAAAAGGACGGGAAAGTCCCTGCGGAACTCTACACAATACATCGACTTCTTTATTGGCGTGGCTTTGAGAACTTGAAGACGGCGGTTGGTAAATGGACCAGCAAATTCAAAAGCTAGCCGCGCCGCTCCGTCGTCAAGCCTCACCAATATGCACTTCAGCGAAGAGTTCGCCTCCCCATCGCCAAAAAGCCACTGTACGGCTGAAGAGGAGGACCACTTCGAGGCCGAGTCCGCTGCCCCATTCTACCCGCCAACGACCAGGGTCGACTTCGAAGATTCGCACGAGGTGACTCGGTGCAATGGGTGGGCCAATCGTTCATTCGATCCGGCTGCGAATTCCAGCGAGCTTTGCACGTAACGCCCTGCGTCCGCGTCGGATTTGCGACGCAATCCATGCACAAGACGCTCAAATTTGAGTTATGTCACTACGCTATTGCCAATGCTTTGGCCACGACACGGTCGACCGCATCCGTAACGCCATAGTGCGCAATTTCGTCCGGACGAACCCACGCGACTTCACGGGCATCGTCGCCGGCTCGTAATTCACCCTCGGCTTTTCGGCAGAGGTAATCGAGAATGACGTAATGGTACGGAGATTGGATAATTTCGATAACTTCGACAAGGGGCCCGACAGTAACGACAAGGCCCGTTTCTTCGAATATTTCGCGTTGTAATGCTTGTTCGATCCGTTCGCCGAATTCGAGGCGTCCTCCAGGCAAGGACCAACGACCTTCCAAAGGTGGGTTGGCTCGACGCACCAATACAATACGACGATCACCTGGGACAGGTTCATCGAGAACAACGGCACCGATGGCTATTTTTGGAACTTCGCGGAAAGCCGTAGCAGCCTTCTCCGTCATAACGTTTCGCCCGGACCACAACGACCGCCACCTTGGGTCCGAACGATGACGTCGTATTCGCCAAGGGGCAATTCGCGCGGAACGACGACAGCGCCGTCGTAAGCGCCACGTTCGTTGGTGGAGAGCGATCCGATGGAGACGCCACCTGGAGCAGTGGTGCTGCGCAAGAGGACGTCCACGCGGACATGCGCGCACGGGCTGCCGTTTGTCTTGACTTCACCGGCCAATTTGAATGGCATACCGCGACGAACTTCCGTTCCCGTGGAAGTGACCGATATTTCCGCCGGTGTGGCATTGGGATCGATCGGTGCGGAAGAAGCCGTCGGCGCTGGCGTTGGAGGGGCTGCGGATGAGGGAGGCGCTGCGGAATCGACGGAGTTTGGCGAGGACGTACCATTGGGTGAAGATACGCCTCCGCCACCCGACGTCGAACGGGAGCGATTGGCCAATTCTTGACCCGAATCTTGATTTTCCGGCCAGGCATACGGATCGTCTGGGGGCGTATGCATGGGCCGAGATGCATCTTGCTGATCTTCTTGGAGATTCGCGGACGCACCGCCCAGGTCGATGCGATGCCACACAGTGCCGTCGTAAGCTTCGACCCACGCGTGAGCTTCGTTGACGATCATGCGGGCGGGAATGCCGATGTTGAGGGCAGTGACGAGAAACGCGAAGGCGCGGTGGCGACAAACGCCTTTTTTGGAAAGAGCCAAGTCGAGGTAGATGTCGCTGTTTTCGCGGAGTGGAGCGTCGGTGGGTTCGAAGGATCGGAAGTATTCGACCATTTTTTCGACGACGTCACGGGGCGACATGGACGTGTTGATTTGAATGGCCTTGGCAACTTCTTGAAAGGCGGCTCGATGAGCGGCCGGTTGTGGCGGTACGAGCGAAGCGAGACGTTGCCAGCGAACGTCGGCAAACGCGCTGCCGAAGGTGCGGCGCAAGATGGCGAGTTCGACGACGAGGCGTATGTCTTTACGAACGTGGGACTTGACAAACCAGTTGTCGGCGCCGTCGCGAACGACGTCGATGTCGACATCGGGGTTGGCATGCATGCGCAAGAGGCGTGCGTCAGGACCAACACTTGGTACACGAACGGGTTCACCCGGGACGAGAGCGACGGAGAAGTCGCCGTAGAAGGGTTCTTCATCGTTGCCGATGGCGCCTCCGACAGGAACAGCGCGCAAGGATTTGTCGCGAACTGCGAGGGTGTAGTCTTCGAGGACGGTGTCGAAGGCGCGCAAGCGCTTGAACGGTGTGGTCGAAGGGATGAAGGGATCTTCGTAGTTTTCGACGGTTGGACGGCGCGTGTCGCGATCGGGTTCGTAGGTGGAATCAGGGCTGTCGTCGACCGTGGTTCCACCGTACGCAGGTCGAGCATCGGGGGGACGTCGAGGATCTGGTGCAGTGGCGATGCCGCTTGGAGTCTTGACGGCAGCATGCAAGTCACCGTCGATGGTTGTCGCGGTGAACGAGAGATCTTCAGCGGCGTCTGGCGGGACAAACTCGTGCAGGAGTGAGCTTTGTGCGTCGACGACACCGCTCGAGGCAACGACTGCGGCCAAGAGAAATGGCGCGGCAGCTCGAGGCAGACGGAACCTGGAACGTGACGGTGTCATCGAGGACATGTCGGTCCAGCAGTGAAACACGAAGCGGGCCGAAGTTCCACGGAAGTGGGGGTTGGGGTGCAGAGCGCCAAAGAGGAATCGAAGCCCCAAGTCAACAAACGGGAACTAGGGCGCACGTCGTCGATGTGGAGGACCGCGGCGTGGATTGGACGCAGGTTCATGCGCGTGAGGAGCTGAGCGTGGAGGTGGCGGCGCGGCGCGGTATTTGTGGACGAGGTCGGTGGGTTCGCGACGCGCAACAAGGTCGGCGTAGGCGACTTCGACGGCAGCATCGAAGGCGTCGGTGCGGGCGAATCGACCAGGTCGGCCGCTCGTGATGCGCGGCAAGATGGCAACGATGCGGCGAATGTTGTCGATGTAGCGTCGGGAAAGGGCGAGACGTTCAACGAGAGGTTCGAGAAAATCTGCAACCGCGGTTGAACGATCGCGTGCACCTTCGCAGGCTTCGTGCATGGGCTCGAGGAGCAAGAGTGTCCACAAGACACTATCGTCGAGAGGTCCAACCTCGGCAGTACGGCGGTCGAGATAATCAAGGACACGCCACTGACGCGCGGAGGGTCCATCTTCGGCTCCTTCGTCGTAGAGCAACGAAGAAAGCTCGGGGAGAAGCACGTCGAGGACGCCTGTTTCCCACGCGAGGTAGATGGTACGTCGTGCCTGTCCACCTCGGAGTAGGCGCATGATTTCTTCGGAGACGCGAGGACGTGCAGCGAGGGCCAATGCTTCGCGACAGAAGACGATGGCGTCGTACACATCGGGCGTGATGGCGAAGCCGAGACGTCCTGCGAACTTGAGTGCCCGCAAGATGCGGATGGGGTCTTCGCGGAATCGCGTTTCTGGATCACCGATGGTGTGCACGACACGTCGTTCGACGTCTTCCATGCCGCCACACCAGTCGAGAATTTGTTGAGCTTCGAGGTCGTAGAAAAGCGCGTTCATGGTGAAGTCGCGGCGCATGGCGTCTTCACTGGCCGAGCCAAACACGTTGTCGCTACGAATCAGGAGTTCGGAAGGATCATCGCCATCGTCGCGGTCATCTTTTGGGTTGCGACGAAAGGTGGCGACTTCGATGATTTTGCCACCTTGGAAGAGGACGTGGACCAAGCGGAAACGTCGGCCGATGATGCGTGAGTTGCGGAAGAGGTCGCGAACTTCTTCAGGCCGTGCGCTGGTGGCTACGTCGAAGTCCTTGGGTTGTCGACCAAGGAGCAAGTCGCGTACACAACCGCCCACGAGATAGGCTTCATGGCCATGGCGCGTGAGACGTCGGACGACTTTCTGCACATCCATGTCGATGTGTTCGAAAGTAACGTCGTGTCTCGTCGGTACGGGAAAACCAACGGTGTACCGTGGTTCGATGTCGGCGTCGTACAAGTCGGATGTTGGATTGAGTGAGAGGGCCGTTCGACCCATGGCTTCCCTGCGGCGCTTCCCCGGCTTGGGCCGCTCGTCAATGATTCTCTCGCGTCTAGCAGGGGATGACGTTGGGGGCAAATGTTCAGCGCAAGGCGGTTCCCGAGGCTAGGCAATTGCCGGGAATTTGCGCTGTCCTTCGGGAGTCGTCTGCAAGGCTTCCGCCAATTGGAGGGCCGATTCGTACCGCGCCGACGGGTCCTTTTCGAGCGCACGCTCGACGATACGACGCAACTCGATCGAACCTCGGTCAAGCGGCGGAGGCTTCAAACGTAGGTGGTTGCTCGCGACAACCTCAGGCGAACCTTGGAACGGGACGACACCGGCGAGCATCTCGTAGAGGACAATGCCGAGGGAGTAGATGTCCGCAGTGTATCGACCGATGTCTCCCAAGGTTTGTTCGGGCGCGGCGTATTCGGGAGTGCCTATCGTGGTTCGTGCAAGGGTGAGGCGTCCCGATTGCGCCTGGGTGTCGTCGCTGTTGATCCATGCCAGCCCAAAGTCGAGCAGTTTGATTTGCTCGGCGGCGTTCGCTGTTTCAACGAGAAAAACGTTCTCGGGTTTGACGTCCCGATGCACGACGCCGACGACATGAGCCGCCTCGAGACCCAAGGCAACTTGGGTTGCAATGTAGACAGCCCGAGAAGGTGCCAAGCACTTTTGCAGGTCGAGGAGATCAGCGAGGTCGATGCCAGTAAGCAATTCCGTGATGAAAAAGGGCGAACCATTTTCGAGGCAACCGTGGTGCAAGATCGGTAGGGCGCGAGAATCGTGCACTCGTGAAGTGGCATCAATTTCACGTGCGAATCTCGCTTGAAGGATGGCATCGGCGAGGTGTTCGAAGCGTAAGATTTTCGCCGCGAAGCAGGGTTTTACTCGTCCACGAGACCGTTCGTCCTCGACGACATAGAGATGTCCGATGCCTCCGGAAGCGAAGTGCTGGACGATGCGATAGCGCTCATGGAGCAGCGTACCGAGAAGAACGTCCGGCGAAATCATGGGCCGAAATCGTAACCGAGGTTGAACAAATACCTGACGAAATTAGGCGCATTTTTCGAGTTCTCGAACGCGCACGGGGTGATGCGGGACGCTCGACCATCGAAGCTGCTCGGCTAGCTCTTCCAGAGGCCGCGTTGCATCACCAAGGTCATGACCATAAGCACGAGCGATGGTGCGAACAAGTTCGCGCGAGTCCCGTCCAGCGGCGCGTTGGTCGCGAAGGGTCATGCCGCCGTCACGTTTGGCCAAACGACGTCCGTCGTCGGCAACGAGCAACGGAACATGGGCAAACGTTGGGGGCTCGCCGCCCAGGAGGCGTGCAAGCAGAGTTTGTCGTGGCGATGATGCAGCAAGGTCAGCGCCACGTACGACATGGGTGATGCCCATGGCGAGATCATCGACAACGACAGCAAGCTGGTAGGCAAAGACCCCATCGCCGCGGCGCAAGACGAAGTCGCCAGTCGTTTCGAAGACGTTTTCCGTGTGCGAGCCCAAAACGAGGTCGGTGGTCGTGATGATGGATCGGGCATCGTTAGGCACGGCCAGACGAACTGCTGGAGGGCGTCGAAACGACCGAGGTTGCATGCCAAATTTGCGACAAGTGCCGGGATATCGAGGGCCTTCGTCGCCTGCATGAGGGGCACTGGCAACGCGGGCTATCTCGGCGCGGGAGCAATCACAGAGGTAGATGTCGCCCGCGGCCGCAAGCGTCTCGATCGCCGCATCGTACTGCGGTCGGCGTTCCGATTGTACGTAGGGGCCGACGGCACCTCCCACGGCGGGGCCTTCTTGAAAATGAAGGCCAAGCCAGTCGAGGTCTTCCACAATGCGCGAGGTTTGCCCTGGAACGATTCGTTGTGTGTCGATGTCTTCGATGCGCAACACCAAGGTTCCGTGGGCTTGCATCGCAGCGGCGGCGCAAAACACGGCGGCAACGGCACTGCCCAAGTGAAGCTCGCCGGTCGGTGATGGCGCGAAACGACCTCGGTAGGTGGTCACGACGCTGTTTTACTCGATCTCCAAAAGGGCGAACCACTCTGCCGGAGTTCTTGTTGCGACTCGTTGCGGTCCATGGGACACCGACCGTGCTGATGCCCATAAGCCGCCGTCAAGCGATTGCCTTGGCTGTCACAACCACTGCCGTGGTTGGTGGAACGTTGGCATTTTTTTCGCTGACGCGTTTTCCCCCAGATGGGACGCCTGAAGGTGCGTACATGCGCATCGCGTTCAACCTCTCCCATGGCGACGTGCGCACTTGTTTTCACTACCTCGAGGACCAAGCGCAACACGCCGCGTACAGCATTCGAGACTACCGGCGCAAGGCAAGCGAACGCATCTCGCAGGCGTATCCCGAGCCCGAGCGAACACGATTGTTGGACGCGTATCGAGCGCATGCAACGGCACAAGATGGTGCGGACGTGTGGCAAGAAATGGCAACGCGCAAAGGGTTTGCATCGCGACTGCGACGAGACTTGTCGGGGATCGGACGAGTCGAATTCGCCGGCGAACGCGCGACAGTGGAGACGGCACACGGTACGCGTTACGGCTTTCGCCGTCGCGAAAATGGGTTGTGGGGATTGACGTTGTTCACGGCAGAACTGACGGCCGAAGCGGAACGCGCTGCACGTGATTGGGACATCGTCGAGCGGGCTGCGAAAGACTACGAACGGAGCAAGTAGGGTTCCGTTTAGAATACGTGGACAAACAATCCACTGCGCAGTTTGGGCTCGAACCAGGTGCTCTTGGGCGGCATCAAGAGTCCAGCATCACTCACCGCGAACAGTTGGGAGATCTGCGTTGGATACAGATGCAGTCCCATGGTCATTTCCCCCGAATCGACGCGTTTTTCCAGTTCCCGGAAACCTCGGATTCCACCAACGAAGTCGACGTGTTTGTCTCGGCGCGGATCGGCCACGCCAAAAATAGGTCCGAGGATCATGTCTTGCGCGATGGAGCAATCTAGCGAGAGGACCGGGTCTTGATCGCGTTGCGCATCGATGGGTGCTCGCGCTAGGTACCACTTACCCCCAAGGTAGATGCCGAAGCTTCGTGGTTCTTTGGGTGTTGCAGCTTCGCCATCGGCCATCACGTCGAGCTGCACGACTTTGCGCAATTCGTTGAGGATCGTCTCGGACGAGCGACCGTGCAAGTCACGAACGACACGGTTGTACGGCATGATTTTCATTTGGTCGTCAGGAAAAACAACGGCCAAGAAGACGTCGTGTTCACCACCATCGCCACGACACGCCTGGTGTACACGCGCCGCGGCGGCGCTGCGATGATGACCGTCAGCGACATACATGCATGGGACTGCTTGTTCGAAGCGTTCTTCCAAGTCGAGGGAGGTTTGTCGGCTGAGAACCCAGAGACGATGGCCGACGCCGTCGGGTGTGGTGAAGTTGTAGATCGGCGCTCCACTGATGGCCGAGGCAACGAGCGAATCGATCTCCGCATCTTTTCGATACGTAAGAAAAACGGGTTCGTCATGGGCACCCAATTCTTGAATGTGCCGCGTGCGATCGTCTTCTTTGTCGGCGCGAGTTTTTTCGTGTTTCTTGATGCGATCGGTCAGATATTCCGAAACAGAGGCGCACCCTACGACCCCAATCTGACGATGCACGCCCATGGTTTGCTCGTACAGGTAGAGATGGGGCTCGGTGTCTTGCACAAGCGCGCCGTCAGAGACCAGGCGCTGCATGTTGGTGGCTGCCATCGTGTACACGGCGTCGTCATGTTCGTCGGTGCCTTCGGGAAGGTCGATCTCTGGCCGTGAGACGTGCAGGAAGCTGGATGGTTTGTCCTGTGCAAGAACGCGAGCTTCCGAAGTGGAAATCACGTCGTAAGGTGGGCTCGCAACTTCGAGCGCCAATGTGGGCGGAGGACGATACGCGCGAAAAGGTCGAACGATGGCCATGGCCGTGGAAGTAGTCGGGTTGTGGAGAAGTGTCGAGTCATCAGAGGGAGGGATATTGTTGCGCAATGAGATGGGCGATGTTCGAGCCTACGAGCAGCACTCGTGTAGTATTTTAAAATACACAATTTGTACCACGGTTGAACATTTTGTGAAGTAAATTGCTGGCGGAATTTCGGCTCCGCCACCCCTCCGCCAGGCGGTCGCCACGTAAGTCGAACCACGTAGACAATGCAAGTATTTGAATATGTTTCGCTTTTCGACTGCCCAATTTTGGCATGTTTCTGGCTTACTGATTTGGGCATGAGCCAAGCACGCCCTATTCGCCCCGGAACGACGTACCTGATTACCCGACGCATTGAGCGTCGATATTGTCTTCTGCGCCCAGATCGAACAATCAATGCGTTTATCCTCTACGCGTTCATCGTTTCAGCTCGGCGCCACGGAATTCTATTGCATGCATTTTGCGCAATGTCGACGCACATGCATTACGTAGTTTCAGATCCTGACGGTAAACTTCCCAAGTTTCTCAGGATGTTCCACCGGCTGGTTGCGCTCGGTGTGAAGGCTATCCGTCATTGGGACGGCGCCGTTTGGAATCGATCGCAAACGAGCGTAGTTGAATTGTGCACTCGGCAAGCGATCGCTGAAAAAATAGCTTATGCCTTGGCCAACCCCGTTCGTGCTGGACTTGTTCGATTCGCCCGCGAATGGCCGGGGTTCAAGACGAGCGTCAACGACATCGGGGCGGAAAAGTTGCACGGACAGCGACCCAAGGAATGTTTTAATGCGAAAAATGACAATTGGAAACTCCAGGTCGAATACGACGTGAGCCTGCCCCCGTCGATTCCCACGGCAGATGCACGCGATTTTCGTGAAGAGATTCAACGAGAATTGGCACGTCTAGAAGCTGCTGCACACGCAGCGATTCCAATATCAAAAGTACTCGGGGTCAAACGCGTGTACAAACTCAATCCCCAAAGCCGAATAACAAGCTACGAACCAGCACGACAACTCAATCCTACCATTGCCGCCGGTAAGGGTAATGCCGAGGCGCTTCAAGCGGCAAAACAAGCT
Organism: Polyangium sp. (in: bacteria); assembly: GCA_044221885.1. Taxonomy (GTDB): domain Bacteria; phylum Myxococcota_A; class Polyangia; order Polyangiales; family Polyangiaceae; genus Polyangium. The sequence continues at coordinate 16,216 of JBGAOI010000014.1, forward strand.
CGACGTGAATTCCAGAGGGCGTATCGACTTGCGCGTGAATCATGGCGCTCGGGCAATCACGATGTGGAATTCCCCGCAGGAACTTATGCCATGCGCGTGTTTCATGCGGCGAACGTCGCGTCGTAAATGGCAATGAGTGGCAAATTAGCAATGCAGGACGACTTGTGGAAGAGTCGTTCGTGCCGCGAACTGTCCCATGGTCACGCCAAGCGCAAACCGTATGTCGACGACCTGACGTTGGCTAGAAGTAGAAAATAGAAGGCTCGCAAGCCACCAACCGCAGAAAACGTGTCTGCGTTCTGGCTTGTTGCGCATTCGCATCACAAAAGTGGTTGGCGTCATTCGTTGGTGGTAGACGTGCAGCGTGCCTACGCACGACGATACCCCTGATCGAATAACACCCACCATCCCTCCGCCACCGATGACAGAGTCATTGGGCGTGCGCACAAGGCGAGTGATCGCGGTCGGAGGAGGCCGCGGGGGCGTCGGGAAAACCCTGCTCACCGTTAACCTTGGTGTTTATTTCGCCCAACTCGGACGCGAAGTGGTGGTCTGTGATACAGATCCGTTCGGCAGCAACCTCCATGGAGTGCTGGGACTCGAAACCCCACCACTCGTTACGAGCGAGGCCCTTGAAGAGGGTAAAGCTAAACCTGTAAGTACGATCGTTCCAGGCTTGCGACTTCTGCCCACCGCATACGACCCCATGACAGCGACACCGATTCGACCAAGCCGTGGAACGCATTGGGCGAAACAGATCGACAAGCTCGACGTTGACTATGTTCTTGTCAATCTTGGTGCTTCGACAACCGCCTCCACGCTCGATATGTTTCTACAAGCGGACGTCGGCATCTGTGTCACCGCCCCCGAACCCCTGGCGATCGAAACTACCTACCGTTTCTGCCGGGCGCTGTACCTTCGTGTTTTGCGTCGTGCCCTCACGAAGGAGCGCTTCAAGCTGCGCCTCGTAGAACGCGTCATTGAAGCGCTGCCACCCCTCGCCACGCCACCCATGATTGTGGCGGAAATCAAGCGGTACGACGATGGTGTTGCCAAGGTTGCGGCACAAGAAATGCTCCGCGTCGCGGCTCACCTCGTGATCGGGCAAACTCGACTCCGCTCCGACCTTGACCTCGGTCCCTCCATGTCCATCATTGCGGAGCGTTTTCTTGGCATTTCGCTCGACTACCTCGGGCACATCGAACACGACGACGCAGTCTGGGTTACCGTGCGCCGTCGCCAACCCCTGCTCATCGACAGCCCCACCTCCAAGAGCGCCCGAAACCTGGAGCGAGTTGCACGGCGAATCCTTGCACTTCTCGCAGCCCAAGGGACCCGTCGATCCGAAGTTCCCATCCGTAACTCTTCTCCATCGCAAGCCCGTACAGCGACTCCTAACAACTTGTACGACGTCCTCGGCATTGCCCGAACATCCGCGGATGATGAAATACGCCGCGCGGTCAAGCGTCAACGTGAAATCTTCCGAGAAGGAAGTCTACCCCTGTGCTCCGTCGTCTCGCCTGAAGTGCTCAAGCAAGTCCAAACTCGCATTGAGGAAGCTCATGACACCTTGCTCGACCCGGTGCGTCGCCGATCATACGACCTCTCGACTTTCCCCGATGATATCCCAACCGCAGTGCCGCCAACGCGCAACCGTGATGCTGCTCAGGCCGCGGAACTGGCGATGCTCCAAGCCGAACTCGCCCGGGAAATCAACGCCGAAACAGAATTCACCGGAGCCATCTTGCGCAAAGTGCGTGAGTCTCAAGGCATTGAAATTAGTGAAATTTCACAACGCACGAAAATCAGCACGGCGCATCTTGTGGCCATTGAAAATGAAGTCTTTGGGGATCTGCCTGCGCTGGTTTATGTCCAAGGGTTCGTCCAGCAAGTTGCGAAAATCTTGAAGCTCGACCCCATTCAAGTTGCCAAGACCTATACACGTCGCTTACGCGACCTTAGCGACTACCGTTCGAGGAGCGGTGGATAGTTTTCGCCGAGATTCACGGGATCGCCTTTTTTCCGCGATCTTATTTGCGATTGCGCTTTTGCCGCGCCTTTATGTCGCTATTGCGTGGGCGCGAGAGCCTGTTTGGGACGGCCATTATTACGACTTTGGTGCCCGTCGAATTGCTGAAGGATTGGGCTACTCCGACGACATTATTATTGGAGGTAATACCGTTTGGCACCCATGGTGCCACTATCCCGTTGGATACAGCGGATTCCTCGCCATTTTTTATCGCCTCTTCGGCTCGGGTTCGAGCGTTGCTCCGATTGTCAACGCACTCACTGGTGCCCTCCTCGCTGTTTCTGTACATCGCCTTGCTCGATATGCCGTCTCCAATACCCGAGCCCGCCTTGCTGGTCTGTTCGTCGCACTCAACCCCGGTCTAATTATTTACGCCGCTCTCCTCATGACCGAGCCACTTGCAGCCCTTGGCCTTGTGCTCAGTGCTTGGCTGCTCGCCCGCGATGCACGCGACAAGCCCTTCCGTGGTGCGCTTCTCGCTGGTATCACTCTGGGTTTCACAACCTTGGTTCGTCCTCAAAGCCTTCTTTGTGCGCCTGCCCTCGGATTACTTGTACTTACTGACCATGCTGCAGTTCGGACACGTTTACGTCGTGCAGCCACTGTTATTGCAGTCGCAATCTCGGCAGCCCTCTGCGTTGTGCTTCCATGGTCCCTTCGCAATTGCCGCGTCATGGATGGTTGCGCTTTCGTCTCGACAAATGCTGGGTGGAACCTCGCCATTGGAGCCTCCCCTCGAGCGACTGGACGCTTCGAAACGTTGCGCGCTTCCGATGGATGCCCCGTTGTAACAGGTCAGGTCCAACAGGACCGATGTTGGATGAACGAAGGCATCCAGTGGATTCGCAATGACCCTTGGCGGTGGCTTTCGTTGATGCCAAGGAAGCTTTCACACACATTCGACCACGAATCCTTCCCAATTGGTTACTTGAGCCAAGCGAACCCGGCAGCGTGGCCCGAGGAAACCAAGTTCCGCGGTCGAGCGGTCCTTTCAACGACCCATTGCGTTTTTCTCTCCTTGGCCGCTCTTGGCGTTGTCGCTCGACCTTCACGCCGTCGGGGGCTCGCAGCATTTCTTACCCAGGTTGCCGCTTTTCTCCTGATTGCGGGCCTCGCAACCTATGGCGTGCACTCTGACCAACATCCGTTTTGGCCCCTTGCCCTCGTGCTCGTCACCTTGAGCGCGTTGCCTCTTCCTGGAGCGCCCTCACGACGGGGCGTCCTTGGATACCTCGTTTTTGCGGTGGCATCCGTAGCCTTCACGCACGCCGTATTCTTTGGCGAGGACCGTTATCACATCGTGATTACCCCAGCGCTTTGCGTTCTCGCTGCAAGCGCGTTCCGCCGTCCCGATGAACGTCCGGCGCAAGCGTGAAGCGTAGTCTGTCGCAACGTCTCGGATCTGATACAGTGCTCGCATGTTGAAGAATCTGAGCCGCGAGGATCGTCTGCGCGTGATGCGGTTCGTCTGCTCGTTTGCGTGGGCGGACCTTGAAATCAAGTCGAAAGAGCGTTCGCTTGTTCGCAAGATGATCAAGGAACTCCACCTCGAACCGGATGAAGTCAAACTCGTCGAAAAGTGGCTCGAAGTGCCGCCCAAAGCCGAAGAGGTCGATCCGGCGTCCATTCCCAAAGCCCATCGTCAGCTCGTGCTCGATGCAGCTCGACGCATGATCAAAGCAGACGGCACCATCGATCCCGAAGAAGCAGAAAGCTTCGAACTGCTCGAACAGCTCCTCTCGTAAATCGCCAGCTCCAAGAAAATCCTTGGAGCTCAAAGCATTTAATCTTTGACCCCAAACAATGAGCGCCTCAACTCGGTAAGGTGCCCACCCCCGGTCCGCGCCCGAGGCGCGTCCCGCCCCTCCCAAGGCGCGCTCCTCCGTCGCGCACCGGGAGGGGACCCGCCGTCCTAAAACATGCAACCTCGGTACGATAATTTGGTAGCTAATTCACAAAATTTGCAACCACGGTGCGATTTAGGCAACGCAAACCACGCACTTCGTCAACATATCGCCACCACCTTGACGCCCACACCTCTACAGCACGCAAAGCCGTAACGTCGACCCATACAGCCCTGGTGCACCGTCCACCATCACCCGGAACACCTGTTCCTTCGAGTTGGCTGGGCACGAACATCCCCCGGTCCATGGATTGGCCACCCGACACGTTGGCTCGAAGTCATCCACTTGAAACGCTCCCGCAAACGTTTGCGGTGCTGCATTCTTATTTCCACAAAACACAACCTGAGTCCCGGCTTCGCCATTGTCGCACGGTAACCGAATGATCGACCGTACCGCGATCGGATCGAACCCTGCTGGACACATGCACGCCCCACCAGCGAGCGGATTGCCCACTCGACACTGATTCACAGCGCCGCACCAGCCCGCTGCATCGTCCACTTGATACGCCCCGCCAAAATCGCTCGACGCCGAAACGCTAGGCGTTACGCACAACCGCAATTTTGTCGCCGACCGCATGGGTACACCCGGACAATCGCTTTGTACGGCTAATTCGAGCGCCGACGAAGGACTCGGACACGAACAATCCCCCGTTGATGTATTGCTCGTACTGCATCCTGCGCATTCCGCTGGAAATGACTCGTATGCTCCAAAAAAATTCTTACAACCCGTCACATCCTCGGCCAAAACCCCATTGCACGTATACAAACACCGCCCTTCCGTACAAATTCCAGGCCCCTCGGGACCCGCCCCACACGCTCGATTGCACATGCCGCAATGCGCAACGTTATCCTCTATGCGTACACATTTACCGTCACACAAGCTCTCCCCCGTCAAACACCCATGCACATACGGCCCTGACCCGGACGAACCTCCACTGCCGCCTCCACCTGTGCCTCCGGTCGCTGGCGAGCTTTCCGAACAAGCCCCCATCCCCACCAACAAGCCCGTCATCCACATCCAGCGTACCGAAGGAAAAACCGTCATACCCAGCAATGTATCATGGCGGCCATCTTAGAGAAATCTCACGATGTTCCCTCTTGAGATTCCAAACCGTCCATGTATCGTCGTTTCATGCGCCACTCGATTGCGCCGATTTTCCTCTCGCTTTTCACCCTCGCTAGCTGCGTTGGTGTCATCGGTGATCGCGAACAAGGCAACACCTACAGCTCCACGGGTTCTCTCTTTGTACCCGCCGAAGCCACCTTGCACCGCCTCACCCGCCCACAATTGCGTAATGCCTGGCTCGACCTCTTCGGCGAACCACTCAACGCCCCTGCCGACTTACCCGTCGACGACGTCCTTTACAATTTCTCCTCCATTGCCGCAGCACGCGGAACCATCTCCCCCGTCGACGCGGAAAAATACGAAACCGCTACCTACGAAGTCCTCGATCAAATCTTTGGCAGCCCTGCGCGACGCGATGCCCTCGTCGGTTGTCCCGTAGGCGCAGTCGATGACCCCTGCATTCGCCAATTCATTTCCACGTTTGCGGCTCGAGCTTGGCGTCGACCTGTCAGCGATACCGAAATCGATGCCCTTCATTCGCTCGCCAAAGACATTGCCAGTCAATTGAGCGACCCGGCGCAAGGTATCCAATTCATGCTCGCCGCCGTCCTGCAATCGCCCCATTTCTTGTTTCGAGTCGACATTGGCGAAATGGCTACCGATCAATATCGGTATTCTAGCTGGGAAATGGCCAGCCGATTGTCCTTTTTGTTACTCGACGCGCCCCCCGACGAACCATTACGCACAGCCGCAGCCAATGGCGAATTGACCAACCCCGAAAACATTCGCCAACATGCCGAACGCCTTTTGGAAGATCCTCGTGCCCGCGCAACCCTCGTCAGATTTTTCCGCGACTTCATGAACCTCGCCAAACTCGATGGTTTGGACAAACTTCCCGACAAATTCCCTCAAATCACCGCCACCCTCGGACCTTCCATGCGCACGCAAATGGAACGCATGTTCGAGCAAAACGTATTCGAGCATCAAGGCGACTTCCGCTCGCTCTTCACGACCCGCGATACGTACATCAACGAAGACTTGGCCCGCGTGTACGGCATCGATGGCATTACTGGCCTCGAATGGGTCCCCGTCACGTTGCCCGACGATGGAACACGCAACGGCATCTTGACCACCCCCGGATTCTTGGCCCTCAATGCGCATAAAAGCCAAACCTCGCCCACCCATCGAGGTCGCTTCATTCGCGTCAATTTGTTTTGCCAGGACATACCGCCGCCTCCGCCGGGCATCAATACGACATTGCCCGAGCCTGATCCCAATACTCCCACGACATTACGCCAACGCCTCGACGAACACCGCACCAATCCTCAATGTGCGGGATGCCACGACCGCATGGATCCCATTGGATTCGCGTTTGAATCGTATGACGCCATTGGAGCGTTTCGCACGACCGACGAAAATGGTTTGACCATTGATACGAAATCCTCCGTCGAAGGCAAAGATCTCTCCGGTGCTGCAGACATGGCCGACCTCGTAGGTTCCTTGCCCGATGTGGGCGCTTGCATTGCCCGAAGATTTTACGAACATGCCGGCGCACACCTCGCCGGAAGATCCGACGACGCAGCCGTCGAAACCCTCGTCAACGATTTCGTGAGCGGCGATTACGCCTTCAAAAAACTCGTATTGGCCCTCGTCACCAACGACGGATACCGATTGGCCAGCCCTCCATCCACAAAAGAGGTCCAACCGTGAAGCAGAAACAACGCATTCAACCCTCGCGTCGTTTGTTCTTGCGCGGCATACTCGGAGGCGCCGCCGTCGCCGTCGGATTGCCTCTCTTCGATTTCATGCTCGACAACAACGGCGAAAAACTCGCTGAAGGTGCCGAAATTCCCACCCGCTTTGGCTTGTGGTTTTTTGGCAATGGCGTCCATTTGCCCACCTGGACACCTCAAACCATCGGCCCCGATTGGAACGTCCCAGCAGACAATGCCTTGTCCGCGCTTTTGCCCTACAAAGACTACGTCAGCATCATCAGCGGATTGTCGGTCAAAACCCCGTACCATCCGCATCATTCCGGCATGAGCGCCGTGTGTTCGGGCGGTCCGCACCTCAAAATCGACAACGTACGCGATACCATCGTTTCCACGATGAAGTACCCCAGCATCGACCAAGTCGCTGCACAATACTTTCAATCGCTCACCCCAATGCCCTACAAATCCCTCGAAGCTGCTGTCACGCGTTTTCGAGGGACCGACGAAGGAACCCAATTCCAACACCTTTCGCACAATGGCAGCGTTGGCGGAGAAACCAACATCAACCCCTCGGAAGAATCCCCGCAAGCCTTTTTCGAGCGGCTTTTTAATACGGGCACGACCGGGCCGCTCATTGCCAAAGCCCGTTCCAGCGTGCTCGATGCCGTGGGTGGTCAAATCAAAACCCTCCAGGGCAAACTCGGCAGCAAAGACAAACAGCGCCTCGAACAACACTTGACGAGCATCTCGGAAATTCAATCTCGGCTCCAGATTCCATCGGCCGAATGCACCAAACCTGGCAATCCTGGCGATTTCCCCGACATTGCCTCGAATGAACAAATTGCCGAGAAAAACAAAGCCATGAGCGACCTCATGACGCTCGCGCTGGCTTGTGGCCTCACACGGTCGTTCTCAATCCTCTATTCTACGTGCGGTTCGGGCGCCGTGTACTGGATGGTCGGCGCAACCGATGGTCAGCATTACATGAACCATACCGAACCTGCGCCGCAAACGAAACAACAAGACGCCGTTCGTTTCACGATGAAACAATTCGCGTATTTCCTGGACACACTCAAAAATACCCCGGAAGGCGCAGGCAACTTGCTCGACCATTGCTCCATTTTTTCGTCGACCGAACATGCCGAAGGCTGGACGCACGAACAACGAGACATGCCCATGCTGGTCTGCGGAAAAGGCGGCGGCCGATTAAAAGGCAACGTGCATGCTCGAATTGTCGACGGAAACACGAGCATGGGACCTTTCACCGCGCTCCTCGGCGCTGGTTTGCCCCTCACCGAATTCGGCTACGAAGCCGGCTACGTCAACACACCCGTCACCGAATTGTTGACCGGCTGAACGCTGCTTTTCTTGCGCGGTTTTTTGCAATCTCGCTCGATCCGTGCTGAACTCCCACGAGCCTCGTTTCAGGAAACGCCATGGCCACGTGGTTCGAACTCCAAATCTCCAAAGACGGCCCCGATCTACGCATCAAAGCCCGCGGCCCGGACAATCGTGAAACCGAAGCGCGACCCCTCGGCGGCGGCTTCGACCTCGCCGCGGTCGTCCGATTTGGCGACGCCGTTGAACGCGCCGTCAAACAAGGCCGCCCCCTGCCCGACGACGTGCGCGAAACCGCTCGCGCCTTGGGTGGAGCCATTCTCGACGGCAAAATCGCCGAAATGCGCTCGCGCCTAGCCGAAATTGCCAAAGGCCCGCTGCTCGTGCGATTGAATGTCGCCGACAGGGATTTACAAGCGATCCCCTGGGAAGCCGTTGCTTTCCCCAACCAATCGTTTGGCTTTTGGGCCACATCACCGGATGTTTTTCCTGTCCGTCCGGTCGCTTCCGACGAACCTTGGCAACCTCGCGAAATTCGCGGACCTTTGCGTATCCTCGCCATTGCTCCAACGGACACAGCGTCCTTGCCAAACCTCCAAGCTGCCCTTGCGGAACGAATTACCGCCGGCGAAGTGGAATGGCTCGAACCCATCGTTGGCGAAGCTGCGCGTGCCAAGTATCTTTTCGAACGTTTGCGACGAAAGCCTCCGCCCCATATTTTGCATTTTCTCGGCCACGGAACCGTGCGCAACAATATCCCGGAATTGCGTGTTGGCGATGAAGACGGTGAAGAAAAATGGATTCCCGTCGAATTGATTGCGCAAGAAATTCGCTCGAACTTTCAAGGCGATTTACGGGCCATCATTCTCGAAGCTTGCGAAGGTGCCACACCATCCGCCTTTGCATCCGCTGCCGAAATTCTGGTCCAAGCGGGCGCAGATGCGGTCGTTGCGCATTTATGGCCCGTACGTGCCGACGTCGCTCGCACATGCTCTGAACAATTGTATCGAGCCCTCACGGAACCTTATCGCGCCATGGGTGACATTTCACGAGCGCTCAACGAAGCCCGACGCAGCTTGTTTGTCACGTACGATAATACCGCCCAAGTTTTTTCGCCGGTGCTCTATTTGCGCGGACTCGATGGCGAAATCTTTGATTTCAAAGCGCGCAAATTGGCGCCCATAGCCATCACGCAGCAGACGGATGCGCCAGCAGCTCCCCCAATCACTCCTTCAACGACCATCCCTCCGGCCCTTGCCCAACTCTTGGCCAAACCATTTTCGTTGATTTTGGGCGACCTTGGGCGTGCCGAACACAATGCGTTTATGGTTCTTCGAGACAAACTCGTCAAAGACCTGACCAAAGATTCCATTCAGGTCACGATGGAGACACCCTTCAGCAAAATTACGCAAATCTACTCATTTTTGCGTGGTCGTGAAAAACTCGCCAATGAATTTCAAAAATCACTCAAATCCGGCGGAATGACCGCGCCTCCCATCATTCCGGCTGTCGCTTCGCAACTCGGCCCCGGCGTTCACATCACCCTCTTGCGCAATCCGTGGCTCGAAGTCGCAGCCGCGGAAAAACATCCGAATCGGACCCTTTATGTCATTCAGCCAGGTGAAAAAGCCGTTGTCACCTACGTGCGGCAACCTGGTAACGAATGGGAAGAGTCGACGGAATCCCTCGCCTCATTCGATCCTGACGAGGATATCGTTCTTTTGCGCCTTTTTCGAGGGTACACACCGGACAATATTTTTGCGCCGCCCCTTCTGACCGAAGACGACTATTTGAATGGCTTGACCGACTTTGAATCCATTCTCTCGCGCGACTTGGCCAATGCCGTTACGAGCACGCTCAAACATCGGCCGGCCTTGTTTTTGGGTATCTCGCTCCACGCGTGGCACCATCGAATGCTTTTGCAACGCACGTTTCCCCGCGGAATTCCCCAGGAGAGCCTGGCCATTATCGACGCGAAGAACGCTGAGCGAATCTTTTGGGAAACAGGAGCGGGTTTGCCTGGAAAAGGCGAAGGCGTCAACGCCGTCGAAGTGTCCGTCGAAGCACTCGATGCAATGATGCATTCCTAGGTGTAAAATGGGCGACGTAGACACAATCCCTGAAAACCCGTTTCCCGGCCCGCAACCGTACCGCGCGAGCGATCGTCGGCGATTTTATGGCCGCGAAGCGCTCACGAAAAAACTCGTCCACCAAGTGCTCGCATGTACGGTCACCACCTTGTACGGCCCCTCGGGTGCCGGGAAATCCTCTTTGATGCAAGCCGGCGTCATGCCGGTTTTGGACGACAAACATGATTTTCGCTTTGTTGTCATCGACGGTTGGCCCGCAACGAATCCCCCGCTCGAATGGCTGATCCAAGCTCTCTTTGTTCAGCTCGGAATCGGCCAAATTCCTGGAGAAAAACCTCTCCTCCACCAACTCGACGAAGCCGTCGCCCGCGCCGCACGACGTTGTGACCGACCCCTCCTCATTTACCTCGACCAACTCGAACAATTGTTTTTTTCGGGCCGCGATGAAAGTGCTGTCGAAGCTTTCGTCGATGCGCTCGATCGTTTGTCTCGAGCACCCATTCAACACCTGCAAATCGTTCTCTCGCTTCGCGAAGATTATCTGGGCCGTTTCCGGGACCGGCTTTCCAACCGCAAACAATTGCTCGCGTATGGGTTTCGCGTTGGACCCTTGTCCGTCGCCGAAATGACCAAAGCCGTTTGTCGCGCCGCAGCGGACGGAAAACCCCCGCAAACCTGGGACGAAAACCAACTCCGAACCTTGATCATGGACGTGCGCGTGCCGGGGCAACGCGCCGCCGATGAAGCCGAAGTGCAATCGGCGTACGCACAAATCGTTTGTCGTGCCTTATTCGAAGAACGAGCCAAACACGGCCACCACGTCAATGATTGCAGCGTCGGCGCCGCCGCTATCATGGATCGATATCTCGATGCCACCATCGAATCGTTGGGCAATTTCAAGGATACGTCGCGCAAATTGCTGGAAGAGCAATTCATCGATGCCGAAGGCTTTCGTACGTTGCTCACCGAAAAGGAAGCCCGTCTCGTATTGCCCACGGACATGGCCGACGAAATCCTTGGGAAACTCGAAAAGTCAGCCATTCTTCACGCCGCCGAACACCAAGGAAGCCGATACTTCGAATTGGGCCACGATTGGCTCGCCCGGACAGTCTTCGAACGAAAAAAAGCCCGCATTGCAGACGAAGCTGAACAGAAACGACGCGAAGAAGAATCCAAGCGGTTTGCCCGCGAACGAGCGGCCAAACAGGCCTCCCATCGACTATTGGCCCTGTCATTGCTCGGACTGATAACGCTCGGTATTGGATTTGCCTGGGCCATCCATCAGCGCCACAAAGCCCAACGCGCTTCGCTCATGGCCAACGCGCGTGAACGCATCATGCGCCATCAACCGTCCGTCGCCGCCCTCATGCTGCTGGAAATCGACAAAAAGCAAAAAGCGCGCGGTTGGGACGATGCAGCCATTGAAGCATTGTCGATGAACATGCCGCTTTTCACGCAACGCGCTCACCATGACGAAGTTTGGAGCGGCGTGTATAGCCCCGACGGAAAACGAATTGCGACCGCAAGCAAAGACAAAACCATTCGCATCTGGAACATCGATGGCTCCGGTCGAACCATCGTTTTGGAAGGCCATACCGACACCGTAACCTCGGTCGCCTGGAGCCCGGATGGGCAGCGAATTCTGTCCGCCTCACGTGACGATTCCGTGCGCGTCTGGGATCTGGAAAAACCGGACAAACCCATCGTTTTCGACGGACATACCGACGATGTTCTTTTGGCCAAATGGAGCCCCAACGGCAAGTTGTTCGTCACGGCATCCAATGACAAAACTGCCCGCGTTTTTTCCCTCAACGAATCCGAAAAACCCATCGTACTCGAAGGCCACGAAAACAACATCGTGAGCGTTTCGTGGAGCCCCGATGGAACACGAATTCTGACCGCATCGGAGGACCACACCGCGCGGATTTGGGATGCACAAAACCGCCAAGACCCCGTGGTCTTGAAAGGTCACACCGAACCCATCAACACTGCGGCCTTTAGCCCCGACGGACAACAAATCGCCACGGGTTCGTCTGATAAAACCGTCCGCGTTTGGGACGTGAACAATCCCGAACGTGTCACCGTTCTTTCCGGCCACCGCGAAGCGATTGCCTCGATCGCCTGGAATCCCGACGGAAAACACATTGCCACAGGCTCGGCGGATACCACCGCTGGCGTATTCAGCATCGACAACGCCGAACCCCCCGTATTTCTCATGGGCCACGAAGGCATCGTTTTGGCGATTTCTTGGAGCCCCAACGGAAAACGACTCGCGACCGCCTCAATCGACAACACCATACGCGTGTTCACGCCCTTTGAAGGTACAACGGGAAAACCATTTTATGGCCATGAAGGCCCGGTGAATGGCGTCACCTGGAATGCCGATGGAACACGTCTGCTCAGCTTCAGCCACGATGCCACCGCACGAATTTGGAATGCCAATGGCACCACCAGCCCCATTACGTTCGCGGCGGGACTCGGCATTCCCAATGCCGTCGCTTGGAGCCCCCAAGGCACTCAAGTCGTGACCGCCCATTCCAACGGCAGCGTGCACCTCTGGACGGAAGATGGCATCGAAATTCGGACACTCACCGAAAATTGCAATTGTGAATATCTTGCGGTCGCCTGGAGCCCCAATGGCGACAAATTGGCTCTCGGGGCGTCGAACAACGAAATCACCCTGCTCGATATCCAAAACCCAAGCTCCATCGTGCGTTTGACGGGACACACCAAACCTGTGACGTCTCTGGCCTTTACCCCCGATGGCCAACGCATCGTCAGCGCCTCAGTCGACGCAAGCCTCCGCATTTGGAAAATCGACGGAACGGGCGAACCCACCATTCTCACCGGGCACGAAGGCATTGTACATGCAGTAGCCGTCAGTTCTGACGGAACTCAAATCGCCAGTGGTTCGGCGGATAAAACCGTCCGCGTGTGGGATGTACAGGGGAAAGACAAACCCATCGTTTTACGCGGCCACGAACGTGACGTGCACGATGTTGCATTCCGCCCAACGAAGAAGCAACTGCTCAGTACGTCGCTGGACCGCACCGTCCGCCTTTGGAATTTGTACCTCGCACCTCCCGTTGGCGAAACATTGCCGCGCGTCGAAGGCGTTCTTTCCGCCAAATGGAACCCTGACGGAGCGCATATCGTCACAACGTGCGCCGACCAAAAAGTGCGCGTATGGAACGTCGACGAAAAGGCGCTACCCATGGTTCTTCACGATCACACGAATATCGTGCACAATGCCACGTACAGTCCTCACGGCCGACGCATTGCCACCATTTCTTTCGACGGTAGCGCTCGCTCATGGCTCGTCGATCGCCCGCTCCTGATCGAAGCCTTGCAACAAGCCACAACAGATTGCTTGAGCCCCGAGCAGCGACAAACCTATATGGACGAAGACGAAAGCTCATCAATCTCGGCCTACAAAGCATGCGAGCGAAAACGCGGCCGGTAACGACGGCAAGTTGCACGTCTCGCGCGTGATTCGCTCGCATTTCACACCTCCAAATTCGTGGACCGTTGACGGCGCTCGCCGCATCACGAGCAGCTTTCGCTCGCATTTCGCGCGTCGAAATTCGTAGACATAACCCGCATGGTCGCGCTAGCGTCGCGCGCTCGTGCAATCTTCGGGAGGGCACTTCATGTCCAGCATTCGGACCGTGGATTTCAATGCATTGCCACAACACATTCGCGAACGTCTCGTCGCCTCTTTCAAGAAGCAAGGGTGGCCACAGCCGATTCTTTCCGACACACCGGGATTCGGGTGCGCAGCATTCGGCTGGGGCTTTTTAGCCCTCAATGGCTTCTTGCTCCTCATCGGTTCACTCGCCGGGGGTTTTGGTGAACGACGCAATGGCGTGGAGATGCTTTTTTCCCTGAGTTTGGGGGCGATACTCTTCATCTCGCCCATTCTCATGATCGTCCGCGGCGTGATGCTCCGCAAATCATTGCCATTTCCTCCGGGACGATACCTTTTGCCGCTCGATTTCATCGTCGCCACCGAGCGCAACCTCAAAGTCATTCCGATGTCGTCCATGGTCAATTTCCAGGGCATTCATCAACACACGAATGGCGCATATACCGGCACGACCCTCACGTTCTATTTCGAGGGTAACCATAACCAGAGCATCACCATTCAAGGAAAACACCTGGCCGAACAAGCCATGGGTATGCTCAAACAATCGCAAGAAGAAGTGCGCATGGCCGCGCAAAACCGCGATGCCGACGCCCTTCAGCGATTGGACCCGTTTTTCGAGATTCGCATGAACGACGCGTGGAACTCGCTCACGTCGCGCGCACCTCATGAAATCTCACCCCCCGTCGCCTCGGCATTGCCCATTTTCTTGCAAACCAAATGGGCTTGGCTCGGCATGCTCGTTCTCGCCCCCGTTTTGGGTGCTCCCGTATGGCTCCTCTGGAACATGGCTTCCGACGAAACCATGTATTCGAAAGCCAAAGCCCTTGATTCGACATCGGGCTACGAGCATTACTTGTTCACCGGCGTTCGCCACGCCGACGAAATTCGTTCGACGTTATTGCCAAAAGCCGCCCTCAAAGAGGCCAAAGCCAAAGGCACCGTCACGGCCCTCCGCGAAGTGCTCAAGAACTACCCCAAGAGCATCATCGAAGCTGACGCGAAAAAAGAAATTCACGTTCTTTTCGAGAAAACCCGAAAAGAATTCCACGACCAAGCATCCACCAGCGATGCCCGTTTGCTCCCCTTCATGGACAAACTCATCGACCACTTGGAAAAAAATGACGCCAACCAGGTCGAAGTTCGATTTCATAGCCCTTCGTCCGCGTCGCTCGAAGCCGTCGATACCTTGTTGAAATTGCGCTCCGGTGACCCCGACGGCGATGGCAAAATCATTCCTGTCGCTCCGCACTTCAGCGACAAGGATTGCATTTCGCGCGAATCCGTCATTGTCGGTCGTCTCGGTGATGGTTTTTCTGCCATTTTCCCGGCCGACATCATGACGCTGGCGAATGGCGCGCGTGTTGCCGAAAAAGACGCGGAAGAACCACTCCTTTTGGGCTCCGCCGCCAAAGCAACCAAAAAACCCGGCGCCAAGAATGCGCCCCCTCCGCCCAAACCCAAGATCGACATGACGGGTTTGACCGCACCAACCATTGATATTCGGTATCGTGTCGGCTGGGCCGGCGACATTTACACCGAATCGAAAGGTGACCGCAAATTCGTGGGCATCGTGGTACAATTCCACGTCGCTATGGTCATTCCAGGTGAAACCGACGTCTTCGATTTCGACCTCGAAGTCATGCCGCCAGAAACGTTTACGGTCAATTACCAGACCTACGGCAACCTTTTGGGTGCCAACGACGGCGGTCCATCCGAAGGGCGCGTTTACGACGTCATGGCCGCTCGCGCTTTCGATCAACTCTCGTCGAAACTGCAATCGGTGTTTTTCCGACCTGGCTTTACACCGAAACCAGGAAAATCAGGCAAGGCCAATTCGCTCGACGACGATTGAGCCACGCAATCGAGCCCTTCCCGCCCACCATTTCCCATCACACCGATTCCAACACCAACGACGTACTTCGCCAACCGCCCACATCGCGCGGCGTAATACGTACGCCTCCCCCGCGCGCATTCACGACCCGCACACCATCGTGCACGAAGGCCAAACCCACGAATGGTGGCGCGTTCGATTCTTGCTCGTAATAACTCCGCCAAACCGGATTCAGATCGTCCGTGTGCCTTCGCAACACCCGCGTTCCCGTCACGAGCCACGGCAAGCCTACAGGATCAAAGCCCATCGCCACGGGTTTGTCTTTCGCTTCCACATTTTCCATCGCCACAATCCCTCGATCGAGGCGCAAGACAAACCCCTCCCCGGCCGCAAAAGAAGTTCGATCGACACCCGCCAAGGCCACATACAGCGGAGTCTTGTCCGTGACGCCTGCCGCATACACCGAGGTTTGTCCGTCGTGATTCATGAACAGCGCCCGCGCGCGCGTTCCCTTGATGTTTGCCCCGACAACCAACACTCCGTAAGGCCCGGATGACATAGCCAAAACGCGCCCGCCCAAAGGCAAGGGAATCGCATTTCCCCAAGTTTCTCCCGACAAAGTCCATAATTCGGGCAAACTGTCTTCATCACCCGGCGTCGCCGCCGTCACGATGCCAAACATATGCCCATCGCCGATCGCCGCCTCAATCGGGTTTTTCCCTTTGGGAACGGCAATGCTCAACAATTGCGCTGGTCGTACAAGACGAACATGCCCGGGCCCCACGAGCGCATACCCAGACATTGGACCGCGCACCAGATGCGTCGTCGCCGCAATCACTTCGGCCTCATCGGCGTTGCTGGGCACCTGCACGGCGCGATCATCGGACACGTAAAACAAATACTTACCCAACCTCGCCAAACCTCGCCCATCCGACCCAAACGCGACATTGCCCGGACGAAGCGGCGGAAGCATCGTTCCTTTTATTTCAATCGGCGGCACATCGACGATATGTGCCAACGGTTCGAGCGTCAGCAATGGTTCGCCCACGAGCCTCGTGGAACAAAATGCCGCGCGATCTTCGCGAGCGGCCTTCGTTTTCCAGCGCATCGCCACCCGTTCGAGCAGCGGAAAAAGTCGCGCCGCGAATGCCTGTACCGAGCCAAACCTCGACGGTGCATCCCGCGGAGCCAGCGCCATGGCCGCCGGATCATCCCGCAATCCTTCGGGCAGTGCGGGGGAACCGCCTTGCGCCAATGCTTTATCGATTTCTTCCAGCAAAACACGGTCCGCCGCAAATCCCGAATGCAAACGTGCCGCTGTCATCAGGGACCGACGTTCACCCATCACCAAAAACGCATTGTCCCAAGGACCTCGACACCAATGTTCCCCACCCAAGACATACCAAATGACGGCCGCCAATGCGTGCACATCCGTCCATGGCCCCACGAGCGGGTTTTTCTCTCCAGGACGCGACAACCATTGCTCCGTGCCCGCATATTCACGCGTCAACGCGGCAATCGTATAGGTGGCGCCATCGACGCGAGAAATTCCACAATCGGCAATCTTCGGCGTTTCATCCCCGACAGGCCCCACGACGAGCACATTGTCTGGTTTGAGATCGCGATGAATGATCGCCTCTTCATGTAGCGCCGAAACCCCCTCCACAATGCCCCGACATAAACGCAACGCCCGAATCGGATCCGTTCCGTCAGGAGCGCGATTCACCCGATCGGCCAACGAAGAACCATCCGGCCCCCCATCGACATATTCGAGCGCCAACCACGGCAAGTGCACTTGACGCCCTCGCACGTCCACCGCGGCTTCACCCGCCCCGTAAAAGCCCAAGACAAACTCGGTCGGAGGCACCCGCGCCATGATCCTCCCAAGCGCCGTCGCCTCGCGTTGCGCAAGATGCCCAGCCAAGATGCCCTCTTGCGCCAAGTCCGTGACCATCGCCGGCTTCATGATCTTCACCGCGATGCGGCCCGGACAAAGCGTCGACAACGCCGAAGAAAATCGCGCTTGTTCGACTTCGGCCAGAAACACGGTGGACATGCCGCCCACGCCAAGAATCTGCTTGAGTCGAGCCCCGGTCAAACTCCCCGTGGCATCCGTAAGGGCAGGTTCACCACGAGCCAGGTCCCGCAAATCAGCGTCAAATGAACGCAAAAGCGACATCGTTGGAAGTCTCGTCGGCGATGGTAGACGCTCGACGCGCGAACGTAAAGCGGTCGAACAGAACCCTCGAGAAGCCCGACGTCGATCGCTCTTTTCGGCAATCCACCGCGGATTCGTTTGAGGTCGAAGGAAAGTTTCGGAAGACGTACGGCTGTTTGGAAAAGCAAACCGACGATCAGCTAGCGGAGCGCGACGGCATCACGAGCCTGCGCATGCTTGCGCTGAAGGCTTTGACGTGATCCCCGAGGGTGTACGGAAGTTCGGCGGGTACGTAACAATCGGCGGGAATCTTGTCCTTGATGTCCTCGTGGAGCTCACGCAATCGCGACCAGTGCACACCAGGACGATAGTGATGCGCCGTGTGATACCCGAGATTGCCCGTCGTGACGTTGTAAACCTCGTGAATGATGTTGTTGCACGCGACGAAGTGCGAATCGCAGCTCTTGCCCGAGTGATGGATGTGCGTCGCGTACACCGTTCCGAAAAGCGAAATCAGCATCGGAATGATGAACACGAAGAGCGCGGGCAACGGTCGCCAATAGGTCAAACCCGCAACGAGGGTGATGATGAAGAGTGTCGACAGGACCAACGCCCGCTGATGCGCGGGGTATTTGTGGCCGACTTTGTACGCACGCGGATACGCCTGGAGCGTGTTCCACACGGTGTATTTGAACCAGCCCATCGTACTGCCGTCATCATTCTTCCAGCCTGATTCGTCTTTTTCTTGGTCGAGATAATTCACATGATGACCAAGCGAATGGTGCAAAACCCAGGCGTTCGTCGCGACGCCCGTTTGCAACGCATACATTTGTTCGAGCAAGCGATTGAGAATCGTCGATTTGAACGTCGCCACGTGCTGGTGATGATGGTTGAACGCGCAAACACAGCCCTTGGGGAAGATGCCGATCAACGTGTACGCCACGAGCGCCCATGGACTGTTCACGAACGAGTACACCAGAACATCGCAGCAGAAGATCAAGGTAAAACAGAGGACCGGAATTTTGTCCTCTTGATATCGAAAGACACGCATGAATGCCTCGACCGCCGGATTTGTGAAGAAGGAATTTCAAGCGCGGACGTCCGCACTCGAGCCACCATAGCAGCATTTCCTCGACCGAGACGGAATTCATTTCACGACACTGCGCGTGTCATTTTATGGTCAGTGTCGCCCCGGCGTGTCTTCCGAATTGCGGATCCCCTCGGTCCCCCTCGTACCCGGCGTCGTAATTCCTGGCTGATCGGTAGGCAGCAACCGACCTGGAGCTGGCTTGGGTATGGTCTTTTCATCTTCAGAATTCACGATCACCGGCTCGGGCTTACGCACAGGCCACCCGGGCACCTGACACCAATCGAAATCGACGGCCAACGTCGTTCCATCACGTAACCGGACGCGCGCCAAAACTGTAGATTCACACGCGAATACGTTGAACTTTGCATCATACGGAGCCACATCACCGCCTCCGATTTCATTACGCAAATAAAATTTGGGGCTCAAGTGATACGATACATTTTCGACCTGTCCGCGCTGCGCTTCAGGAAGCTCCAAGGAGAGGTGGATCTTGAAAATGTCTTTTCCGGACGAACCTACACCTGGAGTCACGGTCACGCTGGGTTTGATATAGAATCCTTCGGGCGCTTTGCCAGACTCCTCAATGAGCAATTGGCTCGCGGCGCGCTCATGCGTAGGAACATCTTCGGGAATCGGCCCGGCGCCTGAACCCGAGGCTGATCCCAAGGGTTTCCCAGGATTTTTGGGTGGGGCAATTCCCATGTTGTGTGCGTCTTTGTCCGACAAAATTCGATTTTGATAATTACGTTTCGTTTCTTCCAGCTCTTTGACTTCCGCTTCGAGTTTTTCCCTGGCGCGGGTTGCAGCATCGAGTTTTTCCTGCTCGGATTTCAGTTTCTGATCGAGCTCGCCGCGGGATGTTTCAGCGTAATGAACTTGCGCCTGCTTGCGCACGATATCCCGCGCAAATTGCAAAACGAGCGCGCCAGTGACCCCGGCCATGACGACCGTCATGATGATACTCGAACGACGTTGTTTTCGCGCACGGGCATCGAGCAATGACAATTGCTCGTCGAACTTTTCTTTCTCGACCTCTTCCGACATGCGCGCCTCTCACACCAATCGATGAAATCGCTCATCGAGCATTTGTACGAGTTTATCGTCCCAATGCAATGTGCACCGACGATATCCATCCGCGAGAAAATGCAGTTTGTCTTTCACGTCTCGGTACGCAGCAAGCCGCGTGGGAAACGTAATCGAACCGGCAAACAACAAGGCCAAGCCCCCCGAACCTGCAAGCACCGGTGACAGTTGCCCGAGCAAATAAATCGCCAAGATCACCGCCGCTACCGCGGCCGCCGCAAGACTCACGATTTGCACTCGAAACGACATGCGGTGCGATTCAATGGCCCGTTCAATGTGTTGAATTTTGATTTGCACGCGCCCCATACGGGTCAAACTCGGAGGGGCCGGCTCCATCGGCTCGGGCACTTGCGGCTCGTCGAGTGGTTGCGCCATGCCAAACCGCAACACTTGCACATCTTCGCCCCGCCCTGCATCCGCCCATTCCATCGTTTGCGGATTGTATTCACGACGAATACGTTTTCCTCGATACTCGTTTTCGACGTCGATCACCTGGTATGCAATGGCCAAACTCCATTCTTTTCGGCCATATTCTGACACTCCAGCGCTCGCTGCCGCAGCCACGGCCAAATGCCAACCGTCCACGTCGAAGGTGACTTGCCAATCCACATGCTGGTGACCATGCAATGCAAGCGAAAACTTATTTCGCGCCAGCCATCGCCGCATCCCGGCGGCATCGTCCATCACACTGTAATCCGTACGTCGCGTGCCTTCCGGGCTTTCCAAGTGATGGTGCATGACCGCAATACGAAAATGATTCTTGGCTTCCGTGCGCAGTAACATCGCTTCCACGTGATCCCGCTGCCCAATTCCCACGGAACCATGATCGCGCTGCTGCGCAGCTTCGAGTTCTTCGCAAGAATTAAACGCAACGAATTCCACCCCGAAGTCCGATTCGAATCGATGCAGGTCTATGCGCTTGTGCGCGGGTGTTTGCGCATCAAACGGTGGTTTCGTTTGTCCGTACAAGCCATTGCGAATTTCATCGTAACGGACGTATCGTTCATCGCCCTCGCGCAAAACGTCGTGATTCCCCGGAGCAATGATGACTCGCTCGACAGGTAATCCCACGCCTTCCGCTAGACCTCGCAAAAACGCAATCGCCAACGGAACACCGCTCGCATGACTCCGGTCCAGCAAATCCCCCGAAACCACGATGAAATCGGGCTTGATTTTCTCGAGCCGCAAGTCGTAGAGCAAACTGCCCAAAAGCCCACGACGATTATGGGCCGCGACCGACAGTTCCGTCGCTTCGGTATTCCAGTAATGTCCCTTCGCCGTCGGATCGCAAAAGTGCAAATCCGAGATGTGGAGCAGAGTGAATCTCGGTCCACGAGAAGACATAAACCGATGAGACGAGATTTTGACGGCGATGTCAACGCATAAGCGCTGACTTAATCCAATCGCGCCGACTGTTCGTCTCGTACACACGCCCCGGGTTAAAGAGACTGTCCAAGAACATGATTCGCCCCGTCCTTCACATGACCCCGCCCACGGTTAACGAGGCCGGCCCACAACTCCGTTCGCCCCGTCCTTCACGTGACCCCGCCCACGGTCAAAGAGGCCATCCCACAACTCCGTTCGCCCCGTCCTTCACGTGACCCCGCCCACGGTTAAAACCGTGGGCTATTCAATAAAAAGTCCTCCACTGCCGTTCCGGACTG
>JBGAOI010000150.1:0-12676 GCA_044221885.1 Polyangium sp. (in: bacteria)
GAAAGCACACGCCGAAATTGGTTCGCATGGGCCGGACCGAGCTTGTTGTCGTCGAAACATCGTCGGTGTTCGTCGTATGCCGCGACGATCTGCTCGCGAATGGCGGCCATTGCGGCCGTGAACGTTTCACCTTTGACGTCTTTGAAACTGACCGAAATCACCGGATACTTCTGAAAGTGCTTCATCGTTTCCGGATCGCGTGTGACTTCGAGACCCGCGAACACATCGGTCAAGTCTTCGTCGGTTTTGCGCAAAAAGTGCCCCAACATGGACAAATTGGTGGTCTTGCCAAACCGTCGCGGGCGAGGAAAGCAAAGTACCAAACTGGCATCCGCGAGCACGTCTCGGATGAACTGGGATTTGTCAACGAAGCCGTAGTGGGCTTTGCGCAAATTACGAAAGTCCGCTTCGCCAATTGCCGGAATGAACTTCTTCATGACAAACACCTCGACCGCACGTGCGTACGCTAGCCCGCGGCAAACGAGCTGTCAAGGGGGATGACAATAGGAGCGAACGGATGAACCGTGGTCATATTGTCTTTCCCCAATCGCACGCTCTCGCATTGGACCTCGACGCACTCATGCTCCTATTTCGTACGGTGTAGCAAAGGCGAATTGAAGGGTAACGATGACGAGGCCGAATGGCGCAAGGATACGCCGCTCCATTTGATAGATCCGGCATGGCGAAAAACCGCGGCAACCAATCGAACGAGACCATCTATGCACCACGGAAAACCTCGTTCGGTTATGTTTGTCTCTGGCGCGAGGGCCCGACGTGTGCTATAAGGTGCTTCATGCGTACGTCTGTGTTGCTACTCATTGGCAGTCTGGGCTTTGCAGCATCGTGTGCTCATGATCCCAACGACAAACCCCTGACACCTGCGGAGAAAGAGCGAATGCTTGAAGCGGCGCAGGCACGTGAGGCCGTGTCGCAGGATGGGAAAAACGCCATTGTTCCACGCAGCGGATGTTCCAGCTCGAACGCACTTTCGAGATTCAACGCGCGAGGCACGGGTTTTTCCGGGGCGGATGGCTTCGATACGCGTGCTTGCAGCGCTGCCGGTAACTGACGTTGTTAGGTGTTTGGCGCAGTGTTGTGCGATTCACGCCTGCGGAACGAAATGCGTAACAACGTCGATACGCTCCCATGGGCGGGTGCCTTGACAAACCAGTCCATTTGTGCACAAGGAGAACCTCTTGGCCTCGCCAAGTAGAATCAACGGCACGGCAGGACGTCTATGACCTCGTTGCGCAGCATCAATCGAGTTGCAATGCGCAACGGCCCACGTATTCTCGAGCGCTGGAGGTACCATGTTCAACCGATCCCTCATCTTTCGTGCCCTGTTCGTGATTTTCGCGCCTTCCGCATTCATTGCCGGATGCGAAGCCACTGCGACGGAAAAGTATTGCGAAAAGCGTTGTGCCTGCACGAAATGCACGGAAACGGAGCTTGATAATTGCAATGACGACGCGGATGGATTGCGTGGAGATGCATTCCGCACAGATTGTAGAACGAAATTCGACGTGTATCTCGCGTGCGTCTCGAATGACGCCATTTGCACGGAAGATGGCAAATACGATGAATCCATGTGTGCGACGGCCGAAATGGAGATGCGCACGTGCATCAATACCGCGCCGACGTGTGCATCGAAAAATGACGGCGTTTGTGACGAACCAGCTCCAGCCGGAAATGGCAAATGCCCCGCGGGTACCGATACCAACGATTGCAAGGTCATGACCTGCGCGTCGGCGAACGATGGCGTTTGCGACGAACCAGCTCCAGCCGGAAATGGCAAGTGTCCCGCGGGAACCGATACCGTCGATTGCACCGCGCCAGCCTGCGCATCCGCAAACGACGGCGTTTGTGACGAACCTCAAGGCACCAACAAATGCGCAATGGGAACAGACAAGGCCGATTGCACATGCGCGCATCTGAACAACAATGTTTGCGACGAACCTGAAGGAACGGGTTTGTGCCCCCAAGCATCGGACTCGCCCGATTGCATGTGTGCCACGGCAAACGATGGCGTTTGCGATGAACCTCAAGGCACCAACAAATGCGCATTGGGGGCCGACAAGGCCGATTGTACGTGTGCCACGGAAAACGACGGCATTTGTGACGAACCTCAAGGCACCGGAAAATGCGCAATGGGAACCGACAAGGCCGATTGCATGGGGCCTTGTGTAACGTGCGCCGATTACGCCACGTCAATGATGGGTACGTTGTGCACCGATTCCCAGCCGATTTACGACGCTTTGCGCACGTGTGCGTGCGACGGTGGATGCAAAGCGGACTGCACGTCGAGTTTTTGCATGGGTATGACGCCGAACACGGCGTGCGGGATGTGTCTTCAAGCGGGCGCGTGCATGAACGAAGCGACGGTATGCTCGAACGATATTTGAGCGGCTTCGTCGAGCCCTGAAAATCCAGGGCTCACGCTCGTGTCCAGTCGAAGTTGCTTAGATACTTGCTCTGATTCGAGCTGGAATCGTCGAAATCGCCCATCCTCGGAAATGAAGTCGGCGAGGCGTGAATTCGCGTTTGGCGTGACGATCAGGGCGTGTCGAGTGACAAATTCGGCGCATTGCGGAGCACCGCGGCAATGAGCGACAATTCACCCGCGCCTGCCGTTTGCTCTTTTACGCTCCCATCTCGACCGCCTGCTCCATCCGCACCGGAAGCGCCGCGTGGACCATCTTTGGCCCCTTTGCACCCTGAATACTCCGATCCGTGCGATCCACCCCAGCCGCCTGTGCCGCCCGAACCACCACGTCCACCGGGGGCTCCAGCGGCAATTTGCTCGAGCAGCGCCTTGTCCGTGGCTCGTACTGTGATTCGTCCGCCTGAGCCTCCGCGACCACCGCGGCCACCACTTCCGCCGGCTCCGCCATCACCGGCACAATATTCGGGCACTTTGCCGCTGTCCGCACTATTGCCCGTTCCGCCGCTGCCGCCGGAACCTCCGCTGCCGCCGGGGCCACCTGCCGAAAGGACCGTAAATTTGGCTCCTTTTTCCATAAGTACGACAACGGGTTTGCCTTGGCCTGATTTCGATACGAAAAGTGCATAACGATGGCCGCTCTTGTCCTTCACCCACGCTCCCTCGACATCCACGTCGACACCATTGTCTCCGTCGCCGCCATCGCCGCCATCTTGGCCATCGCCGCCATTGCCGCCGTGTGAATTGCCATAACTGCCCGAGGTTCCCGAGCTCCCGTATGAGCCACCTGAACCCGAATAATAGGCTTCTTCGGGACAACTCAGATCTTGCGACAAAAGAAGGCTTGCCGATGTTTTCGTTCCTTTCACCAGGACCGAAATCTTGATGGCTTGACCCACAGCCTCGAACGATTCCCGCAATGGCGTCCGGACAGCGCGCGAGCTTTGCTCGGTTTCGCTACCGGACTTGGCTTCGACCATTAAATCGGCGGGTTCTGTGGTCCATTCGAGCCAATCTTCATGACGGGAAAGTTTTACTTCGCGGCCTTTTTCGTCCTTACCCACGAGAGGCGCGAGACGAGCACCGCCATTGCCGCAATACGAAGATCGACCTTCAGCCGCGGAAAGCAGCAAGGATCGAATGTTTTCGGGTTTCAGCCCGCCGGCTCCATATTGTGCTTTTTCAAGCGACGCTTGGGCATGTTTGAGCGGGAAAATAAGCTCTTTTCCAGATGTTTTTTCTTTGCCGCTTTTGATGAGCGACAAGCCGCCATACGTTCCGAGCGCTCCCAAACCAAGGCCAATGTATCCGAGATACGGCGTTGGCGGCTCGTAAAACCCTTTGTCTCCCAGCACGCCCCCTTTTTGCACGACCAGAAGCGTTATGCTTCCCACGAGGACCGATGCGCCGACACCCAGCAAAACGCCGCCAATGGTTTGTTTGGTTTCACCCGACGAACGAGATGTCTTGATGGCTTTTTCCGATTCAGCATCACCGACAAGGTGATAGAAATCCTGCTCGTCGAGCTGGTCGTCACCGCGGTACAAGCCGCGTTGGTTGTGATTTTTGCCCGTCTCGTCAACGACAGGGTCGATGTCGTTGGGCGTCAAGCCGAGAGCGGGGTTCTTGATGCATCCGCTGCAAAAAACAGCGATGAGCGACAAACGTGTCGCCAAGGTGGTCCAGGAATGCGTGCGCATGCGCGGCACCCTATCGCATGTCGAATCGTGTGAAAACAAAAGAATCGGTTTTTTGGCAAGACTGCGTGGACCTGATTGTCGGCCGCATTTCTGAGGACGAGCGGCAAACTGCCCCTACGTCACGCGCGATGGGGCTGACCCAGGATCCGTTCGGGGGATTGCCGTGAGTTTTGTGAATTCTGAAATTCATCCAGCCACATCGGCAAAGGCAAACGGTGATGTTTCTCGAAACGCCACTTGCCAAACCCCTGTGGAGTTTGCTACAAGGCTTCCCATCATGCGCATGAGTCATGTTCTGATTGGAGCGTTCGTCGTTGCTGGTGCCTTGGCGCTTGCGGGTGTGGGATCCCAATCTCCCGCGCCGAGCGTTGCGCCTGAATCGCCTATGCCTGCGCCTGTCGCACCGGCGCCTCCAATGCCAGACCATGAACACGCCGCTGCGCCAAAGCCGGCTCAAATTCTCGAAGGCGACGTCCTCGAAACGCTTGACGTTCCTGAATACACATACATTCGGATGAGCCAAAAAGGCGGTGCCGACGAATGGGTCGCCGTGACGTCCACCAAGCTCAACGTGGGCGACCGCGTACGGTTTCAGAGCCAAACGATCATGTCCAGCTTTACGAGTCCCAAACTGAAGCGGACGTTCGATCGAATTCATTTTGGCGAGCTCGTTGGGGAAAACGCAGCAGGATCTCCGGCTTCCCCTCATGGGGCCGCAATGCCCGAACAACACCCCCCGAGCGCTCCTGCGGGGGCCGATGTTGTGGTGGGTCAGGTCGAAAAAGCCGACGGCCCGAATGGTTTGACCATTGCCGAGGTATTTGCGAAGAAAAATGGTTTGGCTGGAAAGTCCATTCGTGTACGCGGCGTCGTGGTCAAAGTGACCAATGGGGTCATGGGGAAAAACTTTGCTCATTTGCGTGATGGCAGCGGAACCGAAGCGCAACATGACCACGATCTGACCGTGACGACAAACGAAACGTTGGAACGCGGTCAAACCGTCCTGCTCGAGGGCAAAGTCACCTTGGACAAAGACTTGGGCGCCGGTTATCAATATGATGTGCTGGTCGAGGATGCCATTCGACCGAAATGAACGCTGCGGAGGATTGGCACACAGAGCGACTGAAGACGCACATGTGATTTGAACCTTCACGTCGTGCGCTCATCCGACTTGCATGCTGGTGGAACGTTTCGCGTTCAACCTCAATCAGGACAACGTACCGACAAGCCGCTATGCGTCTTTCGGCGGTGTTTCTCTACCGCATTTATGATGAAGCTGCGCTCCCCGAACTCCGCCAGAAAAAGCGCCTGTGTGTCGGCGTTAGACAACAGGTGGTTGGTCGAGAAGTTGTTGGAATCACTACACAAACGGCCGTCAACATTTTGTCTTGCTTCTGGACATTTATTCTGATATCAGCCAAATTGAGCACTCTCCATACCTCAACGCAACCTCGGTACGGGGTTCCGAAAAGGTGGGAGCGTTGCGGAACTTGGTAACGTCAGCCGGGTCGCGCCGATCCTGCTGCTGCGTGGGAACGAGCACGAGGGTTTGCCAATGAGCTTCAAGCCGACCGAGGGGGGACTTCATGCACCGGAAATCGGAGTAGGACCGTCGGTGAAAGTCCCTGACGTGAAAGTTCCGGGGGCAGTTGCTGGGGCGATGGGCGGTGAGGCGGGTGCAGGCGGGGGATTGCCAGGCTTGGCGCAAAAAGCCGTGAAAGCGGTGGGGGACGCTTCGGTTGGTGCGGTAACGGACGCAGTGGGAAATGCGGCCGGCGGAGCTGCCAACAAAGCCGTTTCGGGCGCGGTTGGCAAAGTTGCCGGCTCATTTCTTGGAGACGTTGCTGGAGAATTGGCGGGCAACGCCGCGAGTTCAATTGCGGGCGGCGCAATTCAAGCAACACTTGGCGGATTGATTGGCGGCGCTGCGGCAAAAGCCG
Organism: Polyangium sp. (in: bacteria); assembly: GCA_044221885.1. GTDB lineage: Bacteria > Myxococcota_A > Polyangia > Polyangiales > Polyangiaceae > Polyangium. Next base: position 6,081 of record JBGAOI010000150.1, read on the forward strand.
AGGGAGCGGGGGATTTGCCCGTTTTTGAAGAAATCGCGGTCACGGCGGCGGACCCGAAGAAATTGATCACAAGCGTCGTGTCAAAGGCCGAATCCGCGCTTGGACGCATGGTCAAAAACGGCGCTCGACAATTGGGCGACAAGAACTTCGAGGTGAAAATTGGTTCGGGGGACAAACTCGACGTTCGCCAGTTTTCCATTCAAGAACGCCTTTCTTCGATGTTCGAGGTGAATCTGGTTGCCGTTTCGGACAATCCGAGCATCGAATTCGACGACGTCGTGGGGCAACCGGCGAAGTTTTCAATGTCCGCGGGAATGCACGACAAGTTTTGGTCCGGTATCTGCAACCATTTTGAGCAAGTTCGTCACGAGCCTGGGGGATTGTCGACGTATCAATTTTCGATTGTCCCGACGCTCTGGTTTTTGACACAGCGCAAAAACTTCCGAATGCACCAGCAGATTTCCGAACCGGACATCGTGCTGAAGATCTTGAAGGAATGGGGCATCAAGCCCATCGAGCAATACGACAAAGGTTCCTACAAGAAGCGCAAGTATCGGGTTCAGTACAATGAAACCGATTATGCCTTCATTTGCCGCGTCCTCGAAGATGCGGGCATTACGTTCTATTTTCAGCAAGGTTCGGGCGAAACGGAATTGGTTTTGTCGGACGCACCGCAATCGAATCCGCCACGCGAACCAAGTTTGCCCTTTAGGGACGATACGAGTTTGGCGAATGCGGTGGACATGGAGTTTGTCACGGGTGTACGCATGGGACAACGCGTTCGTCCGGGCAAATACACGATGCGGGACCATGATTACCGCAAGCCGCCCACGTACAAACTGTTATCGACGGCGGCGGATGGTTTGCCGGTAGAGGACAAACTCGAACGATTTCAATACGTGCCTGGAGCGTTCCTTTTCGGAACGGATGTGGGAGAACCGACGCCGGTTGTCGACGACAAGGGGAAAACGCGTACGGACGAAAAAGAAGCGGCGCTTATGGCGCAAAAGCGTCTGGACGCAAAACGAGGTACAGCGTTTACGGCGACGTTCGAAACGAATGCGCACGATCTGGCTCCGGGCATTGTGATGAGCATCGAAGGGCACGGACACGGGGCGCTTGCCGAGGACAAGAAGTTATTGGTGGTCGAATCGTCGCTCAGTGGCACGACGATTGGAGAATGGTCACACCATTGCGAGGTTCACGGAACCGAAATACCGTTTCGGCCAGAGTTGGTCACGCCAAGGCCGAAAACGCAAGGTATGGAGAGCGCAACGGTGGTCGGTCCTCCGGGCGAAGAAATCCATTGTGACGAGTTTGGCCGGGTACGCGTGCATTTCCATTGGGATCGCGAGAGCCAAATGGACGACAACAGTTCCTGCTGGATCCATGTGAGTCAGCCTTGGGCAGGTGCAGGATATGGTGGCACCGCATTACCGCGTATCGGACACGAAGTGCTCGTGGACTTTTTGGGTGGTGACCCGGACAGACCCGTCATCGTGGGTCGTGTCTACACGAATTTGCAGAAGACGCCCTACAAATTGCCGGACAACAAGACGCAAACCGGAATCAAGACCAATTCGACCGGCGGCGGCGGTGGGTACAACGAATTGATGTTCGAGGATGCCGCCGGGAAAGAATTGGTCAATATCCAGGCGCAAAAAGACCTGAATAAGTTGATCAAGAATAACCATACCGAAACGACGGGCGTCGATAAGACCGTCTCGGTTGGAAACAATCGGACATCCACCATTGGCGTAAATGATACGTCCACCGTGGGCGTTCAATACTCGGTAACGATCGGTGAAGGGCCCACGAGTATCACGATGTCCGAGGATTTGATTGTCCTCACGACGTCAGGGGCGACGATTACCCTCGGTGCGGATACGATTGATTTGATCGCGAAAAACATTTCGGCCGAAGCCAGCGAAAATATCGTTCTACACGCTGAAAGCCAAGTCATCATCGATGGTGACGACCAAGTGCTCATCAATTGCACCGAGCAACCACCGCCGGACGAAGTCGATATGCCTTCCGCCGCCGATGAAGTCGTGGATGAAATCATTGGCGCGATCCCCGGAGGAAAAGCCATTGAGCTCGGCGCGAAATTGCTCTTCGGCGAGGCGGCTGTCGATGGGGCGAAGAAGAGCGCGGCCCAGGGGATTCAAGGGGCTGCGGACACCGTAAAATCTTGGTTCTGAAAAATGGCGTGGCATAAACTTGCTTGCGGGATAAGAAGCACGGAAAGAACAAGACTTGGGCGGTGAAGCCAAGTCGCTCAGAGGATGCACAAATGGGTCATTATGTCATGCACGAGGCCACGTTCGATGTTCCTTCGGAGTGGCGAGACAACAGCGTCAACATCTTCATGGTCGTTGGAAAAGGTCCACCGGCCGACTTGAGTTTCGTCATTTCGCGCGATTTGTTGCAACCAGGAACGGAGCTTGTCGATTACGTCGAAAAACAGCTCGGCGATGTGGGTAAGAAGCTGCGCAAGTTTCGAATCATTGGCAAAAGGCAGATTGAAGTCGGCGGGCGATCGGCACTCGAGGCTGAGTTCACCTGGGTTTCCGAGCAATGTGCGATGCACCAAATCCAACAATACGTGCGACTTGATCAGAAAGTAATCGTCTTTACGGCATCAGCCCCGGTGAAGATTGCGGACGAACACCAGGAGCAGATCAAGACCTTGCTGGCCAGTATCCAATTCAACTCCTGACTTATCCTAGGAAACCGAGAGAACCGCCATGCCCAAAGCTGCCCGAATCGACGATACCATCGCGCATACGGGTGCGTTCACCGGTATGCTCACCGGACTTATCTTGGGAGCTGCGGTTGGTGCGCTCATTGTGGCCACAGGCGGCGCTGGCGTGCTTCTCATCGCCGGTGCGGCGGCGACGGGAGCCACCATTGGCAAATCGGTTGGAAAGTTATTCACGAGCAACGAAGGCTTCATCGTTACCGGAGCCGATACCGTCAGAATTGGGCGAAGACGAGCCGCTCGAGCTGTGGATGATCTGGTCGATTGTCATCCAGGCAAAAAAATCGCGCAAGGAAGCCGAACCGTCATCATTGAAGATTTTCCTGCGTCACGTATCGGTGACAAAACGGAATGTGATGGCACCATTTCATCCGGCTCGGCGAATGTCGAGATTGGTCAAGAACCAGGCACATATCTCAAGATTGGTTCGGAAATCCCGATTTGGCTCGAATTCTTGGTTGAAGTGCTCGACCTGCTCGGGTCCATGAAGGGCAAGAAGGGCAAACCCAAGCCCAAGAAGAAGAAGCCGAAACCGAAAAAGCGTCGGCCGAAGAAGAATAAGAAAAATAAACCGAAGAAAAAGAAGCCGAAGAAGAGCAAGCCGAAGAAAAAGAAGCCGAAGGCGAAAAAACGTAAACCGAAGAAGACGAAACCGAAGAAGAGCCGTAAGAAGCCGCAACGAAAGAAGCAGCCGAGGAAAAAGAAGCCCGGGAAATCTTCAAAAGCGCCGAAGAGAAATAAGAAGCGCGAGAAAGATCCGATCGACGTTGCTTCGGGCGCCGTTGTCGAATCGAGTGACGATTTCGAACTGGGTGGGCTCATTCCGGTTCGATGGACTCGTCATTACAGTTCCGACGCCGAACCCGTGGAAAGCCCCTTGGGTATTGCGGGCTGGACACACGACCTCGATCAATGGATTGAAGTCGACGTCGACGACGACGTTTTATCCATGCGCGCCGAAGAAGGCCGGGATATCTATTTTGATCGTATCCCCATCGGCGCGAGCACATTCCACCGCGGCGAAGCTTTGACGCTTACCGCCAGTGACGACGGCGTTTACCAGGTTTTTGACCATCAAGAACGCTTCACTCGGCATTATTCGCAATTGGAGCCCGGAGGTCGCGCCTATTTGCGTCGAATCGAAGACGCTCATGGCAACCGCGTCGCATTCTATTACGGAAGCTCGGGACTCGAAAGAATCATCGATACATGCGGCCGAGAAATCAACATTTCGAGCGATGAGCGCGGGCGGATCATTTGCGTTGAAGTTCGAAACGATGATGAAGTTCTGCAGTTTGTCGAGTATCGTTATCATATAACGGGAGAACTCGCGGCCGTGACGGACGCTCTCGGGGGCGTCGAAGCGTACGAATACGACAATCAGCATTGCCTCATTCAGAAAACGTTGCCCAATGGGGTGAGCGCGTATTACGTCTACGACGAAGAAGACGGTCGATGCGTGTCTGGATGGGTCGACGGCGAATTGCATGCGGCTGAATTCGAATACGACGACGAAGAATGCACAACGACGGTTCATGCCGACGTCGAATCTCGGTTTTACGAATGGAACGATGACGGCGCCATCATTCGCCAAGCGACATTCGAAGGCGACGATTTGGCGCTCGTGGAATTCGACGACGATGGCTTGATCCTCGTCGAAGGTCCGACGGATGAAGCTCTTACGCGTCACGAATACGACGCACGTGGCAATCGAATCAAGACATTCGATCCTGCTGGTAATGTCACCGAATGGACGTATGGCGACGATGACTTGCCCATTGCGCGAAAAGACCCAGATGGGTTGCTGACGCAATTCAAGCACGACGAACGCGGAAACCTCGTTTGGATCCAATATCCGAATGGTTCGCAAGTGGCGCTCGCGTACGATAGCCACGGACGAATGTGCAGTTTGCGCCAGGGCGATATCACGTTGCTCGAAACGACGTTCGACGCTCAGCACAACGTCAAATACGAACGCGACGCCCGGGGTGGAAGTACCCAATATGAACATGATGCAATGGGACGCCCCATTGCTTCAACGGATGCGCTTGGGCGAACGACGCGCGTCGAATACGACGCGTTGGGACGCGTGGTGCGTCATATCGCTGCCGATGGAACGACGAGCGATTTCGAATATGATGCGCTTGGCAATCTCACGAAGTCGACGGATGCCGACGGTGGGACATCGCACCTCGAATACGCAGGCACAGGTGTACTTTCCAAACTCGTCGGACCGGACGGAGAAGCTTGGCTCGTCAATTACGATGACGATGAACGAATCACGGAGATTGTCAATCCGGCGCGTGAATGTCATTCGTTCGAATACGACGAAGCGGGGCGAATCATTGGCGAAGAAACATTCGATCGCCGTCGCCTCGCGTATCGTTATGACGACGAAGGATTGCTCGACAGCATTGATTATCCCGACGGCACGTTCCGTTCCTTCCAATATGACATCCTTGGCAATGTCATCAAGGAAGTTGCTCGACACACCACGATTGAGTTCGACCGAGACGAACTTGGTCGCGTAGAACGCGCCGAGGTTCGCGAGCGAAGCGGGAAAATCGTCACGGAAGTCGAACGTGATGCATTGGGTCAGGTCATCGTCGAGAAGCAGAACGAACACGCCATTCGTTACGAATACGACGCCCAAGGCCAACGAGTTGCCCGCCATTTGCCCAATGGATCGACGACGCGTTATGCGTATGATGCGCTGGGTGAATTGATCGCCATCGACCACGACGGGCGCAAGCTCGAAATCGAACGCGACAAATTGGGGCGCGAAACGTCACGCCGCATGCGCGACGGAAGTTTCTTGCAGAATGACAAGTACGACGATATGGACCGCCTGGTCGAACGTCACGTGCTTGGAGGACGCGCACATCAAGCCCTTTCGTCACGCACGTGGCGTTATGACAAACTCGGGCGCCCCGTCGAAATCACGGACGATCGTTGGGGAGCGACGGTTTACCAATACGATCGCGTTGGGCAACTCATTGAAGCGCGACGTGGAGCCGGTCGAGAGGTTTTCCAATACGACGTCGCCGGGTCATTGCGATCCATTTTGAACGACCTCGGAAAAACAGGTCGCACTTGGCATACCGAACCGGGTAACCTGCTCAAAGAAACCGAAGATACACGATTCGAATACGACAAACGCGGCCGCCGCACGAAAAAGCTCGCGCTCGTGGCGTCGGGAGAAGGCGCACAACGACAACGCCCCGGCGATGTCACCGAGTATCAATGGGACGAACGCGACTTTTTGCGCGAGGTCAAACTGCCTTCGGGTGATCGCGTTGCGTTTGCGTATGACGCGTTTGGCCGACGGGTACGAAAAGAGATTTTGCCCAGTGAAGGTGTCGGCGCCCATCGAATTGTGGAATTCTTGTGGGACGGCGATGAATTGGCGGCGGACATCGACAATCGCCGAGGCACAAGGGTGTTCGTCCACGAACCGGGCACGTTTGTCCCGATTCTGCAAGCCGAGCAGGGCGAAGTGTTTGCCGTCGTCAATGATCACCTGGGTACGCCGAAGGAACTCGTTGATGCCCAAGGGCGCGTTGCTTGGTCGGCTGCCCATTCTGCTTGGGGCAAAGTCATCGAGGAATACCATGACGGTACGACGCGGCGACAGCGGGCTGTCGAAAGTCCATTCCGATTGCTCGGGCAATACGCCGACGAGGAAACGGGACTTTGCCACACGAAGTTCAGGTATTTCGACGCGGACACAGGACGGTGGTGCAGTCCGGATCCCTTGGGGATTGAAGGCGGCCTGAATCTACACGCATTTGACGATTCGCCAAGTGTCGCGGTGGATCCGCTCGGATTGTGTACG
>JBGAOI010000151.1:0-12663 GCA_044221885.1 Polyangium sp. (in: bacteria)
GCTAACCTCAAATTCTCTGGAACGTACTCCGCAAACCCATGCAGGATGCACTCGAGAGGTTGACCATGGAACGCCAAGCATCACAGCGAAAACATTCGTTTTCCGTAGAGTTTACAAAGGACTGCGTCGCAGCGTTTGCGCCCCTCGCGGTCAACGAGATCAAGGCAGACGCCTTCGAACAAGGCGCAGTCAAGGGCTTCCACGATGGCGAAGTCAAGGGCGAAGTCAAGATCCTCCGCGAGAACATTGTTCGTGCCGCCAAGCGTCGAAACATCGTTCTGAGTGACGAACAGCAGGAACGAATCCGTACCTGTGACGACCGTTCAACGCTCGACCGCTGGTTCGACAACGTCCTCGATGCAACCCTTGCCGACGACGTCTTTCGCTGATCCAACGCGCCCATTCGCCAGCAGGCACGTTTTTCCTACCGCAACCAATCTCGCGAAAAATACCGATCCCAACTGTCCGGAAGTACAGCCACCACAGGTTTGGTCACCTCACCCGACGCAGCAACTCGCACCGCCGCACACACCGCCGTGCCCGCCGATCCTCCCACGAGCAATCCTTCGTCACGAATGAGCCGACGCGCCATTAAAAAACTGTCCGCATCGCTCACCATCACCGTCTCGTCAATGATCGAGCGATCCACCAAATCCAGCGTCGCGCTGCCCCCAATACCTTCCACCTTGTACGGTTCGCCCGGTCCCATTTCGCCCGTTTCGACCCAATGCGCCAATCCCGAACCAATTGGATCAGCCAAGACGATCTTCACGCCTTTCGCCACCCGCTTCAAATACCGACCCACACCCGTGATCGTCCCGCCCGTACCCGCACCCGCAACAAAAGCCCCAATCTTGCGCCCCAACGAAACCACGATTTCCGGTCCCGTCGTTTCTTCATGAATCCGCACATTCGCCGGATTGCGAAATTGATCCGCCAAAAACCAACCCTCTTCTTTGGCCAAATTCTCCGCCACGCGCCGAAAATACCGCGGATGGTCCGGACCAACGTTTGGCGTGACAAGCACTCGCGCCCCAATACGTGCCAGCGCATACCGCTTGTCGATGCTCATTTTGCGCGGCATGACGCACACGAGCTTGTACCCGCGCGATGCCGCAACGAGCGCCAAGCCCATTCCAGTATTGCCCGCGGTCGCTTCGACGATGGTCATACCCGGCTTGAGTTTACCGCGTTTTTCGGCATCCTCGACAATCGCCAAGGCAATACGATCCTTGACGCTTCCGCCCGGATTCAAATGCTCGCACTTGACGTAAATCGGCACGGGCAAACCCTTGCCAATGTGTTGCAACGGCACGAGCGGCGTTTGACCAATTTCATCAAGCAAATTACGCGTCATAGTTTGGCTCGCTGTTTGGCCGGTACGGGTGCCGGAGGATCCGCAGTCCAAGCGTCGGACAACCATTGTTTCGACAATGCACACGTGCCCATCGCGACAGGCCCGCCATTACGTCGTTCATAAGGTCCCGACACCAGCAAAAGATCCCGCCCCTTGATTTCCCAAGCTACCGGCCCAAGCTCTTTTCGCTCACGACATGTTGCCCCATACTTTTTTTCGAACAATGCGGCCACTTCACCCGCATCCGGCACCGTATCCATACGCAATCGATACGCCGCCACGAATTGCCGTTTTCCTTGAACCTCGCGTTGAGCAACAATCGCATGGTCCCCGCCCCATCCCGCTGCGCCTTCTCGCGCCGTCATTCGCGAAGCAGCATCTTCCAGCAAAATACGCAATCCCTGCTCACCCATCACATCGTGATCAATGATTTTGTAACCGTCATTTTCCAGCAGCCCGAGCGAAGGCTTGGCGACGATTTCCGCCGGTTCGCGTGCCAAAAGTTTTTCGATATGCAACAACTGTTCGGTCGTTTCGGGTAAATTCCGCCAAACCTCGTCGACCGCGCGCCAATCCCCGCGCCGACGTAATGCCTGAATACACGCGAATCCGTCGACATACGGCGCCACAAGCGAAGAATTGATGGCTTTCGGCGTTTTCGATCCAATTTCCGACATCAGGGTCGATGCGACAAACGAAAGACGCACGGCTTCTTCATTCATTTCAAACGCCGAACCCATCATTACATCGAGCATCGTACTCGTCGCGTCGCCTTCGATAAATGCATGCGCCGCTGAACTCCGATCGCTTTGTCCCGGCTGATATTCGACATGCGGGGTCAGCGGAAAACTCTGGTCAGCCAGCGCGTGCGCAAGCTCGTGCGCCAAGGTTTCATCCGCTTCGGCGTCACTGAGATCCCCAGCCAGCACCATGGTGCCTTTCCTGGGATCGTAATACCCGGCCACACGCCCACCCAAAAGCGCCAATGCTCCCTTAAGGAAGTCGTAATCAGGCGGAACGAGCTCCAGCGCCGCCAGCAATTCGCCTTGCGCCACAAGCGCTTCTTTCGGCGTTTCTTCCGTCACCATATCGCGAATACGCTTACCCAAAGCATCCCGATCAATCACTTCCCCCGGCACCGGATGCTTGATCGGAAGCCCACGAACACGTGCCACCTTATCGAGCATCTCGGCAATGAGTCGCTTGCTTTCTGCGTCTTCGACCGGCGGCTTTTGCGTTTCCGCGACCTTGGGTTCGTCTTTGGGTTTTACCTGTACGGTGTTGTTTTCCAGTGGATTTTTGACCGGTGGCGGCGAACCACAACCCACGAACAGCGCCAACGATGTTATGCCAAGCCAAACGTTTTTCACACCGTCACCGTTTCGTCTCGAGCGACATCGTTGCGAATCGCCATCATTGCTTCCGAATACTTCGCCACGCGATCTTCAAACGATGGATCCTTCAATCCTTTGGCTGCACCGAATACCGCATTTCCCGCCACGAGCACCCCCGCGCCCGCGCGAACGACACGTGATGCCGTACCTACACCAATGCCTCCGTCCACTTCAATGTCCACGGACAAACGCTGCGCCTCGACCATTTCACGAAGAGCCGCAATCTTCGGCAACACGTTGGTGATGAACTTTTGCCCGCCAAATCCAGGATTGACGCTCATCACGAGCACCACATCACAATCAGGCAAAATGTGCCGAATCGTCTCTTCCGACGTATGCGGATTGAGCACCACGCCCGCCTTTTTCCCAAGCGCTCGAATCTGCTGCAACGTCCGATGCAAATGCGGCGAAGCTTCCACATGCACCGTAATGATGTCCGCTCCAGCCGCCGCAAAGTCGGCAACGTAACGCTCAGGCTCGACAATCATCAAATGAACATCGACGGGCAATTGCGTAGCCTTGCGGACTGCCTCGACCACGACCGGACCAAGCGTGATGTTGGGTACGAATCGACCATCCATGACGTCGACGTGAATCCAATCGGCGCCGGCGGCAGAAACCGCGCGGACTTCTTCGGCAAGGTGCCCGAAGTCCGCGGAGAGAATCGAGGGGGCAATGCGAATCGGCTGAAGGCTCACGAACGTACGGCTAGCATATTTTTGCGACGTGCGGTGCATGCCCCAAAAGTGCCAACCACTTTTGTAAACGTAAGCCATCGCCCTCCCCCAAAGGTGTCAACCACTTTTTTTGAATGCGCGAAGGGCTTTTGCAACATCACTCGGTGCAGGTAGGCTCGAACGACCCGCGATGGGTGGAAAGCGGAGGCCATGTGCACGACTTGACCACGAGACCCCTCGAAAAACCCGATTTCGACCACATTGTCACCGTCATCGATCGCTGGTGGGGCGGCCCAACCAGCGCGTTGGCTCACCCGATCTACTTCTACGAACTCGGACAATTGGCGCGGGTCGTCGAACATGAAAGGCATCTCGTAGGTTTTTTGTTCGGGTTTGTCACACCAGATCCACCGGTTGGCTATGTCCACCTCGTCGGCATTCATCCCGACTACCGACGTCGCGGCGTAGCCAGGCTGCTTTACTCGTCGTTCGAAACGGATTGTCGAAAAGCCGGCGCAAAAGCCATGAAAGCCATCACGACCTTGGGCAACGAAGGCTCGGTTCGTTTTCATGAAGCCGTTGGTTGGAGCGTGAAGGAAATCGAGCATTACGCGGGACGCGATCGACATCGCATCGTGTTCACCAAATCGCTCGACTGAATTGGATTTTCCACGAAGCTCGGCATAAGGTTTTTCTCCTTGTTCGTTCTTGGGTTCGTCGTCACGTGCGGGGTAAAACGATGAAAACGCGGTGGCTCGTTGAAGTGGTCGTCACATCGATCGGACTCTTGGCTGTTGCCGCTTGCGCAACAGGAGGCACGACACTCGGTGGCGGCACGGGCGGCGATGGCGGCGATGACTGGACCGGTGGCCCGACCTCCTCGTCGAGTTCGTCGTCAGGCAAAGGTGGTGAAGGCGGCGGAGGTTCGTCCTCGAACGGTGCGGGTGGAGGTGTTGCATCGTCGTCGGGGTCGTCGGCATCGTCCGCCGCGTCGTCGTCATCGTCCGCAAGTTCCAGCAGCGGCGTGTGCGGGGAAAACCCCTGCAAACTCGTTGCACCACAATGCGGCTGCGCGGGCGGTGAGATGTGCATGACCGACGGAATGGGCGGGCGGGTGTGCATCACCGCAGGAACGACAGCGATTGGTCAAACCTGCGTAAACAGCAACGACTGCGCCCCGGGCTCGATGTGCGTCAAAACTGCGACAAACGTTGCGATGTGTATGGAGTTCTGCGCGACAGACGCGACCTGTACTGCACCCGGCGGCTTGTGTGCCACCAAGCTCAACGACGGTTCGAGCGGACAAGTCCCAGGCGTGACGTTGTGCTCGGAGAACTGTGATCCGCTGATGAACACCGGTTGCTCCGTGAGCGGAAGCGCGTGTCACATCTTCAAAGAGTCCGCTGGGCTCATGCGGCACTACACGAATTGCAGTGGCTCGGGTACCGGCATGCAAGGTGCAGCTTGTACCAACGACGAACAATGCGCCCCCACGTTCAGTTGCATCAACGCCGGCACCAAGAAGTGCCTCAAGTATTGCAAAGTCGGCGGCGTTGCTTGTCCTGGCGGCTTGACATGCGCCTCGATCGGCGTCATCGGAGGCACCGAGTACGGCGCATGTCTCTAAAACTTGGAACGGATGGGAAAGAACGCCTGCGTGACATCGGCCTCTTCGGAGGCTTGGGTGACGAGGTGCTCGAACAACTGGCCAACTCGCTGGATGTGATGACGCTCGAACCAGGTTCCATCGTCTTCAAAGAAGGTGACAGCGGTCGCGAGATGTTTGTCTTGCTCGAGGGCGAGATCGAAGTCTTGAAACACTCGAAGAGCTTGCGCGAAACGCGCGTGGCTCTTTTGGGGCCCAACGATTGGTTCGGCGAAATGTCGATCCTCGATGTCATGCCGCGTTCGGCAACCGTACGCGCGTTGTCGCCATCGCGGGTTTTACGCGTGACGGCGCATGATCTCGACAGCTTGTATCGACGCGACTTGCGTTCGTATTCGCTTCTCGTGCTGAACGTCGCGCGCGAAATGTCGCGACGTTTGCGCGTCGTCGACGGACTACTCGCCGAGTTTGTCGCGAACGTCGTCGACGAATACACGCGTAGCCATCGTTCGGTATAGGCGAATCAACGTTTCAAGAGACGCACGGTTCGTCATTCCGAACCGTGCGTTCTCACATCACATGCCGCCGCTACCGCCGGCTCCACCCATGCCGGCAGTGCCGCCTGATCCACCCGAGCCGCCAGCACCACCAGCGCCTGCGGCCCCGGCCGAACCGGCCATGCCGCCATCCATGTCGATCACGGGCGAGCCGCCACCACCGCTGCTCGAGCCGCTCGCAGTGTTGAATCCCCCGCCTCCTCCACCGGCACCGTTGGCCGCACCTTTGCCACCACCGCCAGTCGCACCCGACATGTCCTCGATAGTGCCTCCGGGCGGATCGGGTTGAGGGTTGAAGGAACACGCCGCAAGAGCGACGAGATTAACAAAGGCGAAGAGGTGGAGCTTTCGCATGGTAACGGGCGGTTGGGCAACCATCGTGCCACGAAGCTTGGCCTGTTTTCGATGGAAAGTGCGTACAAATCGGCACGTGTTGGCACAAGCTGAGACGTGCAGGCCGCACCTCGAACAACGCTCGAAGCACAGAACCATCCCCACGATGGTAACCTCACACTGTGAACGACCTCGAACACATCCCCGAACGGCTCGCTGCCGTACGTGCGCAGATCGCCGAAGCTGCAAAACGCGCCGGACGAGCTCCCGATTCAGTACGGCTCGTGGCCGTTTCAAAAACCAAACCTGTCGAAGCCGTTCGCATCGCCTACGACGCAGGTCAACGCGACTTCGGAGAAAACTACGTCCAAGAACTCGTCGACAAAGCAAAAGCTCTTGACGACCTGCCCGATCTGCGCTGGCACTTCATCGGATCGCTCCAACGCAACAAGGCCAAACTAGCGACAAACCTCTCCCAACTGATCCACACGGTCGACCGGGACGAACTCGTCATCGAGCTTGACAAACGCGCCTTTTCCCGAGGAAAACCACTCGACGTGCTCATCGAAGTGAACGTTGGAGACGAGAATTCGAAGTCCGGCGTGGCCCTCGAAAACTTCTCAAAACTGCTGGAAAACGCGCAACAAGCAAAAAATATTCGCGTCAAGGGACTCATGGCCATCCCGCCCTTTCTGGATGACCCCGAAGCCGTCCGCCCGTACTTCGCCAAACTCAGGGCCTTGCGGGATGCCCATGGCGGACCTGCCGAATTACCCGAGCTTTCCATGGGAATGTCGCACGATTGCCATGTCGCCATCGCTGAAGGCGCAACCCTCGTCCGCGTCGGCACTGCCATCTTCGGTTCACGTTGACGTGCGAGAGGGCCGAACAAGTGTGCGGTCACGACGAACGTCGCTCGACACAAAAGTTCGTCTCCACAAACCAAAGGTTTGACGGTTGAGACGGAACGTCGTACGACTGCCTCGCGAACAGCAAACCTTGCTAAAGTTTCGTTCATGACCTCAGCGCTTCGATTTGTTGCCCTCGGAAAACGCCTCGCCGCACTTCTTGCTGCGGTCGTGCTGGTCGGTTGTGCGGCGCCTATGCCGCCCTCGATGCAGCACCCTTTGCTGGGTCAAAAAGGCCCCGCATTCGAGGCGACGACGGTGGACGATCAATCGTTGCTCATTCCGAGTTTCGGAACGGCCAAGGTCACGGTGCTCGACTTCTGGGCGTCCTGGTGCGGCTCATGCCAAGTCACCATGCCGTCGTTGGAACGATTGCACCGGGATCGACGTCGCGATGGGCTCATGGTCGTGGGTATCAGCGTGGACGATACGGCCGAGCTCGCGCTCGATGGGGCCTATCGTTTTGGAGTGACGTTTCCGGTCGTGCATGATCGGGGACAAGAGCTCCAATCGGCATTTGGCGTGGGTCAAGTGCCAACGACGTTCGTGCTGGACGAGACGGGGCGAGTAAGGTTTGTCGGGAGCGACCCGGAAAGTATCAAACGCGCCGTCAGTGCGCTCATGGGTAGATGAATGGCCATTCGACGCCAACGCGGATCCAACCATCCCTCGCTTTTTGCCGCCTCTGCAAAGAAAAACAAGATCACCATTCCCATGGCCGAGCGCATGCGCCCGCGCACGATTGCCGAGGTTTTGGGACAGCCGCATATCGTGGGAGATGGAAAACTCCTGACGAACGCCATCTTGGCCGACGAAATTCCGTCGATGATCATGTGGGGCCCGCCGGGATCAGGTAAAACCTCGATTGCCCGAATCATTGCGGCCGTATCCCGCTGGCGGTTTGTCCCGTTTAGCGCGGTCTTGGGCGGCATTCCCGAATTGAAACAAATCTTGCTCCAAGCGCAGGAACGAAAAGAATTCGAGGGCGGGACGACGATCTTGTTCGTGGACGAACTGCATCGTTTTAATCGCGCACAGCAGGATGCGTTTTTGCCGTACGTCGAAGATGGGACGATTGTCTTGATCGGCGCGACGACGGAAAATCCTTCGTTCGCCATCAACGCTCCGCTTTTGTCACGTTCGCGCGTAATTCGCCTCAATCCCCTGCCCGATTCGGCCATTTTGGGATTACTGAAACGTGCCTTGGTTGCTCCCGAGGGACTCGCTGCCGCGTACACCATTGACGATGAAACGCTCGACATTGTCGTCAAGGCCGCATCGGGGGATGCGCGTCGAGCGCTGAATACGCTCGAAATTGCGGCGCTCGAAGCCAAACGCGAAAACTCGACGGAAATCACCGAAGATCACGTGGCGCAATCGAATGCGCAAGCGACCTTGCGTTACGACAAAACGGGCGAAGAGCATTACAACATCGTCAGTGCCTTCATCAAATCGATGCGCGGTTCGGATCCGGATGCTGCGATTTATTGGCTCATGCGCATGATCGAAGCGGGAGACGATCCGGTCTTTTTGCTACGACGAATGCTGATTTTCGCCAGCGAAGACATTGGCAATGCGGATCCGCGAGCGCTCGATGTCGCCGTGGCTGCCGATACGGCATTTGCGCGTATTGGTATGCCGGAAGGTATTTATGCGATTGCGCAAGCGGCGATTTACTTGGCATGTGCGCCGAAATCGAATGCCGTCACGAAAGCATTTCGTGCGGCGCAAACGGATGTCTACAAAAAAGGCTCGTTGCAGGTGCCTTTGCATTTACGTAACGCCGTCACCGGGCTCATGCGTTCCGACGGCTACGGCAGTGGGTATCGATATCCGCACGACGAACACGATGGTGTGGCGCTCGGTGAAGTGTATTTACCGGACCAACTCGTGGGCACGGAGTATTATTCGCCGCCACATCGAGGGTTCGAAAAAACGATCGGTGAACGATTGCAATGGATTCGCGCACAACGGGCCAAAGTCCCCGCACGTACGGACTTGCCGACGGAAGCGCCCGTGCCGCCGGGATTGATTAGCGTGGAAGACGCGGCTGTCGAAACAGTGGTTCCACAAGACGAACCTTTGGCAAAAACGGAGCCAGCGGCCGAGCAATCTGCGCCCGAGACTCCGATGGAAACAAGCCCAGCAACGCCTTAGCAATTCACGATTACCCCTCGGAATAACCTTCCGCGAGAAATTTCGCTGCACTCGCCGACGTGAGCTTGAAATTCGGGGCTACCCTCGTCCGCGTCATAACCTCGCCCGCTTTGTCGAATACTGTCAAAATCGCGTGCGGATCGTCTTCGTCGGGCACGATATCGAGGTCCACTTGGACCCGAGATCCATCCCCGGCAACCGTATTGATGCTCCGGTGGAGCTGATTTTTGCGCTGTTGGAGCGTCCGTGTTCGCACTTCGTTCGCCGTCTTTACCAATGTGGCGAAAGCACTCGTGTCAATCGGTTTCGGGTTTTTCTTGTCGCGCCCCATCGTCCACGGACCGACGAGCGCGGGCTCGGATTCACCATCGCGCGTCATCTCTACGGCCCAGCCGTCGTCGTCTTCATTCTTGATGACCCGCGCCGACCATCCGTCCCCTTTCCAATGCTTCACATCTTGCTCTTCGGGTCGAAGCGGGCGCTTTTGTCCGTCGAGGTGTTCATCTGTAACGTCGGGTGTTGCGTTGTTTTGGCTCATGGGTGCGTTGAGTGTGTGTCAGACACCTTCTCATTTGTCCAGTTATTTTTGATGTTTTTCCAACTCAATTGCGTTTTGTGGTCCAAACTGGCAAAGCCGTACCCTTGGCGTCGTCGTTTACGATCGTCGATTCGATAAAGAAAGCTGCATGCCGCAAAAGCGGGCCATTGGAATGCCCGGATGGGGCGTCTACTCACGCTGCGTAGCGAGCAGGCTGGAGCATAGCGTCGCATATGGTTCTTCCTGGCCGATCAACTCGGACCAACCTAGCCTTGCACACGGGTTCTACCTGCGGTACCCTCGCGCCGATCGCAGCGAAAACGGTGACGTCATGGTAGAATTTGCGTACGGTAACGCCGACTTTGCAGACATTCGCCGCATCGGCGCGTTTTACGTCGACAAGACACCGTTCTTGCCCAAGTTTGAAAGCACCCTCTACGGCGGCAAGAACCTCTTCTTTTTGCGCCCTCGCCGCTTCGGCAAGTCATCGCTGCTCAGCATGATGGCACATTATTACGATATTTCGTTGGCGGATCAGTTCGACGAACTCTTTCGAGGGCTTTGGGTCCACGCGCACCCGACGCCCGAGAAGAGCAAGTACATGGTCATGCATTTGAACTTTTCGCAGCTAACAGCACAAGGCACCGAAGAAGAAGTTCGAGCGAACTTCACGGAAATCGTCAAGTCGGCGGTACAAACCTTGGGTATTGCACATGGCAAACGAATCCCGAGGCTCGAAAACTTATACAACGACATCGCTGACGAATACGATCCCGCTGTCGTGATGACGCGGTTGATTGCGATCCTGTCGCACACGGCCCATCCGCTCTATGTGCTGATTGACGAATACGACACCTTTGCCAACGCGCTCTTGTCAGCCGAGAAGAAGGACATCTATTCGAAGATGACCGACAAAATTGGGTTTGTTCGGGCATTTTATCGGACGCTCAAAGCTGGCGGCGAAACTGGAGCCATTGGGCGCGTTTTCATCACTGGCGGCACGCCCATTCTCCTTGATGACCTCATGACGGGCTTTAATGTCACCATCAACATTTCGATCAACGAACATTACAACACGTTGGCTGGTTTTACCAAGGCCGACGTGGAGCGCGCCCTCGACGAGTTGTTGCGCGATCAGCCCGAATTGCAATCGATCCCTGAAGTTGGTAATCGTGAACGATTGATTGCCACACTCGAGGCATTTTACGATGGCTATCGGTTTTCCCCGGATGCCACGGAACGCGTCTTCAATTCGACCATGGTACTCTATTTCCTTCGCGAATTGGCCATGTCGGGTCGATACCCCAAACAAATGCTCGATGCCAACGCGCGCACCGATTATGAGAAGCTCCACGCCTTGTGGGCTTCCACCGGACCCGACGCCCATGAACGACGCACCATTATCGAAACATTGCTCACCGAACGCAAAGTCTGGAGCCCGCTCATCGAACGCTTTGGCACCCGTGGAGACCCCAGCGATGCGCAATTTGTATCGCTCATGTATTACACGGGTATGTTGACGTTGGCCGCGCGCCCCCCAAAACGCCACAGATTCCTCTTCGAGCCACCCAACCGCGTCATGCGCGAACTGGGATTCGACCATTACACGCGGCTCATGAAGGACCTCGAAACGATTGACTTGCGCGCGAAGCCGCTCGATGATGCCTTATGCATCATGGCCGCCGATGGCACCATGGATTCATTTCTCGACGTGTTTCGACAAAAAGTGCTCAAGGTCCTCAGCAATCGCGACACCATGAACTACAACGAGCAAAGCATGAAAATGCTGCTCGTTGGCGCGATGACCGCTACGGAAGCGTTTTTCGTATTCAGCGAAAAGGAATTCGCTCAAGGATACAGCGATCTGTTTTTGGTGCCCAATCCGGCGCTCGAAGACGGCCGGTTTGCCTGGCTTTTCGAATTGAAGTACCTGTCCTCCGACGCGACCGAAAAGCAGCTTGCCGACAAATTCGCGGCCGCCGAAGAACAACTCCAAAAGTATTTGTCCGACGAAACGTTTGTCGGGGCATTGTCAAAAGGGCTCGAGCTCAAGGCCGGCACGATTGTGTTCGTGGGCTGTTCCCGCATGGAGTGGCGCGCGTATTCGGGGTGAGGGGCGGGAACGGCAAAGTATGAGCTGCTTCGAATGCTCATCCCCCAACCAAACTCGTTTTACTCGTCCACTTCCCCCAGCGCCGATTGCAACTCCGACAATGCATGCCCATTGCCCGCCGCTTTCGCCGCCGTTATGCCCGCCTCCAGCCATTCTCGACCGTCAGCTTTGCGCCCTGCCTTCACCAGCAATTGCCCGCACATCAAATACATCGGCACGTACGTCGGCGATTGCTCGCGCAACTTCGTAAACGTATTCACCGCGTCGTCCGTACGTCCCACATTCGAATATTCGAGCGCCAAGGCATACCACGCAAATGGATCCGTCGACCCTTTCGCGACCATTCCCTCGAGCATCAAGAGACGCTTGCTCATGTCGACTCCACCACGCCAATGAAGGGCAAATTGCGGTATCGCTCGGCCCAATCCAGACCATAACCAACCACGAATTTGTCTTCAATCGTAAAACCCAAATAGTCGATCGGCACCGTAATGCGCGTACGCGCCGGTTTGTGCAATAACGAGCACACCTTCACGCTCGCCGGCTTACGCGTCCGCATCAGCTCGAGCAAATGCGCAATCGTCAGCCCCGTGTCGACAATGTCCTCGACCAAGAGAACATCCGCACCCTCCACCGGCTTCGTCAAGTCATGCGTGATTTGCACTACACCTGTCGACTTCGTCCCTTCGCCATAACTTCGAACCCCAAGGAATTCGACCCGAAGCGGCAAGTCGATGTGGCGGCACAAGTCCGCTGTAAACAGGAAACTGCCCTTGAGGACACACACGAGCACCAGCGTGCGGTTGGCGTAGTCCCGCGTAATTTCTTGTCCCAGTTCGCGAACACGGGCCGCAATGCGATCCGCATCGATCATCGTGATGACGTTGGTTTCAGGCATGGCGAGCGCCGACGTAGCACCAACATCGACCGTCGCCTAGCTCTTCGTAGTCAGCACGTGTGATCGCTGCTAGATGCGACCCCGCATGACGTCCTCTCGCGACAAAGAACAACCGCGCGCCGAAC
>JBGAOI010000152.1:0-12625 GCA_044221885.1 Polyangium sp. (in: bacteria)
CCGGA
This sequence comes from Polyangium sp. (in: bacteria), assembly GCA_044221885.1. Classification (GTDB taxonomy): domain Bacteria; phylum Myxococcota_A; class Polyangia; order Polyangiales; family Polyangiaceae; genus Polyangium. Next base: position 6 of record JBGAOI010000152.1, read on the forward strand.
AAGACTCGGAACGTGGTGCCGAGTGCGGCCCCGAGTGGGGGGCCGAGTGGGGTCCAGTGCCATGCACGTCGTCGTGTCCTGGTGCGCCGGAATGAGCGGGAAGTGGTGCAAATTGAGCGGTAAAATGCCGCAGGGCTGCTGGTTGTTTTACAATGTGAAACCCGCGTAGTTCGCTCGCGTGTTGTACGACATCCGTCACGATTTCGATGACATAATCGATGTGGCTTTGCGTATAGGTTCGGCGCGGAATGGCGAGACGCACCAGATCCATGGCCGCTGCCGATTCCGTTCCATCGGGATGCCGCCCAAACATGACCGTCCCAATTTCACACCCCCGAATGCCACCTTCGACATACAATGCGGTCGCAAGCGCTTGACCCGGATACTGAAGGGGTGGGATATGCGGTAGCAACGTGCGCGCATCGATATAGATGGCGTGCCCTCCAAATGGTTTGACCAGGGGAACTCCGGCGGCGTCCAATGCGTCTCCTAGATACGCCGTCGATCGAATGCGATAACGCAAATAGTCTTCGTCCACCACTTCTTTGAGGCCCTGGGCAATGGCTTCGAGGTCCCGGCCAGCAAGGCCGCCGTACGTGGGAAAACCTTCGGTGAGGATGAGCGTATTGCGGCATTGTTCGGCCCAACCATCGTCATTCATGGCGAGCCATCCCCCAATGTTCGCAAGCCCGTCCTTCTTGGCGCTCATCGTCATGCCGTCGGCCAATGCGGCCATATCCCGAACAATGCTGCGGATCGAACGATGTGCGTGTCCATTTTCGCGCGTCTTGATGAACCACGCATTTTCTGCGAATCGACAAGCATCGAGGAAAAGTGGCTTTTTGTAGCGATCACACACGTGACGTACGGCGCGAAGGTTTTCCAGTGAAACGGGTTGGCCGCCCCCGGAATTGTTGGTGATGGTCACGAATACAACGGGAATATCGTGGTTGCGCTCGGACAAGAGTTTGTCCAATCTTTCAACGTCGAGGTTGCCTTTGAAGGGATATGGTACGCCAGGTTGTCGCCCCTCGGTAATGACGAGATCCAGCGCTTCGGCCCCGGTCGCTTCGACATTGGCTCGTGTCGTATCGAAATGCGTGTTGTTGGGAATGATTTTGCCCCGACCACCAATCGCCGAAAATAGGATTTTCTCAGCCGCTCGACCTTGGTGCGTCGGAATGATGTGTTTGAACGGCCATAACGATTGCACCGCTTCGAGAAATGTATACCACGAAGGCGAACCCGCATAAGATTCATCCCCGTGTTGCAATGCGGCCCATTGATCGCGACTCATGGCCCCCGTTCCCGAATCCGTCAACAAATCAATCAAGACGTCGTCGGCGTGTAATGAAAACAAATTCCATCCGGCTCGCTCGAGAGCTGCATGACGTTCGGCGCGCGTGGTCAATCGAATAGGTTCGACCGCATGGATACGAAATGGCTCGAAAATGGTTCGGGGCGTGGTCATGGTTTGCTCGACGAAGCAAAAACCTCGCCAACTTTCTGGCGCTCCGCATCTTCGGGACAAAGCATGCTTCCGTAACGAGAGATCCGCGTGCTTGTTGGTCCGAGAGAAAAAAGAGTTGTTGCTCAGGTCGGGTTGGAATACGTTTTGCTTGGAGTTGCTCGGAGAGGACGAATGGCCAACCGCCAAGGTTCTGGGATGATTGTGGCGATCGGTGTAGGCATTGCCGGTATTGCTCTTTTGGTCGTGGGAGTCGCGATGATGGAGGTGTCAGCGGGAGGGCGCCCCTTTCGCGAAGTACCAGGAGGCGACATCGAACGTGGGCATGACGCGCTGATCAAGTACAAGTGCGGCGAGTGCCACAAAATTCCTGGAGTTCTCGGGGCCAATGGTACCAAAGGACAACCTTTGTCGGGCCTTGGTGCTCGTGTCGACATCGTTGGCGCACTTCCGAATACGCCTGAAGACGTGATCCGTTGGATCCGCAAGCCCAAGTCCATTTACCCCGAAACGGGCATGCCTGAACTCAACGTTTCCGAACAAGAAGCTCGCGATATGGTGGCATATTTGTATTCACTCCCGCCTTTGTAAGCGCTCGTCGATGCGTTTCCACATGCGCGCGGATTCCGCGCACGATACATCGATGCTTTGGCGAGGTTTCGCGACCATCTTTGCCCTCGGCGGCGTATTATTCGTCGCATTTCTTGTTCCACTGCCTGGTCTCGATGATCGCGCTTTGGTAGCGCTCCCTGCGGGATTTTGGCCTTGGGCTACGGGTCGAGCATTTTCCTTGGGAATGACGCCGTTTTTTGCGGCCGCGTTACTTGGCTACGTGTGGATTCACGTGGCTCCGTCGTGGCGTAGAATCGGGCACCAAGCCATTACGCGATTTCAACGAAAACTTTTTTTCCTTGCGTTGGGCTGGGCGGGCTTGTTTGCCTACTCGATCCTTCGTTCGGTTCACGCCATTACACCACTGTCCCCAGTCACCAAGATCGCTTGGTTCGTTTTGCTCGTCGGCAGCGTAGCGTTCTTGGGTCTCGTGGCGAATTGGTTGACGAAGCGGGGCATTGGTCAAGGTGCAGCGCTTTTCTTGGCGTCGAGTTTTGCGCGTGACGTGCAAGAATTGCGTGATGCTTGGATGTCAAAGGGGTTGTCAGAGCCGGGGTTGGAATGGGTCGTGACGCCAGCGCTCGTTGCGGGGTTGACCGTGGCCCTTTGGATCTCTCGGCGTGAAAACACCAGCTACGTTCGATCGCCCACGGCAGGGATTGTGCCGATTGTCGTGGCGTTTGCGTTGCCGATGCTCGTGACGGCACTGGCGCTTTTGGGCATCGTGAATGCGCGGTATGCTGTCGCCATGACTCCGGGAACTTGGGCGTTTTCTGTGGTCGCGGCCATGTTCACGATGGTCATGACAGCAGGTTTGTCTCGTGTATGGAATCGGTCTGTGGCGACAACCGAAGATGTTCATGCGCGCAGAGCATTTCGATGGGCGTTGTGGACGTCGATGATCTTCGGGCTGGTGTTTGTCCTGCGCCCATTGTTGCCCTTGCGCAATGTCATCGATCCGTTGATGGTCGTCGTTGTGGTCGCCGTTGGTTTTGACGTTGGATCGGAAATCGTGTTTCGACGGAAATATGGGCAGCTCGAGGTTTTGCGTAGCGAATGTGACGTCGCTGCTGCCAAACGCGCCGGTTTATTGTTGCATCAAGGCGGTATTCCCGTCTTGTTGCGCGGCGAGTTTTTCTTGACTGTAACGCGGGTATTCGGGCTGTTGACGCCCATTGAAGTGATGGTGCCCGCGCATCATGCCGAAGGTGCGCGAAAGATATGCGCGGAACTTACTTCTTGAGCCCGCGGACTTTTGCACGCAACGCTTTCACGACGGGTTCGTTCGTTGCCAAGTCAGGATTGGGGGGCATGGCCGCACTCTTGCCAACGCCAGCGCCACCGAGCTTGATGATCTTTTCGATGTAGGCGTCATCCACGGACGTTTGCCAGGCGGCGTCCTGAAGATTGCGCGGTTTGGGATTCAAATCGGCAGCCCCGGGACCGTCACCTGCACCAGTGGCGCCATGGCACGTCGTGCACCGTTGCATATAGATCTTGGTAGCTTCCGCTTGCGCAGCGGGATCAATGCTGTCGCCACCTCCGCCACCCTCTTTGCCACAACCCGAAATCAATGCGACCGAAGCCGCAACCAGGATAACTGCGAGACTCTTCATGCCAAGATCTTCTGGCAATTTTTCTGCCAATGCAAATTCTTCGGCGTTTTTCAAGGATGGAACTGCGCGAACGTGCATGATTTGCGTGTCGCCTGCAAACCTTGCGGGAAATTTGTACCGCTGGCGATGCATGTGCATCGCGAGACGGACAGTGATATGGCGAGTTCGTTCGGTGGCGAGGGGGGATGATCAGGCTTCGGCGGTGCCCATCGGGCAAACCGGGCGATCGAATTCTTCGGCATCGATCATGGGCAATTGTGCTGCCCAACGTTCGGGTTGCCAACCGTTTTGCTCGAGATCCCGCGTGATCCATCGGGCTAGCGATTCCGCAACGGCTTGGTAATACGGCAGGTCTGTCGAGCCAACCAGTCGCGCCACGAATCGAGGAGCAAACGCTCCAAGATGTTCGCTCAAGAGCACTTCTTGCGCCCGACGAGCAATTCCCGCATTTTCGTCGTCCCCGTTTTCGAGCGCCAACGCTTCCTTCACGCACAGGAGCGACGCGAATTCGAGCTCGACGCACAGGTGATCCGGCGCTTCCGACTCCATACCGCCGGATTTTGCACCAAACAACCCATACAACGCGGAAAGCTGCCCGAGTTGACTGCCTTTGTCCATCCGTCCATACGATGTTTCACACGGACTCACGGCCACGCCTTGCGCAAAAAGTCGCGTGTGCTCGTAGGCGATGTCCTCTTCGAGTGTCCCCGCGATTGGCGAGAAAAACTCGGCCAGAGGTCCCGACGCCGCACTGGCCACTTCTTCGGCGAGAACTTCGACGTCGATCTCGCCAAACAACACGGCGAGAATTCGGTAGGCCTCGGCCCGCAGAATCGCGTCTCTCCGACGAGCTTCCTTTGTTGCATTCATGGCATCACCAACGTGGTAAACGGCGCCCAATGTTTTCGACCACCGACATTCTTTGCTTTGCCATCCCATACGGCGAACGCAACGCTCGTCGAGAGTTTTTCCACGAACTTTGGGTTGGCCATATCCGATGAAACGCGCGGCAACATGAACACCACGCGCCATTTGCCGTTGGCCCAGACGCCTTTGGCCCGTGCATCTTGGAAGCGATGGTCTGCAAGTGAACCAAAACCTTCCGCTTGCAATTCTTCGACCGGCCATTGTCGCGAAATCTTGCTCACGGGGTTTCCCGCAGCAACACCAGGCAGGTAACGCCTCGAGTTGGCGCTTTCGAAGCTTTCTTGCACCGGATAAGGATGACCTCCCGCGACGAACGGATACGGATCGGCCCAATATGCCGGATGCAAGTCTTGCACGTCGGCTCGACCTTGATCCTGATCCCGTTGCCACGCGGCTTTCCAATGCACGAGGTACACGGGATTCTGAGGATCGCCCATCATGGGGTTCGTCTTGGCCACATCACCCAAGGGGAATTCGACCGCCACGCCATCGCAGAACTTGTCTGTCTCCAGCAGGTTTTCCGGCGAAGGATCTTCCCATTCGATGCGCAACGCGAGCCATTGTTTGTCCGCCAAGGCCCGAATGGCCAATTTCTTTACGGTTCCCTCTTTGAGCGTGGGAAATGCGATTTGCTGCGGCAGCACGTCCACTGTCACATCCATTTGCCTTCCCCAGAGCGTGTTTTCTGGATCGAGCGGAGCGGAATCAACCAAGACCACTTTGATATCGGAATTCGTCGTGGTTGGCGTCTTGTTCCCGCACCCTGCGGCCGGAAGAACCGCAAGTGCCATTGCCAAAAGCGTCGTGGATTTCATGGCCGTCTCCTCACGTCACATTCAAGCGGAAAACCTTGCGCGTCTTGTCGAAAAGGTCGCGCTTGAAGAACGGTTCGTCCAAAGGAACTCGAACCGCTTCTTTTCCGTCCGCTTCATACCCAATGGCAAAGTCGCCCTCATTCTTGAACGAATGCACGATGCGCGGCGTATTGCCAAACATCAAGAGCGCCGAAAGCAATGTCTTGTCCGTCGGGGCACTGCGATACGTATTCATCGCTGCTTGTACGCCGGGGCCAAACATCTGCTGCGTGAAATCGATCGGCACGTGGACCGGCGGAATGTAATACACATTCGGCTCCGTTCCGTATTGCGCATACATCGGCAGCGCAACCTTCTTGATGCGGACCAAGTAGTCGATCGGATTGTCTGCTTTTTCTTCACCCGGTTTGCTGAGGAAGCCTTGCAGACGAATCTTGCCGATGCACGTCTTGACGCATTGCGGTTGTTCGCCCTTTTCAATGAGCGGATAACATCCGATGCATTTTTCCGAAACGCGCGTGACTGAATTGTAAAACACCTTCTTGTACGGACACGCCTTGACGCATTCGCGATACCCGCGGCAGCGCGATTGATCGATGAGGACGATGCCGTCTTCGGGGCGTTTGTAGATGGCTTTGCGCGGACACGCCGACAAACAACCCGGGTAGGTGCAATGGTTGCAAATGCGCGCCAAGTAATACATCCACACGTTATGGATGTTCTGGAAAAACGCGCCTTGCTCTACGGAGCCCGCGCAAACGTCTTCGCCCAGGTTCGGTGACGCGTAATCTTCCTCGTCAGGGGCATATCCGAGCGCGCGTTCGCCGATCTCTTTTCCGGCCTCGAAAATGGTTTTCCCCTTGTAAACGTTGTTTTCCCATTCGCCGGGGCCCAGTTTATCGAGCAGATTCACATCCCAGCCGTGGGGGTAAAACCCATAAGGTTTCGTTTCCACGTTGTTGTAAAAGATGTGCTCTTGGCCTTTGCCGCTCGTCCATGTCGTTTTGCACGCAATAGTGCACGTTTGGCATTCGATGCACTTGTTCGTGTCGAAGATATACGCGATTTGGCGCTGTGGGCGCGCATCGTCGTACGGGTATTCCATGTCGCGTCCGAGTTGCCAGTTCTTTACCGTGCTCATGGCTATCCCTCAGCCTTTCACCGTGACGTATTTGCCACTCAAGAAACGTTTCATTGCGTCGGTTTCGTAGGTCGGCGTGAGGCCCTTTTCGGCGGGTCTCCACTTGCCTTTGCCATCAATACCGCCCGCTTCGGCGCGGGTGACCTTGACAAACGATTCTCGAGGCGCTCCTGTCGGACAATGGACGTCCGGCTCGAATCCTTGACCAATCATTTGTGTCATCGAGTTTTTTCGGACCAACGTGTCCGTCATGTGCGTCGGCTTGATGAAACCGCGCGTGCAGCTTTGATGCGATCCGCCACGGAACAACGCTTGGTAGCCCGTATCCGGATTTCGCGCCAAACCATAAGGATGCGTTTCCGCTCCCCGAATCGTGCCGTGCGTTGCCCCGTACATGTTGTGCCACATGCGAATGATTCCGCGAGGCGTTCCCGGATAATATCGAACACGACACAAGAGACGGGCGACCTTGTATTCGTCAGCGCGATCTTTGTCCTGCCAACCCTTAAAAGGTCGATCGTGGGGATCCGCGTCCACGTGCACGTAATCACCGTCTTCGCAACCGAGGCTCTTGGCATCGAGCGGGTGCATTTCGAGGTACGATTCCGTGACGAATGGCGTGCGCGTATCATGCCGCAACATATCGCCAAACGGCCCGAACCACACCGACACGATATCCGTATCGACCGGCGTCGTATGCGCACCGTGGCGATACTTCGGCGTGTGGAAGATGAATTTGTAGTTCGCATCGTGGGCGGCCAACGGGTGTTTCGTGTTTTTTACGTCGCTCCACGGTTTGACCACGTGTCGTGCTTGCCGCAAATCCGCCTCGAGATCGTCCACCTTGACCCCGTACGCTTCCGGTCCTTTCGGACGAATCGCCGGGTGCGGTTTGGCCACGATGACGTTCGGCTCGTAAAACGTCGAATCGATGGGTTCGCGATGCACGGGGAGATTCTCGCCGTTCTCGATGAATTCCTTTTCGTCGCGGTAGAACTCGAGACGCCCCGTACGCGTATACCAAGGTCGGTCTTCGTACGCTTGTTCCCAACCGACGGACTTCGGATACGTACGCGATTGAATGATCGTCGGCACGCCACGTTTCGCGTCTTCTTCGGCTTTCAAGAAATTGATGCCTTTGGCCATGTTCGACGCGTCGAAAATGCGTTGCAAGTAGACATCGACGCGATTGTCGTCGACGAACTTCCACGCATTCGCAAAACGCTCGTCCTTGGTCAATTTCGCCAAGGCTTTTGCCACGCCCGCACTGCATTCGATGTCCGACTTCGTCTTGTAGATACGGTCGAACGGTGTCCGCGGATATACCGAAATGAACGGATTCGTTACGCTGGCCGTCACATCCGGATGCTTGAATTCGGCCCACGAATCGACAGGGAAAACGATGTCCGCATATTCGCATGACGCCGTCCACCACCATTCGTTCACAATCAGCATGTCGACACGCTTCAGCGTATTGAACACCGTCTCGTAATGACCCTTCGCGTTACCGATGAGCGAATTCGAATTCGACACCCAAATCGCTTTCGTCGGCGTCGGAATGTGCGTCTTGCCCGTTACGAGCTCTTTGCCCATGCGCAGCGGCGCATCACCGTGATTCCAATAATGGACCGATTCAAACCGTACGCGCGATTTGACGCGTGAGGGTTTTTCCGGGTCGAGTTCGAGGTCGAACATGTCCTCGAAGATATACGTCGGAATGCCATTAAAGTAGGCCGTGCGGTAATTACCAGCGTACGAACCCACGTTTCCTCCGACGAACCCGACGTTGCGCGACAAGGCGGCCACGAGGAAGACGGCGCGATCCTTCAAGTCGTTGTTGAAGAATTGATTCGGACCCATGCCGCAAGCGAACAGCGTTTTTTCAGGATTCTTCGCGATTTCTCGCGCAATCGCCTGAATTCCTTCCACGGGCGCCCACGTCATCTCACTGACGGTTTTCGGATCGAAATTGTCGAGGATGTATTGCTTGATGAGGTCAAACGACGGTTTGCACTTGACCTTCGTGCCATCCTTCAACGTCACTTCGACTTCGCCTTCGAGGGCCACGTCGACCTTGCGATCCTTCCACTTGCCACCAATCTCATCGCGACTGACGGCTTCGGGCTTGTTGTCCTTGACGTTCCACACGACAAACGGTGCAAACTTGTCGAGCATCGCCTCGTTGAAAATGCTTTGATCTTGATCGACGGCTGCTGGCGCCTTTTCGCCTTTCTTGAGCATGACCGCGCCAAGTCCCCCTTTCGATTCGAGGTCTTTCACATCCGCAGCCTTGAGACGTTCGAATGTGTCGAGACGAATGAGCGAGGGCAAATCGGTGTTCGACTTGACGTACTCGACATCGTAGAGTTTTTCGCTGAGGAGTACGTGGGCAAACCCGAGGGCCAACGCGGGGGTCGTTCCAGGACGAACCACGAGGCCCAAGTCGGACTTGTTCATCGTGGCCGAATATTCAGCGGCAATGACGACGATTTTGGTACCCTTGAGCCGCGCCTCGGTGAGCCAATGCGAATCGGGCATTTTTGTCGTAATCCAATTCATGCCCCAAACGATGAGCAAATTGGATTTCTCGGCCAGTGCGAGGTCCCAGTCCACGGTCTGTTGTCCGGTGACCATGGGATGCCCAGGGGGCAAATCGGTATGCCACGTGTAATTGTCCCAGCCGCGAGCGCCCAGGGCTTTGTCCGCGTCGACATTACGAACTTTCGCGTCGAGCAGCGAGAGCATGTTCGCGAACCGATATTGTCCCAGAATGCGCGTCACGCCGAGCAGGGGCATACCACCACGCATTTTGATGACCTGCGTCCCGACGCCTTGCGTCGCTTCAATCATGGCGGGGTCAAACCCTTGCGCTTCGAGCCACTTCTTGCCTTGATCGCCGGTATACGCTGTGGCCACGGATTCGAATCCTTTGGCCGCCAATTCGAACGTTTGGTCCCAGCTCACTCGCACATACGGATCGAGACCGCGGCGGAGATATTTCGGATCGACTTTGCCGGTCGCCGGATCCCGCGGGAAACCATCGTTGGCCCAATCCAAGAACCCCTTGCGGACGAGCGGATACTTGCAGCGCCTGTCGCCGTAAAAACGACGAACGAGGGCCAGTCCTTTTTGACAAACGCGTGGATCCCAGCGGTGTGACGCTTGGCCAAACCCCGACGCATCCACTGCTTCGCCGTATCCAAACGTTGGTCCAATGCGGACCAACGTGCCGTTACGCACGTATCCTTTGAGGATGCAGTTGTGCGTATCGTTCGGTGCGCACGTGAACGTAAACGTCGAATCGTACGCGTACAAGTCGCGATAGACGTCTTCCCACGTGCGATTGGGGTACGCCGCGAGCGGGTTTTCCACCCGAAGCGGTTCGAGAAAATTGAATCCCCACGCGTTACTTGCTGCTGCGCTCGCAACTCCGGTCCCCAAAAGAGAGAGCAGTGAGCGTCTCGAGATTTTGCCCGACATGGCCTACCTCCGACAGCCGAATATTCAAATTCGGCCGCGAGTATCGATTGCGCCAATACCTACGATCGTTTCGATCGCCGAATCCATTTCTTGATGACGAAGATTCAACCTCGACAAACGAAGGTTCATCCTCCAATGACCCGCATACTTACTCGTCGTGCTGACGTCTCGGAAGAACCTCTCCACAACGTCGTATCGGGTTTATGTGCCCATGCTTCTCGCAAACTTCGGGCCAAGCCGTCCGCATCGCAGATCCGCGCCGCTTCCGCAACGTCCACACAATCCGTACGCGCAAGACATGCGCGTACCTCGCCATTGGCCGTCACGCGAATTCGGTCGCACCCATCACAAAACGGCCGCGTTGTCCCCGTAATAAAGCCAATTCGTCGTCCAGAACCACTTTCTGCCATAACGTAACGTGCTGGTCCGCGTTGTTGGTCGACGACTCCTTCCATATCGTTGGTCCCTAGTAGACAAACCAATATTTCGCGCATGCGACGATACGTAACGAGCTGATGCTGCATTTCCCCGCCAATTCCAATAGGCATGAGCTCGATAAATCGCGGCGTTATGCCATTGGACCACGCCCATTGTGTGATATCAACCAATTCATCGTCATTACGTAACGTAGGATTATCGCTCAATCCCATGACCACCGTGTTCGTCTTGATTTCTCGAAAACCCACGCCGCAAGCCGTGCGTATCCCGTGCAAAACTTGCGTCAGGTTTCCCCCGCGCGTGAGGGCACGGAATCGAGCTTCATCTAATGAGTCGAGGGAGACGTTGAGTCGCGACAACCCTGCCTCGCGCAGCGGCTTGGCGAGCGATTCGAGACGTATTCCATTCGTCGTCAAGGCCACGTCGTCGATCCCAGGGGTTTCGTGAGCTGCCTGCACGATTTGCACGACGTCCGGATGAAGCAATGGTTCGCCTCCCGTTAAACGCAATCGATGCACTCCCTGCGCAGCCAGTGCACGAAAGACAGCTTTCCAAGACGAAACATCGAGACGCCGTTCGCGAGGCAAACACGGATCGTGCTCGGCCGGGCGGCAATAGATGCATGCCAGATCGCAACGATCGGTAATGGAGATACGCGCGGCAGCGGGGGCCTGATTCATGCTTGCGCGTGCATGCACCATGCGGGCCAAACCCCAATATCGACACGTCGCAAGAATTGCATGCTCAACGCGAATCTTGCGCGTCGTCGCCGTCTGTGGCACGGTCCAACCGCATCGGATTCTGTTCACTCGTTTATGGAGCCGCGATGTTGTCCTTTGAAGATGCATTGAGCCGTATACTCGACGATGCCCCCGCGCTCGGAAGTGAATCCGTGGACCTCGTTTCCAGCGTTGGTCGCATTCTCGCGCAGAATGTGCTGGCCTCGACGCCCATCCCGGCATTCGATTACAGCGCGATGGACGGATATGCGTTCGCATTTGCCGACCTGCCCACCGAGGCGCCTCGATTGCCGGTAAAAGGAGCGTCTCGACCTGGGGCGGTGCCTTTGGAATGCGTCAAGGAAGGGACGGCTTGTCGTATTTTTACGGGCGCTCCCATTCCGCCTCATGCCGACACGGTCGTGGCGCAGGAAGACGTACGTATAGAAGACGGCTGCATCGTTTTTTCACGGTCGGTGAAGCCGGGGCAACACGTCCGTCGTAAAGGTGAAGATTTGGCGCTAGGCGCAATCGCCATTCCCAAGGGCGAACGTCTTGCGACGCGACATCTCGGGTTATGTGCGGCGCTCGATTTGGCGCGATTGCCGGTGGCGCAAAAGCCGCGCGTCACGATTCTCACAACGGGCGACGAATTGCGGGCAGTCGGAACTCCCGCGTTTCCAGGTAGCGTTGTCGATGGCAATGGCCCCATGATTGGGTCGTTGGTGAGCGAGGCGGGGGCGATTCCATTGCGAGTGCATGCGCGTGATACGTTCGAGGATATGCGTGAAGGCGTGCGCAAGGCATTACAGAATTCCGATTTGGTGCTCACGATTGGGGGCATCAGCGTTGGGGCGCACGATCATGTCAAAGAGGCTCTCACTGCGGAAGGTGTCGAATTGGATTTTTGGAAAGTCGCCATCAAACCTGGAAAACCATTGGCGTATGGTCGAAAGGACAATATTCGCGTCTTGGGTTTGCCGGGAAATCCAGCGGCCGCATTCGTCACGGCCACCCTTTTTGCGGTGCCGCTTTTGCGCGCGATGCAGGGCGCAACGCATGTACGTCATTCGTGGATGGTTCTTCCAGCCAAACATGACATGACGTTGCCCGAAGGGCGCATTGAATTCGCTCGCGCGCAGATTGAAGTTGACGAAAATGGTTTACCGTCGGTTGCATTGTGTGGGCATCAAGCTTCGGGGTCGAACGTGGGGCTGGCGCGAGCCAATGCGCTGGCGTGGTTACCGGATCGAGGGGGAAAACTTGCAATGGGGGATGTTCTGCGTGTATTGCCCTTGATGTAGCTCGAGCCGAGGGCCGTAGGGGTCGAGGACCAAGGCTGCTCTTCTTGCTACAAGTCGCTCATGTTCGGTGTCGAAGGCGAAACTTGCTTTTGCGCATGCT
>JBGAOI010000153.1:0-12593 GCA_044221885.1 Polyangium sp. (in: bacteria)
ATCCGACCGACGTCGTATTGCTCGACGCCAAGCAAATGCCCGAGGAGTCGACGTTTTCATCTGCACAACCGTTTGTCTTGGTATTGCTAGCGTCGATTCGCCGATTACACTCGCTCGAAGGAATTCCTCATGTAGCAAAGGTCTTGGCCAAACCCCTCAAACAGAATCCGCTGTACGAAGCGATTTCTCCGAGTCTGAGTCATGTGCCGGTGCTCAAACGTTCGTCCAGCATGCGGCCAAAAGAAGCGCCGGTGAGTATGGGCTTCGCTGCCCGAATCTTGCTTGTCGAGGACAATGTCATCAATCAAAAAGTTGCCACCAGAATGCTCGAACGATTGGGCTACAAGGCGGACGTTGTGGGCAATGGCCTCGAAGCGCTCGACGCTATGCAGAAGACGGCTTACGACGTTGTTTTCATGGATATACAAATGCCTGTGCTCGATGGCCTCGAAGCGACGCGGCGAATTCGTGCGTGCTCACTCCCGCACGAACAACCGTGGATCATTGCGATGACGGCCGAAGCATTCAATGATGACGAAGTGAAATGCCGGGCAGCAGGTATGGATGATTATGTCACCAAACCCGTGCAATTGGCAACGTTGACGGAGGCATTGCGGCGGGGCATTGGGGGGAAAATGGTGCGGGAAGGGTGAACGGTTGCTGTTGCTTGGGGGGTAATTGGACGCCGTTTCGGTCGGGCGTCGACAGAAACCAGGTGGTGTTCCACCAAGCGCCCCGTTTTCCGTTGACCTCATTGCGAGGCTGCACGTAGCTTGGCCACGGGAGCAGTGACGAGCGGCGGTATTCGTCTGCTGTGACATCGCTGGAGTCGGCGGGCCTCGAATCAAAGCGAAAAAAGGATCGTTCATGCACAAATTCCTTCAATGCATGGGTATTCTGATTGGCGCCTACGGGCGAAAGCTGCAATTCATTGGGCCTCTTTGGCTCATGATGCTGTTGGCCTTATCGACAATGGCCTGCGCGACGTCGGCGGAGGTTCGGTTTCCGGAGGGCAATACATGCGACGCGGCCGGATGGAAGGCTGGGTTTCCCGGTTGTTTGCCGCCGAGTGGACAATTTTGTGAAACCCAGCAGCACGAAGAGGAGATTGTTTTCACGCCGCGGCGAGACGCGCAATTCATCGCGCAGGGTATTTCGATATTTCCTTCGAAGGAAATTCTGGGCCCAGCGCAGCCGCGTTGTCCGTCGAATGCAACGATGTTGGTGCACGAGATGGACGAAAAACGTGTCAAGGAGGGAGCGGCCGAGCTTGGCAAACAAGTTGGCTTGATCATGGGCAAATGCGAAGTGATTCTGGAGGCATTGACGCGCAACCCCGACTCGTCGATCAACCTGTGGTACGCAACGCACCCAGAGACACTTGCGCAAGTCCTAGAGCCGTGCGCCAGTGAAATGGCCAAAATTCCTGAATTGCCGCAATTCGATGATCCTCATATAGCCATGGCGGCTCAGGACGGATTTACGAAGGGTTATGGTGCCGGCATGGACGAAATCGCCAATCGAGTGTTGATCTTCGAGTTGGCCATCGACACGCTCGAAATCATCATCTTGCCTGAGATGCTGCTGGCCGAGGTTTGGGTCACGAAGGCGGTTCGAGCGTCGATTCAGGGATTGCGGCGAATGCCACTTTTCATCCCAGGAGCGGTTGGAGGTCTTGGGGCGACGGTTTTTTTGAAAACGGCGTCCAAGGTCGTGACCAAGGTTGTCATCAATGGTACGTCCCGGGGTTTGGCCAAGGCGCTAAAGTTGGCCGGAAAAATTCGCTTGCCAGGTGAGTTCGCGCATCATATTGTTGCGCATGGAGATGCTAGGGCGCGCGAGGCGCGCGCTATCTTGGCAAAATTTGGAATCAAGCTCGACGAAGCCGTGAACGGCGTCTTCTTGCCGGGCTTCAAGAGATCTCCGAATGTCCACGGCAAGGCCGTACATAGCACGGTGCACACGGATGCGTATTATGCGGCGGTCGAACGCAACCTCAAAGTGGCTACCAACAAGTCCCAGGTAGAAGAGGTACTGCGAACAATTGCAGCGAATTTAGAGAAAGGAATCATGCCATGAACGCGGTTTACGACGCAGGGCATGCTACGGGGTACGAATTTGCGAATACCACCACCTACGATGATGGAATGATTCTCTACGGCTTCAATGGGACCTCACGAAAAGAAAACTGGAAACCTCTGCTGATCATACGCGAGAGAGTCAATCGCAGGCAAGCATGCAAGCCAGCAGATCTTCCTTGTCGCTATGGGTCGCTCCTGTTGCGACGGTCCGCCGTAGATGCATTGCAGGATATTCTCGATGCCAATGGCGAACTGTTGCCCATGGCCACGGAAGACGGGATCGAGCTGTACGTCTTCAACACGCTGCATAACATCGATGCGCTCGACAGGCAGCGTTCGGTGATCGAACCCTACGTCGTTGTACCCGGCGAAAAGATTCGAAAGCACGTATTCATCGAAGACAAGATCCGGGGCATTGATATTTTTCGGATGCCTATTGGCCCCGGAATGAACTACTACAGTGAACGTTTCGTTCAGCGTGTGAAGAAAGCCAAACTCAAAGGCACCGAATTCATCAAGCTCTGGTCGTCCGACGAAAACGCTTGAATCGTTCCCGCCTACCTCCGCATTTTCTTCTTTTCCGCCGCCCGCGCTTCTTCTTCCGCGGCGTCCTCGAATTCCGCATCGTGCACCGTCTGCGTCGCGCCCGGTTGCGTCGGCTGCGTCGGCGTTGCGACGCGCTTGCGTTCGCCCACGTGTTCACCCACGCGCACGCGTGGCCGCAATTCCCGCACCTCGTACCGTAGCGTCCCGTCGTCATCCAATTCGAGCGTCATGCGACCATCGGGACGCTTCACCATTGCCGTCAAAATGGCATCCGCTTCCGCTTGCGGAATCGATAACACTTGCGCCAATTCCGCCGCCGTCACCGAACCATTGCGGCGTTTCGCTATCGCGTAAATCGCCTGCTCTCGAGCTGTCTGCGCCCGCTCTTCACCGCTTCGAAAAAGCGTGCGCCCGCCCCAGAGAAGCAATGCCGAGACAAACAACACCGTCGCTTCGAGAAACCCTCCAATGGCCAAGCCAATGGGGGGAGCAAAATAATAAATCACAGCCCCAAGCGCCAACGCCAACAAACTTCCCAGGAACAGAACGGACAAACCAACCACCGTCGCTACGCCACCTCCAATTTTCGATGGCTGCCCCGCAACGTTCACCGGCGTGTCTTCGATCAGCGATCGCTGCGCTCCACAAGCCGTGCAATACGCTTGAATTCCGCGAACGATCGTGGGGGCCTCTTGGCGGCAATTCGGACAAATCACAGACCACTCCCAAGCCCAACTTACCGCGGTCTTGTAAGTAAAGCGAATGTTTTTTCACGACCTTGCGCCAAGGTCCTCGTGATGCCCGATTTCCATCATCCCGGCGGAAATACCAAAATCCGTCGCGATTGCTTCCACGTCAAGTCATCCGCTGTCCGCACGGTTGCCGTCACTTCCCACCGCACTTCATTGTGCGGCGCTCCAAAAGAAGGTGGCGCCGAATCCGGCACGTGAAACAATTCTTGAATCACCGTCACCCGCCCACCATCCAATCGCAATCGCCCCCGATCGACCACGCGCCGCTCCATCAAAAGCGAATGCCGATAAATACGCGGCTCGTCCGCTTCGCTCGAGGGTCGTGCAGCCACTTCCGTCCCTTGCAACGAGATCACCATTTCGGACAATACTTCAGCCCGGGCCGGATGAAACGCCACGCAAACCGTCAAGATGTCACCCGCGCGAACGATTTCCGGATGCATATCCAGTTGCGGAGGTCCCAAACGTCGGCGTAAGGTTCGTCGCGGTAAATGCGCAAACAGCGTCGACAAACCTCCCACCAATAACAGAAGCGCAAAAATTCGCGTGTACGGATTCGCATGCAGCAGCACGAGCGCCACCGTCGCCGCCGCCACGGCAATTCCCACCATCGGATGTTCGATGCCTCGAGATTCATCCGGTTTTTCCTGAACGACGTCCGGCAATTGTCCGGGATTGTATACCAGCGATTGCCGCGGTTTTCCCATGCGATAACCGCGGACCGACAAAGCCAATTCTTCCTCGGTCCACGCAATCAGCGACAAACGCGCTTCCGCTCGCTCCCGTTGCGCCCAGCCCCATTTCGCTTCGGCTCGGAGCAACCAATGCACCGATAAGATATGTCCGTGATACGTCAACGGACCCGAAGGAGCCGTCAATTCGAATCGAAATACTTGCGTTGTATTCGCAGCGAATTGCACCTGTTTTGCCAGGACAAGCGGCGTGCCGCGCACATGGTGCGGTTCTCCAGGAGACTCGACGTTCCAATCCAACGAAAGCACCAGTTCGTCCAGGCGTTTCGCCTCGGGACAAACCAATTCAACGTGACCGCTGATGATTTCGCCGGGTTTGACGACCCCGTCCTGCTTGTCTAGCTGGATCGATACATGGGCCGGCATGGTGACGCCCTGACGAAGAGGAAATTCAGAAACGCGCCGAAACGCTCGTGCCAAAGCCGAGGAAGTTTGGACTGATGAACGTACGCAAAGCGAGCGTTCCTTCGGACGGATCGCGCTCGACAAACGTGCCGTTGTTGTCGCGCACGAATTGCATCCAGGCGAGCGCCGAAAGAATGGGCGAAATGTCCCACTTCAAACTGGCCCGCATCTGGAATATCGGTACAGCTTCCTGATTCACCGGCAGAATCGCAATGCTACCTTGTTCGCGCACGACGACCGTGCGTTTGATCGGCGCTGAAGAATTGTCAATCGTTGCCGTGCTGAACGTCGCGGGCAATTGCAAACCGCCACCAAGTCCCAACGTGAGCCTTGGTTTGGGCAAGTAATAGTCTCCAGCGAGCGCGAAAAAGATTTCATCCGACGAACCAGCGTCTGCAGGCAACGTTTGGAACGGAATGAAGCTCGGCTGATTGCGCAAAACGTACGCCAAATCGCGATAGATGGCTGTCGCACTTCCACGCAAATACGATGACTTCACGTTCGCTTGCAAAGCAAATGCTGTTGCCGTTTGCAATGCCGTCGCACCCGCAACGTCGAAATTCTTCAACTGCTGCCAAAGATTCGTGGCTTCCACGGCCACCGACCAAGTCGTTTTTCCGGGCGAATACGATTCCGGCTTGAAAATGACCATCGGTTTGTTCGGGTCATTGCGGTAGAGCGCAAAGTCGATCGATTGCGGAACCGGCGTGCTCTTGTCGTGAATGAGCGCGCGACCAGAAATACCCGCCGTGTAAATCGGCTTCCCTTCGACGTCCGGCAAATCGAATTTCCCTTGTTGGAAATACCCGGCTCCCACATCGAGGTGCAAGTAGTCATTCACATCCACGCTGCCGCCGCCGAGCACACCGTAGTTCGTCTGGCCAACCCGGAATTCTTCAGCGTTGCTTTCACCCGTGTTGTCGTCTTCCAGCTTTCCTTCGAGCTGAATGATCGTGGCAGTTTTCAGACCAACGAAGGCGCTCCAGTTTTTCCCTTCGTAGGTGACTTTACCGCCAGGCGCGCTTCCTTGAATACGCGGGAAAATGGATTGGTTGATGAACGGATTCGTTCCGCCCCAGGAAATGTCGTACAAATACCCCAAGCGGAAACGATCCGTGTCGAGCGGCCACAGGGTCACGGACAAACCTTGTTTGCCGTCGGCTTTGCCATCCGTGTGGTAAAATGCGCGAATGTACGTACCTGCGTCGTAAATCGCTTGGTTCAAGTTATTTGCTTGGCGGGCAATCGCGGCCACGTCGAGACGCAAGAGCAATGACGCTTCCGTGTCCAGATTCTTGATGAATCCCGGCATTTTCTTGTAAAGCGCCAAGTGCGTCAGGTTTTCACGGCCCGCGAAACGCGAATTCAGGTTGTCGAAAAACAAGCGGTACGATTTGCGATCCCCAATCGCCGTGTCGGGCGAAAGCGGCAATGCGCGCCCCGTCGCATGCAGCACGTCGTCATCACCCATGACCCACGTGAGACGCGTATCCATGAAATCGCCAATGCGAACCGCGGGCGTATCTTTGGGTTTTTCCACCTTCATCGGTTCGGGAGTCACCGTAGGCAGCGGCGGGGGCGGCGGCGGAGGCGGTGGTGGCGGCGGTGGCGGTGGCGGTGGGGCGAGTTTTGCGCGAATGGCAGCGGCTCGAGTTTTGGCCTTTTCCGCTTGTTCCCCGCTGCCCGACGAAAACGCTTCGAATCCTTTGGCCGCTTCTTCGAGCTTTCCGGATTTCTCGAGGCAATCTGCGAGCTCGAATTGAATGTCGTCGAGTTTCGGCAAATCGGGTTTGTCGCCTTCGCTTGTTCGCGTTACGCGACTTTGCTCGAAGAGGGCGCACGCTCCCGCGGTGTCACCCGCGGCCATTGCAGCACGAGCCTTTTGCAAGGTTTCTGCAGAGGTGGCTTGTTGGGCGAAAGCGTCGGTCGGCGCCAATCCCAAGCACAACGCGAAGGTAATGGCCGAATGAGCGAGCAGGCGAAAGCGGCGAGAAGCGTGCATGGGATATCCGATGTCCTTCAGTTCGTGCCTTGATCAGCGTCACCAATCGTGCGCGGTCGAATACAAGCTTTGGTCGAGGGTAAGTCTTCTTTGGCGCATCCGGGTCCTGTGCAAAGCAGATCGTCCGGACAACGCGTTTCAATGGTCCAATTCAGCGAACCGCCTGAGAAATTCCGTAATGTGCCGGTGACCGCGGTGAGCACTTCCCCTTTGTGCGCGACTGGGTCGAATTCCGAGGCAGTACCAGTATTGATTTGAATCATCGTGTTTCCGTTGAACACTTTGTAATTGCCGCGGGCCGAATACGACGTCCATTCCGTACATCCCGGCGTGTCGGCACAATTCTGCGAGCATTGATTTTCGAAATAATCCTGGAAATCAACTTGCCCGTCGCCATTCAGGTCGCAATTCGATTGGTCCTCGGAGAACGTGAGTGTCTGTTTCGATACCGGCTTCGGTCCAAAGAGATTACCAATGGTAAATCCTTCGATACGCACGAGCCCCGATTCGAGCTTTTCCATCGCAATCGGATCGTTGATGTTGGTCGCATCGAGCAATGCTGGCGTTGGCATCAGCTTGCACTCGTCACCCGCTTCGATGCGCTCGAGTTTGAAACTCGGAAACGACAATTCGGTAAACCCGAAGAATTCGACGACCGTGCCCGACAAATACGTCAGCTTGTCGCAAACACGCATCCCCACGGGCGCGGAAAAGTTGAACGCAAAAATGTGATTGTATCCGTTGCCTTCTTTCGACAGGTCCGTCACGTAAAACCCATCGCTGGCGACGCGGGTCACGACGACTGGCGGCGTTCCATCCGTGCCAATCTGCACGGCTTCATAAGGATACGGCGTGGACGCGCCATCGCCCTGAATGTCATTGACTCGAGGCAGCGAATAATACACCGGCTGCGAAGTGCCCGCCGCGAACGTTCCGCCCGTTTCCGAACTATCATCGGCAAACGCACATCCCGGATCGGCCGGGAAATCAATGAGCCCGTCCTCATTGTCGTCTTTCCCATTGGAACATGCGGGCTTTTCCGAAAGCGGCACCGGCAAATACCCCAAATCCTCCACCCACAAATGCGCTCGACCATAAACGGCCGTTACCCGCGCCGTGCCTTTGGCTTTGCCATCCACAAGCGGAATGTTTCGCCCTTTGGCCCCATTCGAGATGATATCGATCACAACCCCAGGCTCGACGGTGATCCGGACTTCGCCATCCATCGATACCGGTTCACCAAAGGGCGATCGCGCTTCGATCTCGAAATCCCACAATTCTTCGACATCGCCCCGGTTCGCAGGACGCGGCGCATCCACCGTGGGCAATGCGCCGCCATTGACTTGCGTCACGCGCACGAAAAACGTCGATACGGCGGGTAACTCAGGCGCAGTATCCGTACACGCTGCAAGGGAAAGCAGAACGAAAAGGCCGGCTGTTGATGTCCGTTTCATTGTCCCACCATTCGAATGCGCCCGTCGGAGAAATTCCCCAAGGACCGATCCACACACGCCAAGAACTTGCATTGCTCACCGGCGGATTTACACGGCTCGAGCTGCTCTTTGCATTGCTTTTCCACGATGGGCGATGCCGCATTCGCACACGTTTGTAGCTGCAATGCCGCCAAATCATTGCGGCATTGTTTCAGCACGCATGTTCCTTTGGCACACGCCTTGGCCGGATTGCTCGAACACGTATCGCCTTCAATGACCGATTCTGGACACGCGCAAGCAAAGTCCGTATCGAATTTTTCGCAATCGGCGTCCGCTTTGCAACTCAATGGTTCGTTGTGATCACACACGCCGTCGCGTGTACATGTCGACGTAATGCCGAGCAATGTCGTGCATTCGTCGGATTGACTGCCATTGCCATTGGCATCTTCCGGACATGCAGGCCGGATCGTACATGGATCGCCCGCACGGATGTAATCGATGAGCGCGTCGCGTTGTTGAATCTGGGTATCGAATTGCGTCGTATTCCGCTGCAATGTGCGGAATCCGCTGCCTCCGCCGGCCAAGTAGTTCGACGTGGCGAGCTCGTAACTGGCGAAAAGGTCAATCGGTTGGCCACACAAAGCCCGCTCGACGTTGCAGCTTCCAACGCCTTTGTCCGGACAGTCATCATCCGTTGCGCAACGACAAACGCCCAGCGACGTATCACAACTTCCCGCGGCACCGCTGCAATTCGCGTCGCTCGCGCACGTGCGCACGCCAATGTAGATGTTCTGCGCCAAACCCGGCGTTCGTTGATCGACCGTGCGTTTGTCTTTGCAATTCAACACGATACGCCCGCCGGCAATCTGTACCTGCGATGTGCACCCTCGTCCTGACGAACGACGCGCCACGAAGTCGAACATTTCCTGCACTTCGACCCCAGAAAGCTGCATTTTCGAGATCGAATTGTCGAATGGGAAAATATTGTACATTTGCTCGACCGTCACCGGTCCGGGCACCAAGTCCGCGCGAATACCCGTCGTATTCGTCATGGAAAAATCGGTTTGGACACCCAAACGCAACCACATCGCCGTCGCAATCATATTGCCCAGCGGAGAATCCCCACCACCCGTGGAAAAACGACGCGAACCATCGCGCGCATACCCAACGAGCAATTCCAAATTCGCCAATGCATCCAGGTTCTGGGCGTAAGGCTCCAAAATCGATTCCACGATCGGATCCGAAGGCACTTCTTCGGTCACCGGGAAAAGTCGATAATCGCTCGCGACAACCTCGAATCCATTCGCTACATCGTATTCGGATGCGCCTCCTGGACCCGGAAAGTCCGTCGCGTCATTGGAGAGCACCAAATCAAGCCGCCCGACGTATTTCGCAAACGCGCCAGAATGCGCGAGAATGACGTCACGAGGACGACAGAATCGCTTGATTTTGGGTTCGCCCGGGTTTGGACTCACCATTTCGACGAAAAAACTATTTTGCTGCTCGTCGAAATTCGCCGAACAATCCCGCATCTTTTTCGGCGGCTGAAGCACGATGTGATTGTGCCCGCCCAGCACCACGTCAATGCCCGTCGTGTTCTCAATCATCTTCTGATCGACTTGGAGACCCAAGTGCGTCACGAACACCACGACATCCACGACCGGACGCAACAAGTCCACGTAAAACTGTGCCGTTTCGATCGTCTGCAAAGGCGAAATACCCAAACGGTTTGGCGCATCGAGCAACGACGTCATGCTCGATAGATTCCCCATGCCAATGACCCCAACCTTGAGGCCGTCCAAGTTGAACACTGTATATGGCTGAAGAATCGCGCCCAATGGCGATGCTCCCGGCAACGCTGGATCTTCCAATATGTAATTGGCAGCCAACACCGGATAGTTCGCCCAGTTTTGGAGTTGCAAACCCAGGTTGAGCGCTCCGCGGTCAAACTCGTGGTTCGCCACGATCATCGCATCGACGCCCATCGCACTCAGCGTTCGAATCTCCGCTTCGCCCGAGAAGAAGTTGAAGATCGGCGCCCCCTGAAAACAATCTCCTCCATCGAGATGCAAAACTCGCGACGCACGCGCTCGCTCCCGTCCAATGATGTGCGAGATGCGCGCCGCGCCCCCAACGTTCGCAATCGTCAACGCTTCACCAAGCCCCAATCCCGAATCCACTTGCCCAAGCTGCAAGTTGTACGGGTAGAGCCGCGAGTGAATGTCGGAGGTGTGAAGCAAGGTCAGGTGCACCTGACCCTTGAGTTGTTGCGTCGGAGTTTCCGTCGTCGTGCAGCCAGAGCCTGGACCCAAGGCATACGCGGCAATCGGAGCGGCGAGGAGCGGAGCGAGCCAGCGTCGGAAGCGCATTGGTTGCTCGTACGCTAGGCAAGGTAGCGGCAGCGCCTCAAGCAAAAAGAGGCGACCGCCGGTCAAACCTGCAGAAAGCTCGGCAAGACGAACTTTGTCGGCACTTTTTCTTCACCGTATCGACACACGCCGTTCGCCGTGGCGCAGCTCAAGGACACGCTGCGACGCACGTCGCAAACGTTCCACTGCCCGACAAGACCTCTGAACAACTCGCTTCGATGACACACTTCGACGTGCACTCGAGTCGCCCGGCGCATGGCGACGGCGCAGGCTCGCCGCATCCACTGCCGCATTGGTTGCAGAGCTTTTCCGTCGCCGTCGTGCACGCATCGAAACCGCTGCATTCGGCCAGCGTGTCTTCTTCGATGTCACACCCGTCCCAAGCAAACGTTTGTCCTTCCCGACACTCGGCTTCTTCCTCCACACAACGAAGCCAATCCGCGTAGGGGCTGGAACAGCCGAGATCTTGGGCCTTATCGATGGCTCCATTCACGTCCGCGACGCAGTCGTCGTGTTCCGCTTGCGAACAACCTTCGCAGTTGCACTTCGCGGTACAGATGTCTTCCGACGTGACGCTGCATCCGCTGGCGAATGTGGCCATGCCAAACCCGAGCGTCGCAAACGCGAACAACCACGCATGCACGGACTTCACCCGAAGCTTCGTTTCGCGATGTGGCAGGTCTCGTTTCATCATGGGCCACCCGAGGATCCACCCGACGACGAACTCGAGCCGTTGCAGGTGAGCACGCAATTGACATACGTGGATTCCGGCGGCGTGTTGACGAGCTCGTTGCAACTTGCGGCGACCGCACAAATCGCCGCGCATTCATCGACGCCTGCACAGGGATCCGCTCCACCGCCACCCAACCCACACGACGTGCGTTTGTCTTTCTCTTCCGCGCATACGGTCTTGACAAACGTTGCTGCTCGACCCGAACAAGTCCTCAGCGCGTTGCCTTTCTGCGTGCACGTCGACGACACCCAAGCGCCTTCGGAACACGATCCTTCATCCGCGTAACAACTCATGTACGCCGAAAACGCGTCAGCGCATCCGTCGTGTTCTGCCAAGCGTTGCGCGTCTTCGATATCGTCCAGACAATCGGCTCGTTCGGCTTGGCTACACCCTTGGCACGTGCACCTGGCCGCGCAATATGCGCCCACTTGGCTCTCGCATCCCGCCACGAACGTCAGCGAAAGCAACGCACCCGTGGTCAACATCGACGCGATGACTGCGGGGCGCATCCACCGAAATTGCTTCACGTTCGTAGGATTCATGGAGCTGTCGGCTTGGTCATGTCTTCACACGACATGGCCCAGT
This sequence comes from Polyangium sp. (in: bacteria), assembly GCA_044221885.1. GTDB lineage: Bacteria > Myxococcota_A > Polyangia > Polyangiales > Polyangiaceae > Polyangium. Next base: position 11,659 of record JBGAOI010000153.1, read on the forward strand.
AGCCTCGGACGTTTTTGTTCACGCAGGCCGAGCAGGCGTTCGCGTACGTCTGTTGCGCCATCGATGGACAAGGTGCGCGCACACAACGAAGTCCGGTGTCGACTTCCGCGCACACGGGGCGGTTTTCCTTCGTGCAACCAGCAACCTTGCGCGATTCCTCGGTGCATTGAACCAGCGCCAAGCGTCCTGCGGGCCGTGCATCTTCCGGCGGAGGTTCTGTGTCAGGCTCGACGGGTTTGTCCTCTTTCGGTTTGTCCGCGACGGGTTCCGCCGTTTGCACCGGAGCGACCGTGACCGTGGGCGTGGGCGATGAACCCGTCGACGACGGATCGTGCGCTCCAGCGCACGCAACACTCGAACCCGCGAGGAGCAAAAGTAGAGCAATCGAAACGTTTTTCATGGCCACCTGACCCCTCGGGATGCACGTACACACGCACGCAGTAGATGCCCCGCTTCTAGCCTCTTTCCCCGATCGAATCAACATTGCGGTAGAGTGACGCCATGCCTTGCCCCCGATCGCATGTCTCCGCATTCGTTGCTCGTCGTCGCGCGTTGCAAAGCAAGTTGTCGACGCCGGCTTTGTTTGCCGCTGGTTTGCCGCTCGCTCGTAACTACCGCGCGAACACGTTCACGTACCGCGCGACGAGTCATTTTCTGTATTTCGTTGGCGTGCCCCTGGCTGGTGCAGCACTGCTCCTGACCCGCGATCAAACGGTGCTTTTCGCTGAACCCGAAGGCGAAGACGATGCTCTCTGGCATGGCGCACGACCAACATTCGACGACTTGCAACGGGACCTTGCCGTGGATGCCGTGCGGCCCATCGCCGACATCGATGATGCGATCGACGCGATCGGTGCGGCCAAGATCGCCACACTTCCACCGCAAGATGCTTGGACCGCGGCCTGGCTCTCCGCGCGCCTCGAACGCACCATGCT
>JBGAOI010000154.1:0-12332 GCA_044221885.1 Polyangium sp. (in: bacteria)
ACCATGAGCCACCCCATGAGCTCACGATGCCGGTCCGAGGGAAGATTCTCAAAACATTCTTCAGCATTTTTTTCGAGAATGCCCGACAGTCCACCGAGTTTGCCATACGCATCGTTCGTCAAAATCGGCCCGAGCCCTGCGCGAAATTCACGTTTGCGCCAAAGCTGATTGAGCGTGTACGAAAGCAACGGCAAGGCCCCAGGTTCGGCTCGCACATCCTGCAACAATGTCCGCCACAAACCAGGCTCGACGTGCACGCCAAGACGCCGCGCCGGCTCTTCGATGATCACGCGATATTGATCCACGCCGAGCCGGAATAGATACGGCTGAATACGCTCCGTGGAAAAATGCCGAACTCCATCGATTTCCACGTTACCCAGATCGTCGAGTTGGTCCCAACGAACCGCGATCACCACGACGGTGGGGCGGGTGTCATCCGTACACCTACGCCATAACCGCATCAAAAAGTCCTTGCGTTTGGCGTCGTCGATTTGCTCCGTGACAAACAGTTTTTCCAACTGATCGACAAACAACGTCTGCGGTTTTGCAGGCGCCGCCGGAAACGCATCCAAGTGCGCTTGTAATGCGACGCAGGGATCCCGAGGTTTGTCCGCGTCGCGGAGGACTTCCTCCAGGGAAAAGCAGGAACTCGTGCCTTGCAAGTCGCGACCAGTCAGATCCAGCAAAGCCGTTTTACCAATGCTCGCCGAGCCCGCCACGACCAACAATCGAGGCGCGGAGTTTTCTGCAAGAATTCGGTCCAAGCGAGCAACCAAGCGTTTTCGGTCGTTTTTCCGGCTCAACTCGTCCACGCCAATTTGCGAAAGCAGCACATGATGCGCCGAATTGAGCGCCACGCGTTGCTCGAAAAGCGACCCATCCGGGAGGCGAATATCGTCGAATCGAGACAAGTATTCGATCCCAATCGTGGCCAAAACGAAGACGCGAGACGTTTCGCTCGTGGCGAGTTGCCACCATTTGCCGACGATGGCTTCACGCTTTGCGGCGTGATCTTCCGGGATGTCGAGGAAAAGTTCTTCCAATTGATCAACGACGAGAACGGTGTATTCGTCGTTGGCCGTCGGTTGGATGGCTGCATGAACGATTTCATCGACCGGTTTGTCGATCCAAGATGGCTCCGGACGCAAATACACGTAACGCCAACGGAACTTCGTTGCGGCATCGTTGGTGACTTGTTTTGTGATTGCTTCGGGCGTCGCTTGCGGATGTTGCAAATCCACCATCACACCCGCCATCATCAACGATGATTTCCCGACGCCTGAAGCTCCAGCAATGAGGAGCATTCGCGGCTCATTTTCTTCGAGCATGTGGTGAATACGCTGGCGGATCAAAACGCGTTCGACATCGCGACCAAAAAAGAGCGGCGCGTCTTTTCGTTGATATGCGTCGAACCCTCGATAAGGCGAAACGACCCAGGGACGATAATCCGTGCCAAGCGTGCTGTAGCCAAAATATTGCAATCCAGCCCAATCAAACGATGGATTGTCCGGGTACGCTTGGTTATCAGTCCTGGCCAATTCGCGCACGGTTCGTCGCGCCGAAACGATTGCGTCTTCAATGGATCCCAGGTCTTGCACCATGGTTTTGTACAAGGCATTCGAGATGGCCAAGGCCCCACGCATCGTCAGTGGATATCGCGAAGCAATCACGGCCGGAATGCCGCTTTGGTGGATTTGCATCGCCACACTGGCAGTTGTGCTGTCGGCATCACCGGCATTGCTGCTTTGACAAGCCGAGAGAATCACGAGCCGCAGATGTTGACCATGCTCCCGGAACAGCCGCCCCAGTACCTCGGGTGAAACGGGCTTGTTGTCGCCATCCAAGAGCAAACCGTAACCCGTTTGCGCATTTCCACCACCGTGACACAAAATATGCAAAATGCGGACGCGCGGCTCTTGTTGCAACAACGATTTTAGCCCGGCGAGACTCGTATTGCGCACGACGTCGCGCGCGCTATCGAACGAGGGCACCAAGCCTTGGATAATTTCCACCAGGCCGCCCCACGATACGGCCCCGCCTTGATGCGACCACGCCACGGCAATGCGGTTGTCGTGCCCCCATCGCGATTCGCTCGCGCAATCGGTGCCGTCCTTTTTGGTTGCGGGAACTTCATACCGCAGCACCGTGCCGTCGGTATTGCAAATCGGCGTCGTCCCGTCGAATTGCGCCAGCTCCCAAGGAAGTCGAAACAGCTCGCTCGCCGCCGAACGAATCGTCACGACGACGCGTTTGTTTTTCTTGAAATACGGCAGAATCCGCTGCTCGTGTCCGGCATTTTGGATAAATTGCGCCAATGATGTGGACACCTCGGTCATGCGAGCTTCGAGGCCTTTCAAATTATCGACATCGGCCAAATTCGTGCAAAGAGCTTCCGACCATTCGAATGTGCCTTGAAGGTATTTGCCAACATCGGTCGGGTCGCGCAACAGATAATCGTTTTTCCCGGCACCGGTCGGACGGTACTTTTGTTCCGCCTCGGAACACCGCACGAATTCGAGCAGAAGCGGAACATCAAAATGGTCGCCCGCGTCGACCTGCGCGACTTCGCGTTCGGGCGGCGTACGCGGAGCCGGCGGAGCAGCGCGAGTTTGCTGATCCCGGGCGCGGGCTGCGGCAATGGGCAATCGCGCCGCCGGATCGCCGAGCAACATGAACGCCGACAAATCCAAATACCTCATCCACAATTCTGCGGCAATGGTCGGATCCGCGGTTTTCAGGCGCGTCAGGTGCAAGACTTCCTCGCCGACTTCCTGGCTTTTTTGGAAAAGGTTTCGTTCGGCAATCCCAAAACGATGCCCTTCGACGACATCGCGCATCACGCCATAATATGCCAAATATCCCGTGCGCAGCGATTCCAATGCCGTCGCGGTTTGTGCGTATTCACGGAATCCGTACGTCCACGTCATGTCGACGTGACCCAAAACCGCCAAGGGACCATTCGGATTGGCCAGCGCCACTTGGGGTACGCGCGCGACAAACGGTTTTCCTTCCGGCGCGAGGTTCGCGGTGGCGCTTTCACGGTCGCCGTCACTCACATCGGGCAAGGATTTCAACCATTCTTCGTAGATCGAGTGATCCGGCGTGCCCACGCCATAACAAGCGTGCATGAACCAAAAGCCATTCGGCAAAAACGCCCGCTGCGCAAAATACGCCGGCCCGAGGCGCCTCCAGGGCGATTGCTGCAAAACGGGGTTGCCTTGAATGGCGCGCGCATTCGGAGAGCCGCTTTTGGCTGCTGTCCCGTGCGTTACGGACAAGAGAACGCTCGCGTGCGTCGTTGCTTGCGCCGCATGCATCAAGACCGTTTCTTTGTTTTCCGAACCGGCAACTTGGGCACTATCGTCCGCGCTTGTATGCTCGTGGCTGTCCCATAAGTGCACTTTTTTCTCGTAAAATCGTTTGGCGAGGACACCTTCTTGTTCGGCTTTTTGGTGGGCCAAGTACAACACTTGGTTTTTGGTTTCCGAGGTGAACGTGTCACCCTTGTCGGCGAGCGTCGCATAATACAATGATTGCGTCGGTTTGTCTTCACTCGCGGGCCGTTTTTCCGCGGCGATGACTTTCTTGCAATACGCACGATATGCAGCTTCGTCTACGGAGCCGTCCTCTTTACGGAAACACAAGCGTCCGACGAATGCACCTTTGGCCCGCAATCGTTTTTGCACGTCGAGCGAGACTTCATCGAGATCCCCAAGAATCAACAAATAACGCGGCCGTTTGGCGAGCGGCTCGAAGGCCGCATAGTCCTTGTCGGTCCAAGCCACCGGATCATCTTCTTTCGCCACCTGAAAAACAGGCACGTCCGCTGCTTTTTCATAACCGCATAACGCCGCTCGATGTTCGACGAGATCCGCGACAAGGGCGCGCAACTTCTCACCCTTGTCGTTTTTCTGGTACACCAGGCCCCATCCTTGGAGCTTTAGATCATTGAGACCATCGGCAGCAAACAACACCTCGGGATGCTCTTGCGGGATCGCGCCGCGCCGAGGAACAGGAGGATGTTGGAGCGATTTGGTGAATGCAACATTCGTTGCAATCGATTCGTCCACCAACAAAAGCTGAATGTGCATGCTGTCCATGGGTCTACTTTTCGCTCATGGTTTCGTTCGTCGGATTGAATTCAGCGCCCGCCGCCCCCTGGATCGCCGCTGATCGGCCCGCCGCCATCGCGTTGTTTGCCCGAAACGAAGATCCACTTCGTGGCGGGATCGCTTTTGCTCGTCGCTGTCAATTGGACTTGCGCGCCGTTTTCATAACCGTTGGCAAACGAATAGGTCGACGTCGCTCCTGTTTTCGGCCAGGCAATGGGTTTTTCCCCGGACTTGACCGTCTCCCCCTGCAGCGTGACGTCGTCCGTGTCATCCATTCGCAACGTGAGCGGTTTGGCGGACTTGACGAAATCCCACACTGGAGGCGCGGTAAACGAGGTAAAATTTTCTTCGTTGACGTTATCGTCGTCCGCCTCGATGGTGAATTGCAGTTTGTTTTTTGCAATTTCGGCGACGAGTTTCATTTCTTTGGCTGCGGACATGTTTGTTTCCTCGTATGCTTGTTGATGGGTTGTTTATGGCGTAGAAAGTGAATTCGTAGGCTTTGGTGTTGTCGTTTGTGTCTTTTTCGACGAGCCGAGCCATTGGTCGATGGCGCGAATACGGTCTTCACCGGCGATTCCATTGGCCGCAAAAATAGTGCGAGCGCTTTCCGCAAGCTCACGGGCACGCGCGACCGTTGGCTTTTTCGTGGACAAGGCTTGGGCCAGAATCCATTCAATCGCGGCGCGATCGAGGGCGCTGCCCGGCAAATCCCGCACCAAAGCCAGGGCCTTTTCCAAGAGCGTGACGGCTTCTTCGTGCTTTTTCTCGTGCAAGAGCCATTGCGCACGCAATCGATGACCGAAGGAACGATACAACGGGTGCGTCTTGTGCAGTTTTTCCAGGCCGTCCTCGAATCGCTGCACATGCTCGAGCACATGGTCGTATCGGTCGAGCTCGAACAACATTTCCGCGATGTTGCCATGGTTTGTCACCGTCACAATGTGGTCTTCGCCAACGGCACGAATTTGAATCGCCAGCGCTTTTTCGTAATTCGCCAGAGCTTCGGCATAGTCCCCACGCCACGTTTGAGTAACACCGAGCACTGTGAAAGGGCGAGCTTGGCGCACATCGTCCGGGGACAAGGCATGCGCGAAAATCTCTTGTGCAGTGCGGGCATGTTTTGCAGATTCGTCCAATCGTCCGCCGCGACGTTCGAGTTCCGCGAGTTCGATATGGGCTTGCCCGACCCTAAAATGCTTCGGATCATAAAGGTTTGCCCACGTCGTAATGCTTTCCGTCAATATTTGCCGCGCTGCCGCGAATTCACCCGTTTCGTGGAGAAACATGGCATAATCGTGTTTTACGAAGGCAAGCCGCGGATGACCTTCCCCCAAAGCGTCTCGCGCAATTTGAATGGACGACTCGAATGCTTTCCGGGCTTCGGGGAATCGGCCCTGGTCCTTTGAAACATTGGCCAAAAATTGCCACGTATCCGCCTGAAACAAAACATCGACGCGATTTTTTTGCTCGAGCTCCAGCGCTTGTTTCAGGAAACGCTCGGCGTCGTCGCTGCGGCCCGCTTTTGCATACAACGAACCCGCTTCATTCAGCGTCGAAGCGAGCAACGTGCTGTCATTGCCGGCGCGGTCAATCGCGGAAAGGGCGCTTTCCGCCCATAAATAGCCAAATTCTTTATTTGAATGATGCCGTGCGGATAAATGCACCAAACTTTTCCACGTTTCGGCCGCTCGAACGTCGTGACGACTGCGTACCGACAAATCGAGCGCTTCGCGTAACAATTTCTCGGCCCGCTCGACCTTGTCGCCGGTGACGAAATCGACGAGAATTCGGCCCACTTCATAAGCGGCATCGGCTTGTATCGGACGATAATGGAGTTTTTGCGCCGCTTCCCATTGTGCCTCGGCAATGGCCAGCGCTTCCTTGTAACGCACTGACTGGAAAAGCACTTCGGAACGCGCCAATTCGTTTTGAATCGACGTTACTTTCGCGGCCGTTTCTGGATCTTCCGGCGGACGAACCCCCAAGAGCAAAGCTTCAGCGTCTTGACAACCGTCCACACGCGGCAATGCCGCCGCCGCTTCCGCCGCATGCTCGACCAATTGCCCATCCGCCTGCGTGAACGCATCGAGCAGCGCGCTCAAATGACGTTCTCGTCGGTCGAGGCATATCGTGCGCAAATTGAGCACTTCGGCGCTTTGTTCATGACGCACGTGCGTCGCTTCGCATGTGGCAACCCGTTCGCCTCGCAATGCGACGCCATACGCTTCGAGTTGGCCTGACAAACGTTCCCAGGTCACCTTTGCATACGGAAGCCGCGTGGCCTCGAATGCGCGGGCAATCTTGTCTCGCACGTCACCGTTCCACACGGCATCGACCGTTTGTCCTGCCCTTCGACACGGGTTTGCTTCGCGACGCGCCGAAATTCCCGCCGTGATCGCAATGCTCGCCACGAGCGCCACCGCCACGCCCGCAGTCGTGAGGACAGTCCGGCGCCGTTTGTCTGGGTCCCACGACAACGCGGAGAGCAGCTCTTGCATGTCCGGATAACGTTTGTCCGGATCGGCCGCCAGACCTCGTTCGAGAATGGGCCATAAGCGTTTGGGCACCGGCGAGGTTTTTGGGGGTGACTCGTACGCGCCTTCGGCCGTGAGTTTGGCCAACTGAAAATTGGTTTTTGGTTGAAATGGTCGCTTTCCATAAAGCGCCTCGTAAAGCGCAACGCAAAAACTGAATTGATCGCTCCGAGCATCGACCTTTTTCGCTTGCCATTGCTCGGGCGACATATAAGCCGGGGTTCCCAAAACGCTGCCCGTCTGCGTCAATGTCGCCAGCATCGCGTGCACATCGGCGAGCGGCGTTGCTTCTGGAGAAGGCGCTTCGTCGTCCGTCGCTTCCGTTCGCGCGAGCCCAAAATCGAGCACGCGGACACGCCCGTCCGCACCCACGAGCACATTGGCGGGCTTGAAATCACGATGCACAAGGCCCGCTCGATGCGCCGCAATCAGCCCTTCGCCGGCCGCAAGGAACAAGGCGAGCACGTCTTTCCACGATGCTTTGTCGGCGTTTTCTTTGCGCCACGCATCGAGTGTCATTCCGCGGACAAACTCCATGGCCACATAAACGCGTTCGCGAAACGTGCCCGCTTCGTACACTTGCACAACGTTTGGATGAGACAAACGGGCCAGGGTTTTCGCTTCGCGCAACAATCGTTCGCTGATATCAGCACGCGACCTTACGCCAGGTTTGACCAGTTTGACGGCGACTTTGCGATCGAGCTGCTCGTCATAGGCGCTGTACACTTCGCCCATTGCGCCAGCTCCCAGACGCTCCATGAGGCGAAATCGTCCCACACATTCGCCGGAAAGGTCCGACGTTGCCGTTATCGCCGTTTCGGCTGCCGGATCGTGATCAAGAGACGCCGTGCTTTCTCCAAGCGCCGGTGCATCCAGAAACGAATCGGGCATTTCGTCCGCTTCTTCGAGCAATCGCCGCGCTTCTTGAAGGACATCCGATGGAACCTGCGTGAGTTTGTCAAGGTACGCATCGCGTTCTTCCCCCTCGAGCCCACCGGCCACGAGAATGATTTCATCCAATGACGGAACGTGGACGTCATTCTGCGTTTGTGTGGTGGGGGGCGACTCGGAAGCCATGCGCTACGAGTCACTCCGGCAAGCAACGATTGGTGGTAAAAGTGCGGTCATTGCGTTTTCGGACGTCCTATCGGAAACCGAACCTGAACGTAGTCACATGCCGTCGTTTTTTTGTTCATCGGGCAGACTATCGCTCATACCGCTTGCTTTGAGCTGCCCGTAGAGCCAGACGCGAGCGGCGCGCCATTGCCGAGTGGCGGTGGCTTTGGATACACCCAGGACTTCAGCGGCTTCCTCGACGGACATGCCTCCGAAGTAGCGCAGTTCAACGAGTTCGCCTTGGCGCGCATCAATTTGCGTCAATCGTTCGAGTGCTTGATGAATGGCGACGACTTCTTCCGGATTACGCGCGTTTACATCGAGCACGTCTTCGGGCATTTCGTTGGACGCTTCGCCGCTGCCTCGTTTTTGCGAGAGCCTTCGGCGGGCGGCATCGACCAAGACGAACCGCATGCATCGAGCGGCTGCGGCGAAAAAGTGTTGACTGTTGTTCCAGTCGATGTCGATGTGCATCAGTTCGATGGCCGCTTCATGAAGCACGGTGGTGGTGGCCATGCCCGACGCTGCGCGACGCCCGCGCAGTACGTGATGCGCGAGATGATGCAATCGGCCATAGATCGCGGCCCAAGCTTTGTCGCGAGCGGAGCCTTGGCCGGTCCTCCATGCCTGCAATAGAACGGTGAGCGATTCGGGGTCTGCCTGGCTGCTCATGCGGCCATTATACCGAAACGATTGGATTGGCGGAGAAAAACTGGACGAAAAGTGATTGGTGCCTTTTCGGGCACAGCGTCGCGCGATCGCTATGTTTGGGTCGCGCAACCGCTTGTTCCGTGTGACCCACGTCGCTGGCAATAAAACGTGCAATCACTGCCGCCGTGTTTCGTTTGCCCTCGCAATGCGGAGAATCAACGAGATCAATTCGCTATTTCCCGCCCGAACCCCCAGCACCACCCATACCTGCTTGTCCTGCCGAACCTCCCATGCCTCCTTGCCCGCCCATGCCCCCCTGACCGCTGCTACTGCTGCTCGTATCGATGTTTCCACCGTCGCCTCCGGCGCCACCTGTTGGACCCGGGCCATAAACGGTTACGACACAAGAAGCCACCATGGTGGAGAGTCCCATGAGCGCTGCAAGCGCCGTGCGCGGAACCGTGCCATCGGGCAACCGAAGAGCTGCCCCGCAATGCGGACATTCCGTTTCGTCAGGTAATGCGTGGCAAGAACAAGACGGACAAGCAACGAGTTTCGTCGACATATCCGCATATTTACGAATCTCTCCACAATGTCAAGCATAACTTTTGTCATATCGTGTATGCTCAGCGCCCCATGACGAAAATCGAGCCCCGTGCACCCTTCGCCAGAACCGTCGGCGCCGATGAACTCGACGTCGTACGACCCGTTCTCGTCGTCTGGGAATTGACGATGAAGTGCGACCAACCGTGTGCACATTGTGGCTCGCGCGCTGGCGCTGCCCGCACGCGCGAACTCACCACTCCCGAAGTGCTCGATGTCGCCAGTGCCTTGGTCAAACTCGGCGCGCGCGAAGTCGCCCTCATTGGAGGAGAAGCGTATCTCCGCCCCGATTTGTACGAAATTGTTTCGTATATGGCCGAACGCGGCATTCGCGTCACCATGCAAACGGGCGGACGAGCACTCACCACGGAACGCGCAACCGCCTTACGAAAAGCCGGTTTGTCCGCGATTGGCGTTTCCGTGGATGGCCCAGCCCTTGTCCATGACAAACTTCGAGGCAATTTGGGCAGTCACGCCGCCGCCATTCGAGCGCTCGACAATGCGCGTGAAGCGGGCTTGCACATTTCGGCCAATTCACAAATCAATCGGCTCAATGCACATTTGTTGCGCCAAATGGCTTCCGAACTGCGTGCACACGGCGTCGAGGCTTGGCAACTGCAAATCACCGTGCCGATGGGTCGGGCGGCAGATCATCCCGAATGGATTCTCGAACCCTGGCAAATCGTCGACGTCATCGATACCCTCGCTGCCATTCAACGCGATGCCCTCGAAGAATACAACGCAGGTATTCCTTTTGATGTCGTTGCGAGCAACAACCTCGGATATTTCGGCCCCCATGAGCAGCTCTTGCGGTCGCATCCGGGCGGAGGGGAAGGTCATTGGCGAGGGTGCCGAGCGGGCATAAGCACGATGGGAATTGAATCCGATGGCACCGTGAAAGGTTGTCCTTCGCTGCCGACGGCACCGTATACGGGCGGCAATGTGCGGACCATGGCGCTCGAAGAGATATGGCAACATGCCGAAGCGCTCAGGTTTGCCCGTGATCGAACGACCGAAGAATTGTGGGGTTTTTGCAAAACGTGTTATTACGCGGATGTTTGTCGCGGCGGATGCTCTTGGACTGCGCATTCGACCTTGGGACGTCGAGGCAACAATCCGTTTTGTTATCACCGCGTGAAAACGCTCGAACGGCGCGGAATTCGGGAACGACTGGTGCAGCGGGAACGAGCGCCCAACGAGCCCTACGACTTCGGCTTGTTCGAATTGGTGGAAGAGCCGTTTGCCAGCGACGCAAATGGTTTGGCACAAACGAACAATACGGCACGTACGCGACTGCCCGTCGTGGGGTGATGTTGTTGATTTGGTTTGGTGTAGCGAACAACGCCTGAATCGAGCTGCCGGAACGCGTCCGTGGGTAGGGCACTCCTTACGTCGCCAGCCGCAAACCAATCATAAATGTTTCCGAACCATGGCCAAAGATGGTAGTCCTGCCAATCCATGTCCAAACGAACCCGAGCCATCGAAACTTCGGCGGCGGCTCCGACTGACCGCAAGGATGTGACAGGTGCGAATACCTCGCCAGATCCGGACACTCGCCCCCTGGGCCTTCCAGGTTCGGTCCGCTCCTTTCGTCTGATGGTTGTTGAAGGTCCCGCCCAAGGTGTGGACTGGAAATCCACAAGTAGCCGTTGCTCCCTAGGATCGCACCGTTCGAATGCGGTCGTCATCCAGGATCCCACGGTGTCGAGGTTTCACTGTGAGATTGTCGTCGATGACCGTGGCGCACGGGTGCGGGACTTGGACAGCCGCAATGGCACGATACTCGATGGCGTGTCCGTGGTTGAGGCTTATTTGCGCATGGGTAGCCTGCTGCGCCTGGGAAAAACCGTCGTTCGATTCGATTTCGGAGTAGAGACAAACCATTTGCCACTTTCCATGGAAACTCGATTCGGGTCTCTCGTGGGCGTATCGACATCCATGCGCACCACGTTTGCATTGCTCGAACGGGCGGCCATGACCGATGCGACAGTGCTTCTCGAAGGGGAAACGGGTACGGGCAAGAGTCAGGCGGCATTGTCGATTCACCGCAAAAGTGCACGAAAAGATGGCCCCTTTACCGCCGTGGATTGTGGCGCCATTCCGGCCAATTTGCTCGAAAGCGAATTGTTCGGGCATGAAAAGGGAGCGTTTACTGGAGCTTCCGAACGGCGTATCGGGGCATTCGAAGAGGCCGCGGAGGGGACTTTGTTTTTGGACGAAATCGGAGATTTGCCGGTCGATCTTCAAGTCAAATTATTGCGAGCCCTGGAGACGCACGAAGTACGGCGCGTGGGTTCGAACGGTTATCGCAAGGTGAACGTTCGTGTGATTGCCGCGACCAATCGTGATTTGCGGGCGGAAGTGAATGCGGGCCGATTTCGCGCGGATCTTTATTTTCGATTGGCCGTGTTGACCATGGAATTGCCGCCGCTGCGACGGCGCCCCGAAGATATCCCCGTGTTGCTCGACGAAATCCTGGCTTCCTTGCGAATTCCCGAAGAAATGACGGGGCAGTTGCGTTCGGCGGAATTCGTCATGCAGCTCCAGCGTGGTGCGTGGCCAGGTAATGTGCGGGAATTGCGAAATCACTTGGCGCGATGTGCAGTTTTTTCAACAACGGCTCCGACATCGCTTGCCGAGTCACGAACGGATGGAATTTTGCGCGTTGATAGCGCTGTTCCTTACGCCGACGAGCGAGAGCGGATCTTGGTTGCATTTGAACGAGCCTACATTGAAGAGCTCATGCGTACGCATGCGGGTAAAGTGACACGCGCAGCCGAGGCTGCGGGGTTGGATCGCACGTATTTGTATCGATTGATGCGCCGACACGGCATTGAACCATAAGTCACTTGGCGTCAATCGATTCGATGGTTTCCGGGGTTGTGGCATTGAGCCACGCGCGTAATGCCTCGGCATCCGTGGGTAAGTCGTCGGGCCAAACCTTGATGGTGCGCTCGAAACTCGCAGCGATCGCTTGCAGACCCTGCGAATCGAACATCACTGCTGCGCCGTTGGCCGAACAAGCCCCAAGCGTTCGACTTTCACCACTGGCAACATCCCATAATTTGACCGTGCCATCGATACTCCCCGTGATGAGACGTCGCCCATCCGAGGAAATAGCCAATTCAGCAATCGGTCCCGCATGACCCTGCAACATGCGCGGATGTTCGTTCGAATGGACATCCCAGATTTGCACGCTCGGAACGACGCCAATCGACACAAAGCGTCGACCATCGGGAAAAAAAGCAATACGCCGCACGCCCATGGCGGAGACGTCACGCGTAATGGATTGACCCGTCGCAAGGGCCCAGGT
>JBGAOI010000154.1:12342-12591 GCA_044221885.1 Polyangium sp. (in: bacteria)
TTGCGTCCTTTTCGTCGCCCAGTTGGAAATCCGCAAAACCCCATCCATGCTGCCCGATGCAACTTGATGCCCTCGAGGGTCCACTGCCAATGCGGTAACTTCTCGTGTATGTTTGTCAATAACGGTTCCTTGTTCACCGTGGATATCCCAAAGCCACACGCTGCCATCACTTCCGCCAGAAACGAGCGAATGCCCGTCGTTCGAAAACACGACGGCCAATGTTTGTCCAACTTGACCGCGTAGGACGTG
>JBGAOI010000155.1:0-12590 GCA_044221885.1 Polyangium sp. (in: bacteria)
ATCGATGATCGATGCGTCGACGTATCGGTACGTCTCGAGCAACCTCAACAATCTTGCCGGGAATCTCACCGGAATTGAAACGCCGTATTACATCGTGAACATGGGCGGAGTTCCGGTCGCGTTCATTGGGATCACGAATACGGATGCGCCATCTCTGTTGGCGCCGGGTAGCATGGGAACCATTACGATTGGTAACGAGATCACGTCGGCAATGGCCGCAAAAGATGCTGCTCGAGCCGCTGGCGCGAAGGTTTTCGTGGCCCTTGTGCACCAGGGCGCGACGCTTTGCGACGCAATGACGCAAAAATGCTCGGGGCCACTCATCGATTTCGCAAAGGGTTTGACAGGATTCCATGTTGTTTTCGGCGACCACACGGATATCCAGGTCAATGAAATCATCAATGGTGCCCGGGTCGTGGAAAATCGAAGCAAAGGGCTCACGTATGCACGAGTGAACATGAGCGTGATTCCTTGGACGGGGTTTGTCACAAAAAGCTCGACGCAAATTGTTTCCCCGATCAAGTCGGCCGTGACGCCGGATGCGGCGGTGGAATCGATGCTCCAGCCCTACCGCATGCAGCTTTCCGCGCAGCTCGACGGTGTGATTGGCATTGCCACCGATATCTTTCCACGTGGTGGAAACATCGAGCGTCTCGGGGAAGTGGCGATTGGCAATTTGGCGGCGGATTCGATGCGCATCAAGTACAATACGCAGCTGGCGATGGTGAACGGTGGCGGCATTCGAGCGCCTTTGCCGTCGTCGTATTTGCCTGCCAATATGATGCTCCGTCGAACGAGCATGGGGTACGCTTCGGGGCCGCCGTACGACCTTGTCGTTGGCGATGCATACGCGGTTTTCCCGTTTGGCAATACCATTGTGACGCGAACCGTAACGGGAACGCAACTGTGGGCCGCCATGGAGTACGGAATTGCCGCATTGCCAGCGGCCAATGGGCGATTCCCACAAATATCGGGGTTTGGATTCACGTACAGCGCATCCGCAATGCCCAATGCCCGCATCATCGAAATGCACCTGAACGGCGGAACACCCATTCCGAAAGATCAAACGACGTTTACGATGGCTTTGCCAGACTTCACGAACAATGGCGGCGACGGATATACGATGTTCGTGGATGGCATGGGCGTCTCGCGTGATCTGCAAGCCGACGTGTTTGCCGACTACATTCAGTCGCAAATGATGATCTCGCCGTCGATTCAAGGTCGCATCGTCGCGATGCCTTGATTGCCTCCCCAATCGCACGCACCCGCGAATTCCCTCATAACCAAAGCTGCGACTGAATCATGAACCGGTGATTCACGCCCGGAAGCAATCCATCTCCGGTTTTCGCTTCATTGCGAATCATGGTATATCGAGCGCCGACCTTCAGGTGGTTGCCTACGAAATACCCGGTGATCAATCCCTCGACATTGGACTCGGTATCCTTGTCCTTGCTGCGATTCGGATCCATGAAGCCTCCACGCACCGCGAATTCCAGCCGTTTCGGAATGGCAAACAAGCCAGCTTGCGCATAGGCGCCATACGCAAAACTTCGCTGCGCTCCGTCGGGTTGCACCATTTTTGTAAAAGCTTCACCCAGGAACGTAAACGATTTGTAGGCAATCGCAACGTCACCGCCGCCCGTGAGTCGCGTTTCGGCGGGCAAAGCAACCGTTGTTTGCGCGCCGGTTGCATCGGTGACGGTTTTCGTCGGATGCGCTCGATCGGCCACGCCATTGACGGCAATGGCCATCCCAAAAGGCACGGGCCCTTTGAGGCTCGGCGTTTCGTCGTAAGGCATTGCGCGAACAGGATTGACGGCAATACGGGCAATGCCCATCATGGTCGTGTCGTCGTTTCCGCCTTTGTCGATACCGTTACCATTAAATGCGCCGAGCCAATAATCGAGTTTTCCGTTTTTCGTGGCGCCGAAAATCATGGCGCCAGTGTCACGGTCGGCACGAAACTTGGCATTGACTCGATTGAAGTCCGTAAACTGGAGCAACGGAACCGGTGTCAAAAACGCTCGGGTCATAGGCGTCAAGAATTGGCCCACACGAAGGCCCACTTCCGGCCGGGGCTGCCACGTGAGCTCGAAATCGAGAAGCTTGGGGTTGGGCGTACCGAGTTCCGGCTGGACAAACAACCGTACGGTATCGCGCAGCGCCTTCACGCGCAAAGTCGGACGAACCATCAAGACATTAAATCCGTCATCGGCGACTTTTCCGTCGTGCGCGGTCGCGGTAAAACGCATTTGGGTGAGAATGCCAAGATCGACAGAAAAGAGTTTGTCTTCTCGCTTCAGCCCTAGACCATCGGCGAGTGACGCGTGAAACTCGATTTGGTTTTTCGGGGACGAAGGAAAGGTTGCCGGAGGATCCGCGGCCCATGCGGTACCGGAGAAACACGACAGAAACGCGAGCAGCAAACTGCCCTGCGCCAAATTTTGCCGGGAGCGAGGCATGAATCCTCCACATGTCGCGAAGCATGAACACAACGAGTCAATACATCGCCAAACCATTTTTACCATGGTCGAGCCCGAGAAGCTGGGCGCTACGCCGTATCAACCTCGAAACAAGCCTTCGACGGAACGTGATTCGGAAAGGTTCCCGAGCGCAACGTCGGAAAGCAGTTTCAAAGAATTTGCCTCCGTCAGCAGGCTCAGTCATCCTCTCGGCGTGCTCGCCCCCGGCCTCTTTTATTACCTCGTCAAAGATGGCGTTCTCACCGAGATCGCACTCGCGCCGATTTTGGCCGTCTTGCCTCCAGAAAGGTACATCTCGACAAACTTGCGTGGTGGTGAAGCGTATGATTCGACGCGTTGGCCCGTTGCCAACGATGCCACTTTGGCCTCTATCGCCGCCCAATGCCTCGACAAACCGGCTTTGGAGCAAGCCCTTCAGCAAATTGCTGGGGCTCGGGGCGATCGATTGAGCTTGCGAGCGCTCGCGCGAACATCGACGGCACAATCGCTGGCAGCCATGGGAGGTGATGCGGATTTGTTCTTGATGTTGTGGCCGGACGCAACGCCCCCGGACTTGGCGCTTTTTTCGGCACCGCCGATTTCGGCGGAGATTGCATCGATGGTCGAAGCGTTATGCCACGCGCATTATCAAGCGGCGGATGGTTTGTACGCGTATCACGTGCATCGGGGAATTCCCGGACCCAGCGCCGAACCAGCGGCACGTATCGTTCGTTATGCAATCGAAAACGGAAAATTGCATCCGGATGAATTGATTGCGTTGGCCATGACGATCGTTCGGGATCCCAACCGAATGACGCCTTGATTACGCTTTTTTTCGCGCCGAGACTTTCTTGGCCGCCCTCTTCGCCGGCGCAGCCTTCTTCTTTACCGCCGCCGGCTTCTCTTCTTTCGGCGGCAGTGTCGAGACAAACGCCCGCGCACGATTTAGCCACACGTCAAGCTGTTTGTCCGTCTCAATCCCGTCCGCGTCGACGTAAATAAAACCCTTCAACGGTTTGCCCGTAAAATCCATCGGCCGGACAAACGGCTCCGTCAATGCCTTTTCATACTCCGCTTGACCAAGACGCACCATCAAGTCGCGACCCACAATGCCGACACACATGTTGCCGTACACCATGAATGCAACCCCGCCAAACATCTTCCGCTCGCTCACGCCCAGCGGATCGTCCAGTCGATTGCGAATTCGTGTTGCGAGTTCTTCGTCGTAGGCCATGGAAAACAGCTTCCCCTTCCGTGCCCGATCACTACACCACGTCGGTCACGAAAAGGGAAGGTTTTTTCGACGAACCACGTTCGGTTTATTGACCCTTCAATGGCCCCGTCACGACACCGAGATTGACAAACGCCCGATCGGTCATCACGACAAACGGGCGCTCCTCCAGCTTGATCGTGCCCGCTCCGTCGTGTTCGACAATTTGCAGTTTGTCCATCCCATACCCCATCGGACCCTTCGAATAATAGTGCGCCTGGAGTTTGTACGGGTACGCTGTCGGCCGTCCTTCGATCGCAAAACATTCCGGGCCATATCCCGTCGTCACGTCCGCATACAGTTCACCGCCGGAACGAAGATTCGGTCGGCTGTAAAACGCATGTCCACCTCGTCCGTCGCGAATATGAAAATCCACGTCGTTCGCGTCAGTTTCCCATACCAAGACAAACCGCAACGAAGCTTTCTTCGATATCGTCACGCCAATCTCGGACAAACGTTTTTCGATTTCCGCACGTCGCTCAGGTCGCGCTTTGACAAACACGGCCGCGAGAATCCCCACGTCATCGGCCAAAACGCGACGGACGCCCGCAAAACGACCGCTCGGGTATCGACGGACAAACGCCTCGACAATCGTGTTGAACGCTTCCTCTACGTACCCGCCCCGCGCGAGCGCGTACGCGAACAGCCGTGCGCCCGAGGGATGATCGGGACGCGACGCGTAGGCTTTGCGATATGTATCCACAACCAGCCAATGGGCCGCATCGCCAGGTTTGGCAAAGTGTTCCAATCGCGAACCTGCAAAACGACGCAAATCGGCGCGACCCGGAAACAAATCAATGATCGAACCGTACGCTCGAGCCGCTTGATCCTTGTCCCCCGAAGCCTCGAATGCTTGGCCGAGCGCCACGAGCGCCAAGGCATCACCGGGATCGTCCTCACGATATTTCGACGCAAAACTCACAGCTTCAGTCGTGCGTTTCTTGTCAATCATGGCCATGACTTCGGCAAACTTGCCTTCATACGGCGCAACGCCCGAATCTTCGGGTTCGTCATCACGGTCGTCGACGACGATAGGCGAAGGGCTCCACGGGCGACGCGATGGTTGCGCCGGAATGGCTGCTCCTGCATTGGGCGAATCGATATCCACGTCCATCATGATATGTCCGGCAGATGGCCGCGGCGCTCCCGCTGCTGATTTTCCCGGGGCACGTGGCGCGGGCGATGGTCGCGACGCACCTCCTGCGGGCCCCCTGGGCGCAGGCTCAGGGTCGGGACGGGCAGCTTCTTCTTTGAGTTCGTCGCGTGAAAGCGCCGCTTGTGCGGGCGGCGGAGGCGCATTTAATGCCCGCTCCGTTGCCGGCGCAGCAGCCGAAGCCTCAACAGGCTTGGGCGGAGCAGCCCCAGCTTCCCCGTCCATATCCGCTTTTTTATCGCCGCCACCCCCGGAACTACCTTTATTTTTTTCCTGAGCTACCAGTCGAGGTACTGGTGGCAATTGCCCCTCGGCGATGGCTACAGGCCCGGACGTACGCTTTTGCAATTCAATGCCCGCAGGTCCGACGACGAGAATATCGGCCAATGCTCGCCGATCAATTCCGAACCGCGCATAGTCGTTGTCCGTTTCGAGCACCAGCAGCGACGTGAAGTCCGAAAGCACGCGGAAGCGCGTCGACATAGAAACGATTTCGCGAGCCAATTGGTCCCGTTGTTCAGGTTTGTCCGTCGCATCGCGCATGTCTGTCAATTGTTCGATACGCGCGCCCACAATCGCCCGCTCGAGCAATGGTCGCTCGGCAAATTCCGTCACCACCGTGCGTTTTACTTTGCCACTCGGACCTTCGATTTCCACCTCGAACGGCGCGCCTTTGGGGAGTTCCGCAAAGACCAACGCTTCATCCCGCGGCTGCACACCATCAAGTTTTTCTGGCCAGACGAATTTTGCGCCCGGTACACGCACGGCAAGGTTCGATATCGTCGCGCGATTGAGGCGCTCGACAATTTCTTTCGACGGCGAATCCGCATCGAGAACAATACCATCTTGCGGCAATGTACCTTTCGTCAATCGGCGCAAGAGATTTTCATCCCGAATCCCGCCGGCGACAATGGCATCGATACGGCGAATGCCCGCTTCCCGCAAGTCTTGCACTTCTTTCGCAACATCGACCCCTTCGACCGAACCAGCCGTTGGAATGCCGTCCGTAAAGAGCAAAACCCGCGAGAATTTGCCATTCTGCTTTTTCACGAACGTCGCGGCACTTTCGAGCGCCAAACCAATATCCGAAGCTCCCAACGCTTTGCGATTCATGATGGCGTCGATTTCTTTCGCCCCGAAATTCGCTTTGGGGCCAACATAAATCGGCTCGAGTTCTTGATCGAAACACGCTACCGCCAACGGCATGTCATTCGGCGCATCCGACAATGACGCCAAAAGCTGCTGCAACTGCGCGATCTGGGTTTTCATATCGAGCGCCCGCGAAGCGCTCGTATCGAGCAAAATCAACAAATCGCGTACGGGTTCGGGTTTGTCTTCGGCGACGGGCGTCACTCGAGCCACCGCCAGTTCTTCATGACGAAGCCCCACGGCCAGATCTTTGTCCACGCCAATGGGCAAGACGAAATCGCGATCGGGCTTGAAGTTCGCCTGCTTGGAAGAAAATGCCTTACGCTTGCTCAATGCTCGCCCATCGACGACCCGCAAGTCGAATTGCCGAATCGAAGGAAGCCCGCGCAAATGGACACGATAGGGATCTTGCTTCGATGACAATTTTTGCGAATACGATAAAATGATTTCTTTTTCGCCGGATGCCGGAATCGGAAACACCCGCGCTTGGAATCGATTGCCGGCTTGTTTTTCCAATAGCGCCGGATCCGCTCGACGATGCAAAAAGTCTTCATACGCTGCGCGCGCCGCTTTTTGCTCGACCACTTCGCCCTCTTGCCACCCTTCGGCATTCCGCATTGCAAAACGGCTGATTGTCGCGCCCGGCGGCAATACAACCTCGAAACGCCCCTCAATGGTTCGTGCATCGGGATTTTTAAACGTAAACCGCAATTCGGTAAATGCCAGAGGATCCTGCACCACGCCGGAAACCGCCAACGCATCGATTTGAAGACCGACGCCATCAGGAGAGGTCAACGTCATGGGAGCTGATTCGTTGCTCGTCGCAATGGCGAGTTGCACTGGAGCTGGCTGTTCTTCCCACCGCACATCCACGACGGGAATGGGACCCGTTGGCGTCGAGTTCTCAGGAGTTTTCGCCGGAGGTTCGCCGAAAGCAGCGGATTGCGGGCCAGAAACGACGGTTGGTCCCGGTCCACAACTGGCGATGGCTTGGGTCAGAACGAGCGAACAAAAGAGGGAAAAAATGTTTCGAGAGCGCATGGATCCTTGGAGGGTACACCCGGGTGACGAGGGTGAAAAGAGATTTTCGGCGGTCGAGTCACGTGAGACGCTCGGCGCCGCGGAAAGTTTTGCCTCATGCGAAGGATCATGCGATAAAGGGGATGCTACGAGCAAATCTTGTACCTGTTCCGAACACAGTACCAAGCCTGCCCCGCCGCTAGGATTTCAACACGAGTCATGGTGAACTGCCGACTGCATGTGGGTGAACCCCAAAAGGCAAAAATTTCAATGCACAACCCGACCTGTTCTACCGACGGATGGTTTCGTGATGACAAATAACTCGCAAACGGGGCGTTATGTGGGCAAGCACAAGACCCATTCCATTCCTACTGCTCCTACTGCCAAAATCGGATTCGCGATACTCTCGGCACTTTTGCTTTCTGCTTGTGCTCCGGATGCGCCGACAAAACTGCTCGATGTGGATAGAAGCCGCACGAATGCATTCGGCGAGCGGGGCGTTTTGGGCGTGGACGTTCATGAGCGGACATTCCGTGTTCGCGTGGACGAAGCTGTTGATGTCGATGTATTCGTTAATGCCTTTCCGCAACCATCCCCGCCCGTGATATTCGTCCCAGGAGGGGCTGTCGATGCCGAACGATATCGTTGGCTCGGTGCACATATCGCCAGTCGAGGATTCACGGTCATTACGCCCCATTCTCCCCTTTTTAGTCTGCTTGAATTGGGCAATCTCTTTGATGCCTTTCAAGCCGTTCGAGCGGTTGCCCAGGATCCGGACGATCCCTTGGCGGACACCATTCGTCCCGATACGCCCGCGTTGATCCTGGGGCACAGCCTCGGAGGCGTATCGGCGGCGAAGGTTTGGGCATCCAAGCCAAACGATTTTTCGCATCTTGTTTTCCTGTGCAGTACAACCGACAGCGCCGACGATTATTCGACTCGGCCCCTTCGCGGACACGAAAAAATCCTGTCGATCATTGGCACGGCTGATAAACGAGTTTTGGAGGACAGTGCGCGCGAGGGCATTCAAACTTTTCGCACGCCTCTCACGTTTGCCGCAGTCGAAGGCATGAACCACTATCAAGTTGTCGAAAACCCCACCGAATCGGAACTCGCAAGCGATGGAACGCCCACCATTGAGGAAGAACAGGCGCGCTTCCTGACGATGTTCCTCGTTGACAGCATGTTGGCCGATTTCGTTGGTCAGGACAATCCATTGGAACATCCCGAACAGTGGCCCGCGGGGCTCTTGCCCCTTGCTCGTTGACGTCAATCCTGGAGTTCACCATGAAATGGCCTACGTTATTCGCTGGCTCGAGCACATTCGTCGTTGGATTGACGATAGCACCGTCGCTGGTGCTTGCCGGAACGCCGCAAGAAAGCGGCAGCGTGCAAATCGATTTGGCGCGAGACCAGCAAGTTCTCACGATTCGTCCGCACAATGATCAATTGCCGTGGCTCGCCGCCATTGGCGTTCGTCCACCGGCAGGTGTCGTGTCGATCGACGTCGGTCTGGGCGGTCATCTCGTCACGCGACCCATTTTTGCTTTGTGGTCGGATATTCGCTTCGGGCCGCGTATGGGTTTCCGAGATGCCTTCACGCCAGGCATGGGCATGCGCGCGTCCTTGTTACCGGGCTGGCGAAAAGGGTTTTTCCGAGCCTACCTGGGACCCGAGCTCGACATGGCGTTCATGAGCGCCCGGGACCTCGAATATCGCGTGAGTCCACTCATGACCTTGCGTCTTGGGGCAGCCATCGGCCCGGTCGATGTATGGTTGTTCGGGGATGCTGGTTATTCGTTTGGAGGGTACGACGCAGGGAGCATTCGTTATGACGCCTCATTGGTGGTGACGTATCGATTTGGCACGCGGACGAAGAAGACGGCTTTTTCTGCACAATGATTTGGTGACGTTCCATTTCGCCAAACGCGACGACCCGCATCCAAAACGGGTTTGGCGCGGGTCGATTCGCTCGGAGATGAGGTTCAGGACGCTTTCACCGGAATCTGTCGCGGTTTTTGCGCCGATACTTTCGGCAAGTGAATCTTCAAAACGCCGTGAGCAACTTCCGCTTGAATGCCGTCCGCTTGAATGCTTTGCGGCACCGTGAATGTCCGCTGGAAATCCACGAATCGATGTTCCGCCGCAAGCATCGCGCCTTCCGGCGTTTTCGCCCGCTTTCCCGACAACGTCAATTCGCCTCGCTCGAATCGAATCGTGATATCGTCCGGACGAACGCCCGGCATATCGGCAACGAGCAAGACTTCGTCTTTGTTTTCGTAGACGTCCACGGCGGGAGCAGTCACACGGCGGCTTTCTTGAGCCATCGGTTCGCGCTTTTTGGTGTCGACGGTTTGCGTATTCATGGCTTTGTCTCCCTCTTTTTCGCAAAAATTCGTAAAGTTTGGCTCACGAAACCGTTTTCACGGCAATTTGTCGGGGTTGCGCTTCTGCGGCTTTGGGAAGCGTCAACGTGAGCACTCCATCCGTCACGGTCGCCGTGGCTTTGTCCGCATCGATTTTGCAGGGCAATGCCAAGCTGCGGGCAAACTTCACGGGCGCGCGTTCGCGTCGATGCACAGCATATCCTTCGGGCGCATCTTGCTTGCGTTCACCCGAGAGCGAAAGCACGTCCTGCGCAATTTCGATTTTGATGTCCGAATCTTTGAGACCCGGGACTTCGGCATAAAGCACCAAAGCCGAACCCGTATCGTACACCGAAAGACGCGGCCAAGTTGCTACGGTGCGCGGCGTTCCGAAGTCGAAAGCATCGAAAAATCCGCGGGCTGGACCTTGATGGCCTCGGCCTTCGTAATCGTCGAAAACGCGTTCCATACGTCGACGAAGTTCGTCCATGGCGGCAAACGTTCCGTTCACATCATTGATTCGCGTCATCATGGCTTCCTCCACTGTTCCTTTTGACAAACGCCTGCCCCAAAAGCTCCGATCGAGCATGAGGTTTCCACGACGAGGTGGGCGCATGCCCCCCGATTCAATCGTCGGAAGCTTTCGGCAATAAACGACCTGGAGCGCTGGAGTTCTCGGGTCCGAGCGTCTCGCTGGTGTTGTCCGGCAGCGCGGCCAATCTTTGCATCGATGCGCGGCTGTCAAGTCTGGGGAAACAAAACGCAACTCCACATCCGTTTCACGCACCGCGTCGATGAACGCCCCTATGACCTCGACTGCCCTTCGCGACCCATCACTTGACGCACGCCCACAAACGCAACCAGCGCAAACAAACGTTGACATCCTCTCCAAACATTGTACAAAGCGTGGACAAGCTTGACCGTCCCGCATCGGGATGACGACGACGGAGGAGATCAATGGGTTCCAGCGGAAAAACTTCGAAGTTCATTGCAGCGGCGGCTTTGGCCACGGCGCTCATCCCAGGTTCGGCCGAAGCGCTGCTCAAAGAAGGCGAATCGGCGCCCAACGCGAAGGTCGAGGATGCCGATGGCAAAGTCCTTCAAATGCAGTCGCTCAAGGGCAAACCGATCCTCATCGTCTACGAAGACCGAGACTCGTCCAAACAAAACCAATCGCTCAAAGATGACCTCGCCAAACTCGCCCAAGGCGACAAGTACAAAACGCAGGTGGCTCTTGCCGCCATTGCCGACGTGAGTTCCTACGATTGGTGGCCTGCCAAAGGGTTCGTCAAGGACGCGATTCGTGAAGAGTCCAAGAAACAAAAAACAACCATCTACTGCGATTGGAACGGTGGATTTCGCAAGGCTTACGGTATCAAAAAAGGCGTGAGCAACATCATCCTGGTGGGTCGCGATGGAACCGTCCTCTTCGCTGCCGAAGGCGCCATGAACGCTGACGCTCGAAAACGCCTCGTCAGCCTGCTCGGACAACAAGTCGGCGGCTAGTCGTTCATCGAGACAAACGAGTCGCCGCCCGGACCCTCAATCCTTGCGTGCGGCTCGTTTGCGTTTGTGCGCAAGAACCGCCTTTTCAATCGCTTGACGCGCAGCGGCCACTTCCCGACCAATACACAAACCTCCTCGCGCTTCGATCCACGGCCGCATCGATTCGGCCGCTTCGCCGCCCACCACCCACGGCGTCGAATGACACGCGTCCGCATACGCATCCACAAGCTCGCGTGCGCGTGGCGGAGGCACGAGCATGGTGGCGCTCAATCCCACGAGGTCAGGCGTCAACGCATCGACGACACGCGCAACAGCCGCGGGGGGCGTGTTCGCGCCGAGCATCAACGTGCGATATCCCCACGACGCAAATCGAAGACCCGCTCCGTACAAACCGAGCACGTGATCTTCGTCAGCAAAACAAGCCAAAACCATGCGGCGATCAGCATCGGCTGGTTGCGCCAAACGGAGCAAATGCACAAGCGTCGAACCCAAAACATTCGACGCAAGATGTTCCTGCGCAACAGTCACTGCACCCGCATGCCAAAGCTCGCCAATCTGAATCAACGCTGGGCCAATCGTACGATCGTAAATCACTACCGCCGGACCCAAGGTCAGCGTCTTTGACACTTCCGCTTCGAGACCATCCGGATCAAAACGTTTGACCGCGTCAATGATTCGTTCCGTTGCTACAACAAACGGGTCTTTCTCGACAATCGACGGCGCATCCGCCGACGTTTCGCCGTCTGTCATTCCAATCCCAGGGTCGGCATAAAGCGCTTTCGCCGCTTCCATGGGCGCTGTGCCCGCCTTGACGAGATCCCGCATTTTCGAGATCAACGCGACATCTTCATCGCTGTACAAACGATAGGCCGATGCCGTTCGAGAAGGCGCAGGAACACCATACCGCCGCTCCCACGCACGCAGCGTCGCCGAGCTGACGCCCGTCAATTCACTCACCGTTCGAATGCGATAGAGGCTCAAGGGACAACTCACCATCTGGTCATCACAACAAACACACTCGCTTGTGTGAAAACCTTGTTCAAAGATAGTACAGACCCTATACTAATGCCATGCAAGGTTCAACCCCCAAACCTCATGCGGTTGTCATCGGTAGTGGCTTCGGTGGCTTGGCTGCCGCAATTCGCCTAGGATCTCGCGGCTATCGCGTCACCGTGCTCGAAAAGCTCGACGCCCCCGGAGGTCGCGCGTACGTGCACAAACTTGACGGCTTTACCTTCGATGCGGGTCCAACTGTCGTCACCGCACCGATGCTACTCGAAGAACTTTGGACACTCGTCGGCAAGCGCATGAGCGACGACATCGACATGCGTCCAGTCACGCCGTTCTACCGCATCCGTTTTCACGACGGGACCTTGTTCGATTACACGGGCGACGAAAAAGCCATGCGTCGCGAGGTCGAGCGGTTGTCGCCGCAAGACGTTGCCGGATATGAAGAGTTCATCCGGACAAGCGAACGCATTTTCAAAGTCGGCTTCGAGGAGCTCGCGCATGTGCCATTCGGCTCCTTCTGGAACATGGCGAAGATCGTCCCGGATATGATGAAGCTCGAAAGTTACAGGTCCGTGTACGGGCTCGTGGCGAAGCATGTACAGGACGAACGTTTGCGCCAAGTGATGAGTTTTCATCCGTTGCTCGTTGGGGGA
>JBGAOI010000156.1:0-12474 GCA_044221885.1 Polyangium sp. (in: bacteria)
AAAGGCCTGCTCAATGTGCCCGGCGGACGCGCATCGGACAAATATGGTCGCAAACGAGTGCTGGCGATTTCTTGGCTCTTGTACGGTGCAACCTACGCCGGGTTTGGCTTGGCGAATTCTTGGGTCGGGGCGTGGATTTGGCTGGGCCTTTATGCCGCACATTATGGTTTGGCCGAAGGTGGGCAACGGGCGATCATGGCCGAGTTTGTCCCGGCAAATATGCGCGGGCGCGCTTTTGGCCGGCAGCTTGCGCTGGAAGGAGGTGCTTTGCTCGTGGCCAACATCGCGTTCGGGTACGCTTACGAACGGGTCGGGGCGCCCATTGCATTTGGTGCATCAGGCGCCTTGGCCATCCTTGGAGCATTGCTGCTCGTGGTGCTCGTACCTACGCCGCGCCAAACCGCGGCATGACCGACATCAATTCCAATTCAAGGTGGGCAAACCACGGGCCGACGTGCGATCATCGACGATCTCGCGAAGCGTGATCGTGATGTGCCAAATGTGATCGCTGTTGTCGACGGCCTTGCCATCAACACGAATCGGTTCGCTACGAGAGGCTTCGACCGCTTTGATCACCGCATTGTCGAGATACGGCAGACTCTTCAGAATGCGGCAATTCGTGTTTCGACCATCGGCACGAATGGTGCACTGCACGCTGGTTTCACCCTGGATCTTCGCATGCATTGCCGCCGGTGGGTACTTGATGGCCAAACCATATAGCTTGTCCGGACGCACCACTCGCGCCTCACGCGCCGAAGGAGGTGTTTGTCCCGTGGCACTCGCGACCGACTCCGAACGAGGTGCGGGTTTGTTCACCTGGGGTTCGGGTTTGACCGGAGCAGTCACCGGAGCTTCTTCGTCTTTCGTTGCAGGCATCGCAAGCAATGGTTGTGCGACAGGAGCCGTTTGGCGCGGCTGATACCTTGGCGCAACCGGCGTGGGCGCTCGCATAGGCTCGTCAGCCGTGCGTTTGTCCGCATTCACCGCTTCGTTCACCTTTTCGTCCAGCAATACCGTTTCCGGCGTCGACGCAGCAGAATGCGTTTCCGCCTGCACTTCGAATTGCGGCGTGGGCGCAAGTCGAAAAAAAGTAGCCGATGCAAACGCTGCGGTACCAGCCAGTGCAGCCCAGACAAACGGTTTGCGCCACCCGTCCAACGAAAAACTCGAACGCGAAGCATCTTTTGCCGCAGTCGCCCGCAACACGCGCGATTGCCATCCCGCCATCGGCTCGACATCCGGCTGCGCCGAAGGAAGAGTCGACAGAAGCGTTTCATATTTGTGACGCGCTACCTCGCACGTCGGACACGCATCAAAATGCGCATCGAGTGACAAACCGCGTTCGAGCCGCAAAATTCCTTCACGCTCGAAGCGATCGCAAAATCCGTTGGTATTCATCGCAAATCAACTCCCTTCTTCTCGAGGCATCGGCGCAAGAGCGGCATGGCGCGCGCGACGCGGGCTTGAAGTGTTGCCGGTTTTTCCTGGCAAATCTGCGACATCTGCTCGTAGGAAAAACCCTCCTGGTATCTCAAAACAACCGCCGTACGCACATGTGGCTCGAGCTTCTCGACACAACCATCGAGCGCCTCCACCACATTCTTAGCCACCACGTGATCTTCACCCGACGGCGCCGGATCGACTTCATCATGGTCCTCCGTTCCTAATTTGAAACGATGAAACCACCGACGACTCGCCTTGCACGCATCGAGACAACGATGATTGGCAATGCCGTACAACCACGTCCGTAAACTGGATGCTCCCGAATACGAACCAAAACTCTCGAATGCCTGAATGAACACAAGTTGATGCGCATCATCCGCCGCCACTCGATTCCGCAGAATCTTGTAACAATACCGGTGAATGTCCGCACCATACTCGCTCATCAATATGACCAACGCCGCACGTCTGTCCCCACGTTCGAGCGCCTGAAGCGCTTGTTCGTCAGGTCGAACCTTTCGCGGTGGCACATCCACGGCGTCCCAAGCTTGTACTCGCCCTACAGCGATCACGTGTGTCATGATCTGCCCTCGAAAAGCTTAGGCGACGAAGGGGGTGTCGGCACAACAAGATTTTTTCAATCTTGGTAAGTTACTGAATTTGTAAACAATTTTTCGCACCCGCAGCGTCGCCCGCAGGCTTCCGTGTGTCCCGTTCACGTTCCGAGCTGCATTCGAGCCCCCTCGTTCCAAACCTCTGTCCCTACGCGCTCTTCTGGAGTATGTCGCCGTTGCGGTTGCACCCTTCGCAACGGCTCAGCACCATGCAGCATGCGCCGACCCTTCTCGTATTCGCGGCAACCTACGTTCTGATTGCATTTCGCCGTCTCTCCCTTCTGCCCATTGGTCGACCTGCAGGTGCGCTGGCCGGTGCATGCGCGATGGTCGTCCTGGCAACGATCGAACCCCGGTGGGGCATCGACGTTCATGGCGCGTTTGGCGCGGTCGAACCCAATACGATTGGCCTCTTGTTTGGCATGATGCTCATTTCCAGTGCGTTTGCCGAGGCTGGTTTTTTCGATCACGCCGCAAAAATGCTCGTTTCGCGGCAATGGTCTCCCGTGGGTTTGCTGTATGGAACGACGATTGGCGCGGGAATTCTTTCCGCATTGCTCGTGAACGATCCTGTTTGCGTCCTGGGGGCGCCCGTCGTGAACGCCATGGCGCAGCGGGCTCGAGTGGATCGGATCCCGTATCTTTTTGCTTTGGCGATGGGGTCCAATGCCGGAAGCGCCATGACACTGGCCGGAAACCCGCAAAACATGCTCGTCGCGCATTTGTCGGGTTTGTCTTACCGCGACTATTTGTTTCGCGCGGGCCCCGCAGGATTTTTGGCCCTCGTCACCACCGCGTTTGTCCTGCATATCCACTTTCGCAAGCGCCTCGTCGTGCGCAACGATATCGCCGCGACAAACGAAACCGAAACGAAATTGTCGACCTGGGACGTGGGTTTGGCGACCGTCATCATGATCGGCGTTTCGATTGCCTTTCTCGCTGGTGCGAATCTGGCATTTGCGGCATTGACGGGCTCCGCCGTGCTTCTTTTGGCCCGTCGTCGGGACCCTGCACCGCTTTTTTCCAGCGTCACCTGGACGGTCCTCGTCTTTTTTGCGGCGTTGTTCATCGTCGCGGCAGCATTTCAACGTACGGGTTTGGCCGAAGCCGCGCTCTCGGCGACAAAAACTTGGATTCCTGAAAGTCGAAATGCGGCAACCGCATCGCTCGCCGCCATTCTCACGGTGGGATGTCAAGTCGTCAGCAACGTGCCGTTTATTCTCTTGGGCGAACCATTTATTCGTTCCTTGCCCGACCCGACGCTCGCATGGACCACCACCGCGCTCGCAACGACGCTTGCTGGCAATTTGACGTTGCTTGGGTCCGTCGCCAATATCATCGTCATTGAAACGGCCAAAGCTGATGACGAGATTGGGTTCGTCGCGTACGTCAAAGCGGGCGTGCCGGTGACGATTGCGTCGCTCGTGGTGGGAATTGGTTACTTGTTGTTGGTGGGCTAATTCGCTGATCGCCTACGCTTCGCGTTTTTCCACGAGGCCGTCGGCGTGTTTGGCGAACCGACCTTCTTCCCGAGGATGCACGGGCCCACTGCTCGACCAAGGCCAACCACCGAATCGCGTACGTTGGTAATCGCGGAACGCTTCTTGAATCTCGGCGTTGCTGTTCATGACAAACGGTCCATATTGCACGACTGGTTGCCCAATGGGTTTGCCCTGAAGCACCAAAACCTCGCATTCGTCTTCCCCTGCGACCAGGGTCAAATCGGCATCGCCCGCAACGCGAATGCCGGCATGACGCACAAAATCACGCGTACCCACACGCAAGGACGATCCCTTGAAAAAGTACACTGTGCGCGCCGTTTTGTCGCTCGCTGCCCGCGGCAATGTCCACGTCGCTTTCGACTCGAGGCGAATGCTCCAAATGGCCACATCGGAATCTGCGCGAGCTGCCCACGAATTCGGCGGTGGCGTAGGCGGCGCGTGCGCCCCTAGATTGCCCGCGACAATCATGACGTGGGTTTTTCTGCCGCTTTCATCGACAAATTCGACTCGAGGCAACGTTTCACCCCACAACATCTTGAAATGGGCGGGGACCATTTTGTCTTCGGCTGGCAAGTTGAGCCAAATCTGGAAAAGCTCGAGCGGATTGGGTTTGTCACGCTCAGTCAGCGGAAACATCTCGGAATGCTGGATCCCTTGACCTGCCGTCAACCATTGCACGTCGCCTTGGCCAAACCGCGCGGCTGCGCCGAGTGAATCGGAATGATCGCAATACCCACGGCGAACGATGGTGACCGTTTCAAAACCTCGATGCGGGTGGGCTGGAAATCCCGGCACGACATCGCCGTGATACATGCGCCAACCGTCTTTGCCCGCGAAATCTTGGCCGATGTTGCGCCCCGCAAGCGACGCCGCCGGACCGAGCTTCTCATTTCCCGCCGGATAGGCGTCGTCATGGTGAACGCAAAAGAGGAATGGATCCGTGGTTTCCCAGGGAAAACCAAGCGGACGAACGTCGAGGATGGGATCGCGCATTCGGCTCATCATAAGCGCGGATCGTCAACGCGCAAGCCACCTTGAAAATGTCTTGGCTTCCCCGGTCGTGATCCATTTCGGTTGAAACGTCTCAATGGCGTCATACGTCTCTGGAACGGCCGAAAACATCCACAACCCGACCGACCACCCGCGACTCAAATAGGCTTGATACGTCGAATCTCGCAACCATTGCGCATGCACGGTGACCATATCGATACCGATGTTCTCGGGATAATCGTCAAGAGGCCGCGTGCCCGAATCGAGCGGTCGCAATACGCCTTGAATGGCGCCCAACGCGACCGACACGTCGGTTCCATTCACCCAAGCCGCTTGTTTTAATGCCCTCGATACCGCCAGGAGCAACTCTGCCGAAAACGATGTGAACCGCACCTGCAAAGGCACATTGCCCATGCGCGCGCCAACCGCAAGCACATTGAGCACATCAAGCGCGCATTGCGCGTGCAAGGCGCGTTGCGCCTCCGTGTGCACCTCGGTTTTGGTTTTTCCTACCTGACCTTTGAGTTCCAGGAAAACCCAATACGGTCCCCCCGAGCGAGTAGGTTTTGCCGGGGCTGCTTTGAAAAAGTCGGCCACGATTTGTGCCGCGTCGACGGCAAGCGCGGGATTTTCTTGATTGAGATCATGCGCAAACACGCATTGATTGTCCGCACCGCGCAAAAAAAGATCCATTTCCATGCCATCGAGGATCGGCTGGCCTGCATCGTCTTTCACGGCCAAAGATTCACGTAATGCCTCGGGCGAATCGTCGCGTTCCGGATCCGGCGGTTCGACGCAATTCGCATTATGGCAAATGATGGCTGGAGGTTCGGTTTGTCCTCCACAACCCATAAAAAAGCCCATCGCGACGAGGAACACGAGATTGCTGACGTTGCGCATGCTCAGTTCCTCGTTCCCACTTCAATGCGTAGAAACAACGCGAAGTTGACGAAATCAACAAATTTGCGACCTTCGGAAAACCCAATCGTTCCCGTTGGACCGCCGCCGCCATGTTTCACGAGCATCATGGCCAATTCGAGCCCCGCTTGACCGCGTACTCGTCCATCCCAGAATTTGGGCGTATCAAGGGCCCCGGCAAGCAGCAAATTGTGTTGCACTTGCGATCCATCCACGAGTCCGATCGTATTGAAGCGCCATCCAAGCACTGGCGAAAATCCGTTTTTCCCTCGCCATTCTGCCAATATGTCCGTGCTCGATTGTTGGTCCAAGAAATACAGCGGATCGAGCGCCAGAATGAAATCGAGCTGTTTGTAACGAACCCCGCCGTCGATACGCAAGGGATGCGTGCCAAGGTCCGTTCGCAAATTGATTCCCCCGTGAAATCCCCAAGGCGATGAAGCTGTTGACGCTGCGGGAGCTTCCGTAGGGTTTGGCGCGATGGATGGTTTTTCCTGTGCAGTAGCTGGCGCGGGTCGAGGCGCGGCTTCTTTGGGTGCTTCCACAACCGGTTGAGGCGCAGGAGCATCCGCGGCAGGTGCTGGTTCGTCCGCAAATGCGGGAAAGGCCGTGGCCGTGACGAACGCCGAAATCGCGAGAATAGGGCAATATTTCATGATGCACGCTCGTCTCGAGACAATCATTATCTTTCCTCGAGGTAATCTTTTTTCGGTAGGAGAGGTTCTCCCTGAATGGGCACACTGCGTTCTGAAACGCTGAAATCAATGCGGAAAATCGGAACGACTTCACTCCACACAGAACCCTGCTGATGCGTCGTATTCAACGATATTTGCGTCCGTCCCCCGGCCCGCGCTCCAGTATCGTTGTAATTCACGGCATATTCATAGGTCCCCGCCTGCTTACCCGGCACTTCCGCCATACCAGCGCTGGTCATCGACATGCCTTCGACTTTTTCCGACGAATCATGGACAACCTTGTCTGCGCATTTGACCATCAATTGCGCCACCCGTGGTTTTGCACCATCGGTTTCGAGCGTTGCGTCAATCACACATGGCGACCCAGGGCTCGCGGTAAAACCATTGACGCGGGTAACTTTGCCCGTCCATTGCGCTTTGACTTGGCGCACAGCTTTGGGCGCCTTGAATGGATCCTCCGTGGGAATCGCGGGAATCGGAGGCGGCGCTGGAATTGGTTCGGCTACAGTCGGAAAGTTTTGCACACGTGGAGGAGGCGGAGCGGGAGCTCGCACGAGGACAAAACTCGACATCATCGCACCGACGAATACCATCGCGATGCTGATCCAAAGAACGGTGCGGTTTTTCTTGGGACGTTCCTCGCCTCGGAGTGCGCCGAGTTCCTGGCGCATCGCGTGCATATTCGCCTCGGTTTCGCGCAACCGGGTTTCAATTTGCTCGATACGCGCGCGCTTGGTTGCGTCGTCGATCTGAGCACGTCGCGCGTCTTCGAGTTCTTGCTCGAGCCCATCGACACGACCACGTAGCGCGTCGCGTTCATCTCGATAATTCATCGCCAACACTCCTCGGGAGTTCAACGTTACCACAATGCACGTGATTTGAGGCGTCAAGAACGCCTTCACAATTGGTTTGGCTCGTCAAACCATCCGTTTGTTTGACGACACACGAGCGCAAACACGAAACAAGGTCGGTTGTTCGTATCATCTGAAAGACGCGCACGCTTCTACGCGCTACGCTCCCGCGCGTGGCAGCATCCCACGACGCTTCCGAAGACACCGCGACCGATGACGCCCAGCTCCAAGAAGGCGCCGAGGATCCGCGCAATTTTCGCAATTTGAGGCCACCCAAGCCGCTCGATGAAGACCAACTCGATGATCTAGCCGGTCACATCGCAACGTTTCCCGAACCAGTTGCAGCACTGGCCGTTGGAATCGAAGTTGCGCGCGCAGACGGAGATGCGACAGGTGTTCGCAAACGTCTCTTCGAGCTTGGTATCGGCATCGTTCGGTATGGTTTGTCCGTGGGTCTGGCTGCACTCGCGGCGAAACTTGGATCAGCCTCAGCCCCAAAACCTCTCGCGGAAGCGTTGGGACGCGCGGCCCGTATTTCCGACGGAACGTGGTGCGACCTTACCCGCACAACGGCGAATGCACTCAAACCCTACGATGCCGCCATTGCGCAGAAACTCGCATTCGCTTCGCAAAAGCCACTGACCGAACTCGTTGCAGCTCGAAACGATTTCATCCATCGCGGCGGTTCTGGAGACAACGCCCTCGACAAACTCATGGCGTTGCTCGACTCCACCGAGGCGATCTTGGCGTTGCCGTTGCGCCATGTCGTATCGCTCGATCCACCGACATTCGAGGTACGCATGGGTACGCCGGTTCGAAGCGGCGTTTGGCGCAAAACGAAAGCGCCGATGCCCGACGGTGTGGAAGCGGGCATGGCGTACATCGTTCGTGAAGACGGCTCGTGGATGCCGGTTTCGCCGTACTTGCCGCTCGTGGACAAACGCTTGGTGTACGCCGATGGTCCACATGCCCCGGGCAAACCTTGGCGTTGTGTCGATCCAGAATCCGGCGAACATCGCGAATACCAGCCTATCGATCAGGCAATTCGCAAACTCGTGGGCGAAGATAAGAACGCTCCGCAGAAGTTGTCGGATTCGCCGAGAATCGTAGGACGAGAAACCGCCATTGGCGTGTTGACACGAGCTGCCGAAGAAGCCGGCAAAGGAAGTGTTCGCGTCGTGCTGTTGACGGGATCGTTTGGTGTCGGACGAACGCGTTTGGCACGCTCTATCACGGATGCATCGGCAGCATTTGGGTTTGGCCGGGTCATCGATGTGACGTGTTCTGCCGAACGACGAACGCCGTTACGAGCGCTGCGCTCGGCCATCGAAGGCGCCAAAGGCTTGGGCAAACTTCGCGATGCAATCGAGCGGGCCGTGTCGGTCGAAGCCGCGATGACGCGCGCTGCGATCGATGCCTCGATTGAAGCCATCGAAGAAGCGCTCGTCGATGCGAGTTTGGAAGAGCAAACCGTGTTGACCATCGACGACGCACAATGGGCCGACGAGCACACGTTGGGCATCTTGCGCATGCTCGCGGATCGGGCGGTTCGGAAAGCCCGCGGCGCGCTCCTCGTCGTGGTGACTGTACGAGACGAACCTAACCCGAGTGCGGCGTTGCGACGATTCATGGGGCGCGTGGAGCAAGGCGTTGGGTCGGGTGCATCGCATGTCGCGCTCGAAGCGTTGACCCCGAAAGATGCTTCGCAACTCGTCCAAAACGTCGCCCCGATGGCCCGCGAGATCGAGAAAGTCGTCGTGGAAGGCGCCGGTGGCGTGCCGTTTTTCCTGGTACAACCGCTCCTCGTTTGGAATGAAACCGGCGTGCTCATATGGAAAGAAGGCAAGTGGCAACCACGCGACGAGTCGATCCTTCGCGCGGCGGTTCCTGGTGTGCGGGACCTTCTGCGAGCGCGCCTAGATTCGTTTTTTGATCCAGGATCCGATGGTGAACGCGCGGCGCAACATGTGCTCGCCTGCGTCGCGCTTTACGGTGGAGGGTTGCCCGTCGAGCAACTCGTTGCCGCCGTGGAAGCAGCCGGGACAAACGCACGTGCCGCCGAACATGCGCTCGAACTACTGCTCGAATCAGGCTTGCTCGTGGTGCGTGGAGAACGCCAAGAACACGGGTTTGGCCAAGAGATCGTTCGTCATGCCGCACTCGAAGATTTGCGACAGAAACCATGGTTTCGCCGCGTGTACCGAGGGCTGCTCGAAGTGGTTTCACACGGCGAACAGGCCAGTGAAAACGCTCCGTTCCTGGCCACGGGTTACGAATCCCTCGGGGATCGTGATGAAGCGACCCGATGGCTCAACAGCGCAGTCTCGAGCGCGCTGGCAGGAGGCGCGTTCGAGCAGGCGATCGAGTTTGCAGATCGCCTGGCCAAGATCGCCAAAACAGGTACAGAACGGGCCCGTGCGGAGCTGTTTGTCGTGGATGCACTCGTGCGTGCGGGACGAGCCGCAGAAGCCAAAGAACGCCTCGAAAAAATTCCGCTCGAAGGCGTGACGGACATGCCCGTGCGTTTGGAAGCGCGTGTGCTCACGCTGGGCATTGCAGCAACGTTGCGTCACTTGACCGCTGACCACGATCCGAACCTCGTGGCCGATGCCGATGCCTATGGCGACACGGTTTTACGAATTGAAACACGCTTGGCAATGGCGCGACTCGCCCGTGGGCAACGAGGTCTGGCGCTTGCGGAGGAAGCCGTCGCGCTGCTCGACGGTGTTTCGCTCGACTTGCGTTACCGAGCCCTTGCGGTTCGTCATGAACTGCTCACAGACATCGCAACGAGTGATCTGCCGCGGTTTGCCCGTGCCACGGAAGCCGTGCGTTCGGCCGCGCGAGACTTGAAGTCTCCTTGGGCGGAGCTCGATGCGGACAATTCGTTTGCGTGTGCGCAATCGTTTACGGGTGATCTGCCGGCCGCGATCACATTGTTTGAGGACATAGCAAAACGAGCGAGTCTGTTACGGTTTGGCTCATTGGAACGGCAAGCCTTGACAAACATTGCGACGTGTCACATGCGCGGAGGCAATGCGCGAAGCGCCGCCGATACATCGTGGAAAGTGGTCGAGTTAGCCCGTGGCGCAGGCGATTGGACGTTCGTAGCCAGTGCGCAAACGATTCGTTCGGGAGCACTTCTGGAAGTGGGTGATCTCGAGGCTGCACGAGCGGCGGCGGACGAGGCCATTGGGCTTTCCCTTTCGGGTGCCCACGACTATCAAGCAGCACTCACGTTGCTGCGTCGGGCTGAAATTCGCGCCCGATTGGGCGATGTTGACGCAGGCGAAGACGCGACACTTGCTCACGCACGAGCGGAGCAGGCAGGAGACAAAGATCTCGCGCTACGTGCGACGCTTTGGGGTCAGTTGCGAAAGCTAACTCGTGGCGACATCGGCGTCCGAGACGAACTGCAAAAGACTCTAGCAGCGGCAGAGGAGACTCTGTCGACCCTTCGTGCACCAACGAAACGCTTGCTGGAAACTGCGCGTCAAACGCTGACCACGTTGGGCAAGGCAGACTGACTACTCGAGCATGATGCTGCCGCGCTTTTTCGGCTCCGGTGTGCTGTTTTTCTCGAGCATGATGCTGCCACGCGACTTGGGTTGATTACGCTCCAGCATGACGCTCCCGCGCGACTTGGCGCCTTGAGCCGAGTATCGCTTCGCGGCGTCGGGATACGCAGCCAACGTCGTGTGCTCGAAGGTAAACCTGTACACGATCAAATCATCGCCCGGTTCCGTGATGGCCCCGACCGACCGTCCCTCGGCAAACCCTCCCGACACATCCAACTCGAGGCCCCGAGGTCGCGGGCATTCATCGAGCACGAGCCCGCGGCAACTGGTTTTGACCGAACCTGTCGTCGGCAACGAATCGAAGCCGGACAGTAGTTTGTCTTGACTAATCGCTGTGGTTTTACCTTCGCGAACGCGAGCAAGGGCGGCATCAAGCGACGCAAGAGGTTTGCGCGAAGCCGCAAAGTAGACGTGTTCCATGCCCACGTCCTTGTCGTTGAGCCGGAACTTGAGGTCGCCGTTCGGAATGCGCGTTCGAGTTTGTCCAGTCAACGGGTTCGACGTACCGATACGTTCGTCCGGGAACAAAACCGAAACTTCACCTTTGGCCGATTTTTGGAAAATGTACACGTACGCTTGAGGCATCGCTTCGACCCAGAACCACGCTCGCGCTTCCGTCGGCAAGGGTGCGCCTGGACGAACCGTGATGCGTTGACCTCCAGCGTCGGGTGGCAGATCGGCTTCGAGCGCAAGGGTCAACGCGACCTCTTCGACGCGCTCTTCGTCGGGAACGGTGTGGCGATAGAGGGAATCGAGTGCGACGACACGATCGTCGTCCGAGGAAGCGGCTTTGACTTTGTCGACGAGAACCGGGACTTTTTCGAGTTTTTCCCGGATCTCTTTGGACTCGTTGTTGTACTGGTCTTTGTCGAGCGCGCAGGCGTTGTAGTCACGACACAGGCGCGTTTGTACGGTGATGAAGCGTTCGGTGGCGTCGCTGATCCGTCGCAAAGCGGTTTCTTCGAGTTTTGCGCTGCCTTGAGCCAGGTTCATGATTCCAAACCCGCCGTCGGCCTTGTATCCCTGATAGGAAACTTCACTGGAGCAATCGACGCTGGGGCGATTTTCCCCGCTGCAATCGACGTTGCTCGCCGTTTTCACGGTGCACGCGGAACTGGCGAGAGCAATCAGGGCAACGGCAACCGCGCCGATGCCAATTTTCATGAACGTAGGGCCTTGACGCATAAACACGCTCGCAGGTGAGAGACGCAGTGTGGAGCCGGCGTGAGACGAAGCAACGCGTTAATCGATGGTAACGGATTTCGTGACGCTCACCGGAAGCCCGGTAAAAAGCGGCACGTTGGCGGTGCGAAACGTTGACGCGATGCACCCGCCGACGTCTGTTCCCGCGAACGGCGGGTCCGAAACGGAAGCTTGAGTCACGCGTCCCGTGGAAGGAGCAAACGTAACCTTGACCTTGGCAACGCCCGTGGGGCCATCCGCAGTCCGGCAAGTTTTGGCTTTGCCCGCGTGTTCGCTCAGGCTCGCGCTTGCTGCACCCTTGTTGAATTCAACATCCGCGGGAGCTGGCTGGCAACTGGCATCGGCAGCACAGCCCGTGTGGGCCGGTTGCTGGACGGCGCACGCGGACAAACCGAGCGCCGACAAACCGATTCCGATGCGACAAACTTGATTCAGGATACGCATGTTTCCCCGCCGCGGTATGTGGGCGGCGAGGATCTGGCTTGTGGCAGTTGGCGTGTCAATTGATGGTGACGGATTTCGACACGCTGACGGGTGAGCCTTCGAAGGCGGGAACTTTCGCGCTGCGGAATGCAGCAGCGATGCAGCCACCCACGGGCGTACCCGCAAAAGGTGCACCTTGAACTTGCGAGGTCGTCACGTTGCCGCTTGGGGCGAATGTGACTTTGACCTTGGCCGTTCCA
>JBGAOI010000157.1:0-12468 GCA_044221885.1 Polyangium sp. (in: bacteria)
AAATGTCTTTCGAGCCACCCGTGGTGCTCGTGGATGTCGGTTTCGTCGTTTTCGTGCCCGGTTTGGTCGTCCCGCGAGGCGGCAGAGTCGAAAGGGGTTGGCTCGACGTACCTTTCGGCGACGCGACAACCGACGTTGCCGTCGCGGACGGTGTTGGCGCTGGAGGCGGTGTCGGTTGCGCAATGGCAGTGGCACTTGCCGATGCAGCCGGCGCAGGTTCTGCCGAGGGCACGTTCGCGGACAAACTCGACGCCGAAGGGCGCGTCGATGCAAACACGATCGCTCCAGCCACGATCGCTAAGGTCAACAAACCTCCCGCCGCGAGCAGAACGCGACGCCCAGTGCGCGTCGAAGGCTCAACCGCATCATGCGCAAGCGCCACGTTGCCCGTCATCGGCCCAGGTTGGTTGCCAATCGCCGTCGTGCGACTCATCGGCAAAAACGGTGATGTTGCGGGCAAGGACTGACGAACCGTTCGCAACGCTCGCTGCATGCTTGCGGCATCGGCCCAGCGTTTGTCTCGGTCAAACATCAGCGCGCGATCGACGATTTCGCAGAGATCTCGCGGAACGTCAGGCACGATCGTGCTCAGTGGTGGCGCTTGCTGCGTCATCGCCGACAAGAGCACCTTGTTCAACGTCTCGGCGTTGTGGATGAGTCTTCCCGAGAGCACATAAAACATGATCGCACCGAGCGCCCAGAGATCCGTTCGTCCATCGATCTCGGCGTTGTGCCCAAGCGCTTGTTCCGGAGGCATGAATGCCGGCGTGCCCATGATGTGCCCGACTTCCGTCATGCGCCCGGTGTTTGTCCCTTCATGCACACGAGCTGTTCCGAAGTCGAGGATCTTGGCTTGACCATCGGTGGTGAGGAAAATGTTCTCGGGTTTGAGATCCCGATGCACGATGCCTTTTTTATGTGCCGCATGGAGCACGTCGAGGAGTTTGTCCGTGATGAGGGCCGTATCGCTTGGTGAAACGCGCATGTTTGGACATGCCCGCGCGTAGTCCTCGAGTGTTTGTCCTTCCAAAAGCTCCATGACGAGAAACACGGAGCCGTCTTCGGCCGTGTCATCATCGAGCACGGCAACCGCACCGGGATGTTCGATGCGATTGGCAACGTAGCCTTCGCGAAGAAATCGCCGTTTGGCTTCTTCGTTCGTGCAGAGCTCGGGGCGCAGGAGTTTGACCGCGCCACGCTTGCCATTGCGGTGTGTCGCCGCGAAAACGCACGCCGATCCACCCACGCCGAGGAGTGCGTCGAGTCGCCACTTGCCGCGCAAGATCTGACCAACACGCGCCACGGCCAATGCATGGATATCGACTGCACCGGCGGACATCGTCGTGATCGAACTGATTTATTCGAAGAATGTCAAGGCTGGCGGTGACGAATCGTTGCTGCGCTCACGGCTTTTTTGCCCGGTCGAGCGATTCTTGCAGCGCGAGAAATCTTTCGCACTTCTTGCCGATCTCCAACTTCCAATCGACACGTGCTTGGCAGAGCTTTTTCCCACGCTCCACCGATTCCGGATCGCCTTTGCCCATCGCTTTGCTGGCCGCGGCTTCGGCATCTTTGCCAATGTTTTCTTTGTACGCGGTTTCGTTCGCGAACTCTTTGGCCGCGAGCGCTTTGCGAAGTTCGTCGGAAATCACGGGTGTTTCTGTCCACGCATCCTTCGAACGCACAGCGGCTTTTACATACGCAGCCCAGAGGCGATCTTTCACGTTCGTGTCACCACACGGCATGTCCGCGGGTTTGGCGAGAAGATCTTCTGCCTGAAGTTTGCCCGACGCGGCGCGCACGAGGCGAGGTGCGGCATTCTTCGCTGTCGCTTCATCTTCGGGCGTCAGCTTGCCTGCCTCGAAGTTTTTCCCGAGCGTATCGCATGACGTGAGGTAACGCTCCTTGGCGCGTTTTTCCTCGCAAACCTTCTTCTTGTCGTCGATCGCTGCAAAATGTTCCGGAAGCGCATGCCGCTGCTCTTCGTCGGAAAGCTCGATCGGGGTGCATGGATCCTTGATTGCAGCGATGCGTGTCGCAACACGTTGTCGTGCGTTGGCGATCCGCCGCTCGCGAATCTGAAAGGCGACGACGACCGAGATGACCGCAAAGATCAAGAACGCCAGCGAAACGCGAAGCATCGTGCGTCGTTGCAAAACGCGCCGTACGAGATTGCTCTTGTCAATTGTCTCCGCCGCTTTCTCGAGACCCTCTTCCCAGATCTCGAGTTCTGCCGACAAGTGTTTCAAAGGAGCAACCAGATCTCGTTCTCGGGAAAACCTTCGCGAGACGTTCATCAGCGCTTGCGCAGCGCTCTTGCGTCGCGGATCGACTTCGATGGTTGCGCCGGCGAGGCCCGTGAGCAAGCCACCGACAGCAAGCGAGTACCGTTCGAAGGTGGATTGCGCTTCGATTCGTGCCGCTTCGATCTTGTCGAGATGCGCCAGCATTTCGGCCCAAGGCAAGATCGCTTGTATCTCTTTGGGCGAAAGTCCAAACCGTTTGGCGGTCAGTTGTACGCCCAGCGTGAGGGCCGCGAAGAGTTTGTCTTTCGTGACCTCGTTCAGCCCGGGAATGACCCGGACTTCACGCCATTGTTCGAATGCAAGCACGATCGGGGCGAAAGCTGCCTCGCTCAGCGTGTTTCCGAATTCAATT
Organism: Polyangium sp. (in: bacteria); assembly: GCA_044221885.1. Classification (GTDB taxonomy): domain Bacteria; phylum Myxococcota_A; class Polyangia; order Polyangiales; family Polyangiaceae; genus Polyangium. The sequence continues at coordinate 2,659 of JBGAOI010000157.1, forward strand.
CGTTTGACTGTCACGTGGTTCCTCGGGGTTTGCCGGGGGGATGGTACGAACAATCAACGCAAGCTGCAATCATCCCCGACATGACATGTTCATGACGCGAGGTTGTACCTTTTTTTGCCCACTCCGAGTACGATGGCGGGCGATGTCGACACGAACTCTGATTTCCGGTGTTGCTTTTTCCCTAGCGATCACGGTCGTTGCCGCGTGTGACGAACCGAAACCAGAAACCAAGGCGGCCAAACCTAGCGCCACCCCCTCGGTGGCTGTTGCTCCTCCGCCGCCGACTCCTGCGGCGACCGAGACAGCACCACCGAAGAAAAAAGAGGTCGTGTGCTCGAAGGAAAACACCGTCACGTTGCCTGATCCGAAGTTCGAGGCGGAAGTGCGGGTGCAAGCGCAAAAGCCCGAAGGTGCGTTGACGAAAGCAGATCTTGGCAAAGTCAAGACGTTGAAGCTCACCGAAGCCAAATTGGACGAGCTCGATCCGTGCATTTTCCCGATGTTTACATCGGTGAAGGGTCTTTATTTGCCGCCGGGCAAAATTGAAGATCTCACGCCGCTCAAGACGCTCACGACGCTCGAATCGCTGCGTGCGGCTGCGACAAACATCAAGGATCTCACACCGCTCGCGGGTTTGGCGAAACTGGATCGTCTCGACATCGGACGTACACCCGTGAAGGACTTGACGCCGTTGTCGTCCTTGACAAACCTCACGGAATTGCAGATTGACGAAACGGAAGTGACGGATTTGGCGCCCCTCACGAAGCTCAAGAAGCTCGAAATGCTGCAAATGAAGCGGACACGTATTTCGGATTTGTCGCCCCTCAAAGAAGTCAAGACGCTGAAGACGTTGTTTCTCGATGGTTCAGCAGCGAGCGGCAAGGCCGCGGGTCTTGGAATTCCGGGCCTCAAAGTCCACGACGAGTGATGGTTTTCAGGCTGTGAACAGCTTGTCAACGCGCGGGTAGGTCGGGGCACGTGAGCAGCCGCGGTGCATAACGACTGTCGCGCATGGCTTGGTTTTGCGGGGCGTGATAATCGATTTGCGCGCGAAATTGCGCGCCCAGCATGCGGGTGAGCGCGCGCGAAACGGCAGGTTTGTCCGTTGCCAGATTCCGAGTTTCTTCGGGATCATCATCCAAGTGAAACAAGCGCACGACATTGCCATCGGTGCGATCGATCCACAATTTCCACGGATAACAAATCACGCCCTCGGTCATTTGATACCCTTGGGTATTCAAGAAAATGCCGACATTTTTCGCGGCATGTGTGGCGGGATGGGCAAAACTGTGGCCTTGGAATGCCGGATGTGGTGTTATCCCGGCCAAATCCAAAATCGTTGGCAATACATCGAGGTGGGATACGGGAACCGTGACGTCGCCCGCTTTGACTTTTGGCGGGTAATGCACGAGGAGTGGGACGCGCGCTTCGCCTTCAAAGAGCGACTTGCCGTGCGTCACGACATGATGTTCGCCCATCATTTCGCCGTGATCTGCGGTAATCACGAGAATGGTATTGTCGAGCAAACCAGCTTTATGGAGGTACGCTTCGAGGTGCCCGACTTGCGTGTCGACATACGCGATGGCGTTGTCGTAGCGATTGGACAAGAGCGGTTTTTCCTGCTCTCCGTAACGCACGAAATTGGCAGTAAAAGGGTAATGCGCGGGCTTGTAGGTCGGTTCGACGCCTTCGGGCAAACCATAAGGAAAATGGGCGATCTGAAAATTGACGTAAAGCGAAAACGGTTTGTCTTTATGCTCCTGCATCCAGGTTATTGCGCGCTGAGCCGTCATTTCATCGGGAACGACCTTTTCGCTGATGATGTCGACTCGAGGTCCGTCGTAATCGGGGGCATGCCAAAGATATACGGGCGCGGTCGTTTCTTCGAAGCGAGCAATGCCTTGCCAGTTTTGATCTTGGCTGGAGATCGTCGCCAACGCGTGACCCGTGCGATGAAAAACGTCGTGCAGCAAAACGCGCGGGTAATCGAGTCGCGTGTATTGGTCGAGCCAGGAAATGCGTCGCGGGAAAAGCGACGAAATGATGGCCGGCTGCGCATAATTCGAATGGGTCGCCGTGGCCCAGGCCCGCAACAAACGCATGCTCCGTCCGGCAATACGATCGATGTTCGGCGTGATGGGTCGAGAATATCCCAAATACCCCATGCGCCGCGTCGTGAGCGAATCAATCACGATGAGAAGTACGTTCGGACGGGCCGACGTTTCACGGGTCAACGTTTCTTCCCATTCGGTTCCGACAATACGCGGCGCACCTTCCATGACTTGCCGTGGACGCGTTCCCGCGGGTTCGTCTGGGGAAACTTCTTCGGTCCATGCCGGAATGGTCCGCAATGATGAAAGCAGCGCCATTTCGGGCGTTGTTCGGGCGAGTCCACTGGCCATGGCTGTTCGTGCCGGTAAAACCACGACAACGAGGCCATGCAGGACGACGAGACCCGTCGCGATACTCAATTGCCGAATGGCTTTTTGCGCATTGCCCTCGCGGCGTAATCCGTGGAAAAGGAAAGCCCCATAAAGAACCGCAATCGTCAGTCCAATCAGACCCACCATGGCCACGTGCATCGCATACGTTGTTCGTAATGCACGCATGACACTTTCTTGGCCGTTCAGGAAAAACTCGAGCGCACCACGTGTCAGGAACGCGCCCGACACGATACGTACGGCAACGCCAATCACGTGCGTCGCGACCAACCCCGTCACGATGAGCGTCGTCAACGTCACCGATACAGCCCGACCGATCGCCCAACGCATCGTGGGAGCCGTCATCACGCTCGTCACGAGAAGTACGGCGGCATAACCCGCAGCCGTGAGAAACACGCCGCCAAGACGCGCTCCGAAACCCGGGGCAATACCTCCCGACGGAGCGCAACCGACAAACAAGATCGCAGCTTGTCCAAGAAACGCCAGGATTGCGCCTAGGGCCGCTCCAAACAGAACGTTGCGCGTGCACCACAACACGCCCCGAAGGGAAAGTCCACGAGTCAAAGTTTGCGTCACGATAGAATCATTGGAGCGCAAACGGACGGGGGAGCGCAAGATTTCTGTGACGATTTCATCACGTAGGGTCTTCTCGCAAGCCTGGATCGCGTGCGTGAATACATGGGGGCGCATGCTTCCGCGTCGCCTACGATTCTTGACGCGGGCGAACGCTTGCTTCTAACATGCCGGCCGCGATCGGAAAACACCATGACCACCGCAGTCGAAACTGTTTCGAAGGACAAAACCACTCGTGCCGTCCGTTTGGCGATTCTCGTCGCGGCCCTTGGTTACTTCGTCGACATTTATGACCTCGTACTGTTCAGCATCGTGCGGGTGAAGAGTTTGCAGGGGATTGGCATCACTGAGCCTGCTGCATTGCTCGATCGAGGTGTTTTGCTCATCAACATGCAGATGGGCGGCATGCTCATCGGTGGCATTTTGTGGGGAATCATTGGGGACAAACGTGGTCGGTTGTCGGTGCTTTTCGGTTCGATTCTATTGTATTCGATCGCGAATATTTGCAATGGATTCGTCAACTCGATCGAAGCTTACGCGGCCCTACGTTTTATTGCGGGAATTGGTTTGGCCGGAGAACTCGGTGCAGGGATTACGCTCGTCAGCGAAATCATGCACAAGCAATCGCGTGGTTATGGAACGACGATTGTTGCGACAATCGGTATTTGTGGAGCTGTCGTTGCGGCGCTCGTGGGCGGGAAGTTTTCCTGGCGCGTGGCGTATTTCGTAGGCGGTGGTTTGGGCCTGATGCTGCTTGTGTTGCGCATTGGCGTATATGAATCGGGCATGTTCGAAGCGGTCAAGAACAAAGCTGTCGAACGCGGCAATTTTTTCAAATTGTTTTCGACGGGTGAACGAGCGCGTCGCTACATTGGCATTGTGCTCATTGGCGTGCCCATTTGGTACGTTGTCGGGATTCTCGTTACGTTTTCGCCCGAAATCGGAGCGGCCATGGGGATGTCACCCGCGCCGAATGCCGGTCAAGCCATTCTATTTACGTACGTTGGTCTGGCCTTGGGTGATTTGTCGAGCGGGGCATTGAGTCAAATCATCAAAAGTCGCAAACGTGCGGTCATGACGTTTCTTGCGATCACAACTGCAGCGATTGTCCTGTACTTCTTGATTGCTGCCCAATCCATCACGATGTTTTACGGCATCTGTGTAGCGATGGGGTTTGGTGCGGGATATTGGGCGGTTTTCGTGACGGTCGCATCCGAACAGTTCGGGACAAACCTGCGCGCGACAGCCACAACGAGCGCTCCGAACCTCGTGCGTGGCGCAGTGGTTTTGTTGACATCCGGTTTTAATGCGCTGAAGGCCCTTGTGGGGGTCAAAGAAAGCGCCATGGTTGTCGGGGCCTTTACGTTGCTCGCGGCATTCGTTGCGTTGCGCGCCATGGAAGAGACGTACGGCAAGGATCTCGATTATTTGGAAGAATAATTTTGGCTACGTCGCCCGAATTCGCGCCGTTTTTCACCCAGCCAAACCCGAGCTGCTTTGATTCAAAAAACCGAAGCTCAAGGTGTAGCGCGCCGCCGTTCGATTTCTTCCAATGCCTCTGTTTCCCCCGAAACGAACACGACATCCGCGACATCAGGCATTCCCAAGGCCCGACGAGCGCGCATGGACATTTCCGCCAAGACGCGCACTGCGAAGGACGCACCATAGACGACCGCTACCGCATTTGCTGGGGTCGCTCGGCCTTGTGTTTTCGAGTATTTACGCGTGTTCAAGGAAACATTTTTTAACTGCGTCAAGTCGCAAATGACGAAGACGCGAGGTCTGTCCGTTGCCCATTCTTTGAGCCACGACATCATTTTGCTGAACTCATCCAGCTCGAACGTACCCGTCAAACGCATGTGGAAAATGTCCGGCTCCTGAACCCACGTGAGTTGTTCACCGAATCGCCGAATCCCCGTTGCGTTCGAAAGTCGAAGGAAGCCTTTGCCAAGATTCGCCATTCCGCAACGACGTTACCACGGTGGCCCAAGGTTCCACAAGCTTGTAGCGTGATTCAGAATCGCCTGGCAATCGGGGCGAACGTGTGAACCGTCCCACTACCAACTTCGACCATCAATCTTTTGCGGCGTGAGCGCATCAAGGTCGATCTCGTCCAAGCAGCGTAGATTGATTGCCCGCATGTCTTTCCCATCCGGTGACATGCCGTGACTGAACGAATGAATCCCGCACGTCGAACAAAAAACGTGATGGGCTATTTTCTTGTTGAATTGGTAGTCCCGCAAAACCTCTTCACCCGAGAGAAGCTTGAATTGGTTTGCAGGGACAAATGCCAACAGATATCCGGCTTTCGTGCAAATCGAGCAATTGCACGATACCGTAAACTGAAGGCTCATGGTCACTTCGTACCGCACCGCTCTGCAATGACAGCCCCCTGTGCGTACTTTCGTTTCGTTCGGATCCGTCACGACAAACTCTTTGATTTCTTCGGTCTTCATGGGCCGAGTTCGTCGCATGCGAACGCTGGTTCGTCAAGGTCATATACGTGGTTGCGTGAAATTTTTCTGGACAGGGGAGAAGAACCGAGGGAGAATGTTAGGTATGGGAGAAGCAGCGGTCAAATTACGCATGACGGCCGAGGAATACTTGGCGTTCGAGAGGGCGTCGGACGAGAAGCACGAGTTTGCCGATGGCGAGATTTTCGCCATGTCTGGAGGCAAAGGGCCTCACGCCAACGTGGCGGCAAACATCATCGGCGCGTTTACGGTTGCATTCGTGCGACGTTCGTGCCGCGTCTTCACGTCGGACATGCGCGTGCATATTCCTGTGACGGACAGGTTCGTATATCCTGACGCGTCTGTGGTGTGCGGTCGCCCGCAGTATCGGGACGAGCAAATCGATACGCTTCTCAATCCCCGCATCATCGTGGAAGTGCTTTCTCCTTCGAGCGAAGCCTACGATCGCGGAGACAAGTTTACCAACTATCGCACATTGCCGTCGCTCAAGCATTACATCTTGGCCGCACAAGACAAACCATTTCTCGAAGTGTACACGCGCCAAGAAGAAGGCGGTGGCTGGATGCTCCACGAATATCGGGCAGGGCAACAATTCACGCTCGAATCTCCCGAATGTACCATCGAAGTCGATCAGGTTTACGCCGGCGTTTTCGACGCGTACGATGTCGCCTGATTTGTAGCAAATGCAGCGCTCGTTCGTCTGAGCATTCATGCTGCAATCTCTTCGCTTGCCTCCTCTTTTTGCATTTGGCCTCCTTCTTGGATGTCTTGAACCGGACGCCCAAGTCTTTGATTCACCCATTACGATCAACGGGCCGAACGGTCCCGCGCCCGACCCGGATGCCGTTCAATGCCAATCGTCCACGGGTTCGTCATGCCCACCGCCTCGTGCACGCATCTGGATGCCCGAGTGGTCCGTGTCGTATGTTGCTGCTCGAGGGACCCATGCCGCGTTCGTGGCGCGCCGCGTGGTGGCTCCTGGGAATATCGACAAGACGTCCCCGTTGTTTGTCGGAAAATTGAATCTCGGTACAGGACAAATCGAGTGGGTTACTCCACTTGGAGATGACAACCTTGAACCGAGCGCCGCTTATGGGATCACTATTGCGCCAAACGACGACGTCATTGTGGTCGTGCAAGGTTATGGAACACGATTTCTCGGAGAAGGCGGCGGGCAATACGATGGTTTTTTGATTTCCCTCCACTCAGAAAATGGACAAACCAATTTCGCTCGACGTTTCGAATCCTGGGATGTTGCTCCGCCTCCAAAGGTGAGACCACGATTCGTTGGTGTGGAACTCATTGTGGACGAGACGATGATTCGCGCGTGTGTCAATTTTCACCAGTTGAATGCGCAGAACATCGAAGCGCATGCTGCGTATCTTTTTTCATGGGGATACGACGGAACGCAGAACTATCGCCAGCAATTACCCGACAACAATCCTGCAGCCAGCAATGTCATCAAGGCTTGGTGGACATTGCCTTATGCGGACGGTTCGTCCTGGGTGTGGGGACACCCTTACTCGATGGCTCATTATTCGAAGGAAGGAGACAAGCTCGAATCGTTCGATTTACCCATGGTCGATCCATTTACAATGCGTGGATTCCTTCCTGTCGGACCTACATCGGTTTTGTTCAACTACATGGACAATTCGGACATCAACACCGTGCAGCGTTATGAGATTGGTGCCGCTCCGACACAAGTCGCGAGTTTTTCGCGTACGGACGGTTATGGAGCCGGTACGTTCGTGCAAAACGTGAGCCTTACGCAATCGTACGTGTACGAAATGGGGAATTTTATTACGTCGCATCGGTTGCGGACCGTCGACGCCAATGGTCAATTGGGGCCGACGACGACCATCGATGGTGTCGGATATCCGTTCGTGATCCTCGAGCATGGGATTGGCGTTTTTGTTCGAAATACCGGTTCCGGATCGGAATGGATTGTCCAAGCATTGTGATTCCGTGATGATGCTCGCGTTGAAGCAACAACATCGCGAATTCTGAATCCAACGCGTGCAGGTGTAAGTTTTCGTCAACTTGACCGTTGAGGCATGATGCTGCGTTTGCGACATGCCTCGTTGATTGTTCTCGCGATATCGTCAAGCGGTTGTATCGACCCCAATTCTGGTGCTTTTGAGTATCCAGCCAATCCGAGCAAATATCATTGCACGACCTCGACGGGTTCGGCATGCCAACCCCCACGCGCTCGCTACTGGTATCCTCAATGGATTGTGACCGCAATGGCCGCTCGAGGGGACAAGGTGGCATTCACGGCGTTTCCACCGATACCCGAGGGAGCCAAATACCCTCCGCCACGTTACCTTGGGCAAATCGACCTCGAGACGGGTCTTGTGGATTGGTCGGTCAAACTGGGGACGACCTACGATGATTTCAACACCACCTACGATCTGACCATCGCCCCAAACGGTGACGTTATCGTCGTCGGACGAGGTTACGGCGAACTCTTATTTGGCGATAGGTCCGTGGAATGGGATGGGTTTGTTGTGGCATTTGACTCTCGCGGCCACAAGCGTTTTGCTCGACGGCTTGTGTATTACCCTGACAAACTTCCGGCCAAAGTCCATACCACGCTCGTGAGTGCCAAAATCGTTGCCGACAACGAGCTTCGCGTGCAAACCGCATTTTATTATACCGATAACGGATTTACTACGGCACCCGTGCATGTCTTCTCTTTTGCGCTCGACGGCACGCCGCATGGGATTCTGGAAGTACCCATTTCTCCAGGAAGTTACAGCGGTTACGCCTGGCCTGTTGTCGACGGCTCGTTATGGATCAGGACATTTCCTGGCCCGTATCGACGTTATGCAAAAGACGGTACGATTTTGGATACCATTCAACTTCAGCCCGGAGCCGAGGTCCGGGGTTTTATGTCGGCTGGCCCCACCACCGTGCTCCTCAATATATCGCCGCAAGGTTATACCAATGACTTGTACCGATACGATACGGGTTTGCCCTTGACAGCTCTGTTTGGCGAGCCAACTCCGGCCGAATTTCATGCCGGATGGTTTGTTCCGACCTCGAGTCTGACGACAAACTATTTTCACGAAATGAGTTATGACGGATTAGCCCAGCGTTTGTCAAAAATCGACGCCAAAGGCAATCGTGGTCCAACAACGACGCTGCATCAGGTTTCCCATAAGCTGACTGTCTTTGATCACGGCGAAGGCGTTTTTTGCGGGATATATCCAACGGGGACCGAATTCATCGTCCAGGCGCTCGAGTAACCCCAGCGCATTCCCGAAGTTAGGTTATGGCGTGTGTTTGGTGGGCCCAACTGCTGAGAGGTCAAGATGAACCCTGATTTTTCTCTTCCCAACGCCGGTGGGTTTGGATTATCCTGCTGAACTTATGTACGTACCCGTCGATGTTCGTCGCGCCTTGTCGTCGCTTGCGGTTCATGTCGCCACTCACCCGGACCTCGAAGAAACCGCCTACGTTCGTTTTCGATCGAATGCCGATCGTGTGTCACTCGAAAAACCCTTGCCTGATGAAATGCGCGTTTCGGCGGCTCTTTTGGCGCGTGAACTTCCGCCTTTGACGAAGTCGCTCGACGCCTGCAATGAATTGGCCACGTTATTCGGCGAACCGGCCGGCGACGTGTTGCTTTCTTGGTGCGCAGCCAGTACATGGCGACGGGATGCTCAGATTGCGCCCATTCTTTATGGCGGTCTCGAAACTTCCGTAGCGTCGCGTATTCCAGCCGTTGCGCGAGCTCGCGTGGTCGAAGGTCCGCTGTATGACGCCCTGGCGTGTGCGCCTTTGCTCGGGACCAACGACGAATTGGTTCGTCCGGTCAATGCTGAAGCGAGAGCGCGCCTTGAAATCTTGATTTGGGAAGCCGGGGCAAGTGCCCTCGAAGTGCCCATGCTTGGGCAATGGTTGTGGAGCACGCCCGATGTATTCGATGCCATGATTCATCGTCCCGCGCATGGCGCATTGCGAGGTCGCGTATTGGCGGCGCGATGTCTCGAAATCAGCGTGCGCGGAATGCCGCCGGATACGAATCCCGAATTGGTTGGACGAACCCTCCAAATTCTTCAGCCATTGTTGCTCCATCCCGAACCGCTCGTGTGGGTGCATGCGGCGCGCGCGCTCGGACGCCTCACAGGCGTGATGGAGCCGCTCGAAGGCACGTTGCTTGATTGGGTCTTTGGTTCGTCGCAGGTTTTGCGGCAACGAGCGACAACGGCATTTGCGTCATTGCCTGCCGATCGATTGGCGTTTTTGTGGAGCCAGCTTCAAGCCATATTGGATTCTCCGGCCGAAGAAGATTGGGTTTTGGCGGCTGTGGCTGCGGC
>JBGAOI010000158.1:0-12458 GCA_044221885.1 Polyangium sp. (in: bacteria)
AGTGCCTTGCGGGCAATGGCTGGGCAATTGGCATTCAATGCGTGTTTCGTAGCCATTCGTGCCTCCGGCGGTATTGCAATCGTCCACGCTCGGAGCGCCCGTTACGCATACTTCATAGGGCGGAGAATTTGACATGTAGTGATCGAAGCAGCATGCGCTGTCCACCCCGATCGGGCACGTTCCTCCGCCGCAAGCGATATCGCCCATAATGGGTGCTCCGCTGCTCGATGAGGATGACGATGCACTCGAAGCCGAACTCGATTCCCCACCGCCACTCCCTCCTGAGCCTCCATTTCCAGCGTCGTTCGCGATTTTGAGTTCTTCCAAACCCGCAACGAGTTGGCAATTCAACGCATGGACAATGAATAGCCCCGCCAAACCCAGTCGCGACATCGAGCCCCTTGCTCTTTGCGTGTGTCCCGGCAGAGAATGAGGTATTTCCGGACGCTTCATGCACCAATCAAGGGTTGGGTTCGGCGGCTTCGTCCACGTACTTGGGTCCGAGCGGAGCAGATTGTCCCTTCGGTTCGAGCAATTCGAATGTGGACAAACAAAGCGACAATGGAATGACCCATGCGTCCCAAATCTCGAGTGGTGCCATGCCAGTCAAAACAAAGAGTCGACCGCCATCTTCGAACATCGTGACGCGCAATTTCATTTTGCCGAGATCGCTAGCTTGAATGGCCGAAGCGTCGACGGCCCATCCAAATGCGAATTTATTGAACCGCATTTTTTCGAGGCCAAGCTGTTGCAGATAACATTGCCGCTCGAGCCATTCTGCAACGTTTCCCTTCTTGGGGGCTGGCCGTACGCCAATCGTAAAAAGAATGGGCGGGAGCATGTCTTTCGACGCCGAAAACGCAGCAAGCGGAGCGAATTCTGCTTCTTTCGAAAAATCAATGCGATCCGTTGGAGCTGGCTGCTGATACCAACCGTCTGGCAATAAGATTGAACTGTCGAGGTCCGAACGTGGTTGGCGAATCGTCACCGCAAGGCAATCTTTCAATTCCTCGGCGTTGGGAAAAATACCCTGGGTGGGAAGATCCGGATCATCAAGCGCCATGGTGAATTCTCCAGCCGTCGCAAAGTAGCACGATTCTCTTCATGACTCACGGGGAATCGTCGAAAATGAGTTGGTGACCTACCGAGCCACCGTCGATCGTGAGGGTGTTTTCTCCGTAAAACCTTGGCGTTCCCGTTAGTTCATCCGCTTCGGAAAGGGCAGAAAACGTTTCCTGACGGACATCCAAAAACACGAGCTTCGTAGGACCTTCACCGCGTTCGTTTGGCGGCGATTCACGCCGGAAAAAAGCAATGTAATGCGCGGATGGTGAAAAGGCCGGTGTTTCGAGCACGTCAACAATGCCGCTTTCATAAAGCACAATGCCTTCGCCTTCGAGTTGTGGCACGACGATGATGGCTGTTTTTTCTTGCTCTTCGTGCACGCAATAAAGGCCCAACGTGCGTCCTTTGGGCGACCAAAATGGTAAGATGTGCGCTGATGCGCCAGGAATCTCGGTCAGAATGGTTCCTTTGAAAACATCCTTCTCCCGCTGAATCATCCATACTTCGGAAATATCTTCCGCGTGCCTTCCTGCCGTATACACGATATGCGCGCCGTCCGGGGAAACCGAAATACGCACCGGAAATGCAGGATCGGCGTCATCCTCCAATAGGCCCAGTTTTCGTGGCGCTTCTTCGTCCATTGCGTACCGAAATAGGGTCTTCTTCCATGGATCCGCCACCAAAATGGCTTTGCCGCCGGGCGTCCAGGAAAACCCTGAACCATCCACGCGGCGAATCTCGCCGGGTTTGTCCACCTGGGCCCATCCAACGGTACCTCGGGCTCCCAGAAGCGGCGCAACGCGATACGCAATTCGCGAACCATCCGGCGAAAATGACACGTCTTCGATACGCCATGATTTCATGGGCACGAGCAGCGTTGCTGACATCGCATCGAATGATCTGGCCACCCAAAGCCCCGTTTGTCCTCCAGGACCATCTTCACGCACATAGGCGATCGTATTGTCCACAGGCGACAAGCGACAAAGTCGAATCGACGCGTCCTTGCCCACGGGCGGCGCGACGATTCGATGCTGAAAACGAAATGACGTCGTCACGGGTCAGGCCACTCCCGGAAATAGCCATTGAGTTCGTGGAGTCTTTCAATGAGATCCGCCATCGACTCGCTGGTCGGTGGTTCGAATTCTCGCACGGCAATCAAACCAATCGTCACAGCGTCGCGCTCGTCTTCCGTTGGATTTCTCCCGTTTGCCGTTTGTCGTTTCATTTCTTCGAGTTGCTTCGCGACGGATTTCATTGGACCAAATCCGGAACCTCGCGCAGCAAGAGCTTCCGCTTCGACGCGCGTTTGTTCGAGCACATCGAAAAAGTCAGCTCGGTTTGTCAGGGGCAATTGGGCCATGGTGGATCAGGGTTTGGGCGTCGGGCCAATCATGTTGATGCGCGAATTATCACCCATGTAGTATTGAATCGCGCCACCTTTGGTCTTTTGGTTTGTCCCTTTGGTACTCCATGTATCCAGTTTCGGGGACGCTGTCGACATGAGGTACGGTGTACCGCCAGGAATTGCAAAGTCATTGCTGACTTTTGCCACGGGTTTGCCGTCTTTGTCATCACCCAAGAGCCCAATTCCGAGCGTCAAGGGATCGGTTGCCGTAGCAAAATATTGACCCTTGTTTCCGCCGGGGACTTGCCATTGCGCGAGTTTCGCTGGGGCGGGCGGCGGTGGACCCACTTTGATCGGCTGCGTAAAGTCGATTCCCGTCAGATGGCTGAAGATGGCGCGCATTTCTGCGGGCAAGTTGTACTCGCGCAATTCGAAGTTTTTCCGGTCCCACGCGCGGCCCATGTTCTTGTAAAACTCGAGCGCCACTTTGCGCCGGGCCGTCATTTGTTCGGAAGTCGTTCCGGGCAAACCAGCAATGAGTATCTCGCGCCGCGTCGGTGGGCGGAAGCCAATGAATTGCCGCTGCATGGCCAGACGAATGGCTTGCGCTTTGGGTTGTCCAAACACTTCGCGCACGGCGCCTAGCGTGCGGCCAGCAATCTTGCGCGCACCATCGGATGCTCCGGCTTCCACTTTCGGCGCTTTTCCGGCCACACCCTTCGTATTGATGTAAACGTGTTTTCCTTCGATGATGACGTCGCCACCCGACTTGAAAACAACGTTACGATCCGCAAGCAAGACGATGTCTTTGTTGTCAATGATGCTCGTCGCTTTGCTGGTCGTATGCGTGATCTTCGGATGAATGGTCTCCATCATCGTGGTCATGGGCGGAATTTGTGGCTCTTCGCCTTTGGTCACGTCGATTTCTTTGGGGGGCATTACCGCCGCCACGTGACGTTTGCCAATCACAGAATTATCGACTGCGCCAATAAACGACGAACGGTTTGCCCCGACGATGATCGTACGATTTACGCCAGTTCGCTCATTTTCATTGGCTTTGACGAGTTTCGACAAATTGCGTTGCGCCTGCACGTAGACGAGTTCTTTGTTTGCGGCATCGTCAAACGTGATCTCATTCCACCCGTCCGCTTTGGGGGACGATTGCGACTTCCATGTGCTTACCGTCTTTTGGTCCGGCAAGACAAACGGTACTGGGGCGACCTTGTTGTAAGCCCGGCCGATGAGAATCGGTTGGTCCGGGTCACCCTCGAGGAACCCGACGAGCACTTCTTGTCCGACACGTGGCAAAACGATCATGCCAAACGCTCCGCCGGCCCAGCCTTGGCTCACGCGAACCCAGCAAGACGACTTTTCGTCGTATTGGCCATCGCGGTCCCAATGAAATTGCACGCGCGCACGACCGTGTTCGTCCGTGTGAATCTCTTCGCCTTTGGGTCCAACCACAATGGCGCTTTCGACACCTTCAATGACGGGCTTCGGTGTCGTTTTGACAGGACGAAATCGCGTTTTTGCCTTTTCCTCGACAAACGCTGCCACGCCTTGCAAATTCCATTCGCCGTCGTGCGTACCTTCGATATGCACTTCTTGGCACAAGAAGCGAATTTGGTCGCCCGAGATATCCGCTCGCGGATGATTTTTGATCGTGAACAGAACCCCGGCGCCAAGATCGTACGCATTTGAATCGAACGTCAAAAGGCGTTTGCCGCGACGAGCTGCGGCCAGATCAATCGACGCGACCAATTCGCCTTCGAAGTCGACGGGTACACGCGGTTTGCCGCGACGATCTTTCACGAGCGCTGCGGGGTCGTACTTGTACAGCTCGTAAAAGTCTTCCGGCTTCTTGGCTTTTTCGGCATCTCCGAGGAGCTGGAAGTCGGGACGCACATAATCGTAATCGCGAAATTCCGCGGCTCCGGGACGAATGCGGTGGGCAATCTTGACATGGCGCACGAATTCTTTTCGGGCATCCTGGTTTGGCGTGTACACGAAAGGCAACGGCGCACGATCATCGCGTGATTCTGGCTTGTCTGTCAGAATCATTTCCGTCGAGTATTGCGTTCCTTGGGCAATTTGCTTGAAGTAATACGAGATGCCTTCTTCTTCGCACAGGCGATTCACGAAGTCGAAATCGCTTTCTTCGTATTGAACGCGATATTCGTGTTCCTGGTGCACGTCGACCGTTTGCATGGTGTGCACGATCGAGTATTCCTGCAAAATCTTCTGCACGATTTGCGGAATCGTGAGGTGCTGGAAAATGCGATTTCGTTTGCGCAGGCGTAACAAGTACATTTGCGGCGCGATACGCACGTAATACGACGACAGGCCTGTGGGTTCGGCTTGGATCAATTGGAAATGCGTGGCGATACCCGACCACGCCCGGGGGCCTCCCAAAGGTCCACCCATCATCATGAAGGCGGCAGGACGTCCGACGAACGATTCAATGTCCAGGCCCACCATGCGGGAGCGCGCCAGAATCGCGACGTCAAATAATCCGGATATCGGTTCACGTACGGCAAAATGACGGACGGAAAGCGAATCCTCGTTGTTTTCAAAAGCAAGCTCGAGCAGCGACATGGTCCGTCCTTTTCAGATTCGGTCAATAACTGTCGTCAGGGTCCTCTTGCTTGACGGGTTTGGCGGGTGGAAATGCCCGACCATGAGCCACGTCGGCAACGCGCCCGAACCAGCGCATCGTCCACGTAGCCCCCAAACTCCGTAATCGTTCCATTCCTTCTTCGACCTGCGCCGGTTCAGTTTTTCCCAGCGGGAAATCTTTTTCCAGGAAATACATGCGTTTGTCTTCGTCGAGACGAAAATAACCGCCGCCTTGATCGAACAGGCCGCCAATCGCGGGATCATTCAACGCTCGGGCCACGGTTCGATACGCATCTTGATATTCCGGCGGATCGCCTGGCATC
The DNA here is from genome assembly GCA_044221885.1 of Polyangium sp. (in: bacteria). Classification (GTDB taxonomy): domain Bacteria; phylum Myxococcota_A; class Polyangia; order Polyangiales; family Polyangiaceae; genus Polyangium. The sequence goes on from JBGAOI010000158.1 coordinate 5,350, forward strand.
CAAGCTTTGGCCACGAAAACGCGCCCCACCAAAGCCTTCTTTTCTTCGTCGTGCCGGAATCCGTAGCTGCCGAATGCGGCGTTTCCCGAATCATCGAATTCAGCGTCGTAAATGCCTTGCTTGCGCGCGTAGCTGCGCATGAGCGATTGCGCCTTGTCTCGTTCCGGGGAATTGTTGGTATTGCTCATCGTCGTCGTCTCCGGATTACGCAATCACTTCTTGCCGCAAGCGCAAGTGCCCGGGGCCTTGTTTTGCTGCTCGTACATCTTCAAGTACAACTCATCGTCGATCCCGTGGTACTTCGTCGGATGGGCGATAATGTGTTTGTCCAGTTTATCCGTGGCAAACGGTCCCCCAGGTTCCCCGGAAAACTTGACGAGTTTTCCGCCGCCCGTTTCTTTGGCCGAAGGATGGTCGCCAATACCCAAATTGACCGGCGTGAAGTCATTCACATGCACGTAATGCGTGTAATCGGGCCCTTGAACCCACGAAGGCGCAGCCGCCCCGAAACTCGTGACCTTCGTTCCGGCCACACTATTCGGCGTTCCCGGCGGCCCAGCTTTTAGCGTATTGTTGGCGTCATAAAGAGCCAAACTCGTTACGGCGCCGCCTTGGCTATGCGCCATGATTTCGGGCGGCCTGCCTGCTCGCGTTTCTTGCACAATGAGATCACTCAGCGTATCCACGGCCGGATTTCGTCCGTCGTGCGCGAGGTTTTTCCGGCCCGCATCCGCTTGATCAATCAACGTGCGATCCATGCCCGTTTGAACGGCATCCATGCCTCCGCCCTCGGTGGCATTGTAAATGCCCACGACGTTGGCACAGGTCATATCGCCAATTTGTTTCAACGTCTCGCAATGGGTCTTGTGCGGCGTTTTGATACCATTGACGTAGAATATCGTTCGCGGAGGTTTGCCCGCCGTGCATTTCGCACAGCAGGCCTTGGTCGCGTCCGAAGTGTTTTTCGCCGGATTCTTTGGATCGTCCGGATCGTGCGCCGCATTGTTCGAGGGGCTGTATCCAGCGCGTTTCGCCGCCTTGATATCGTCCGGCGTGACCGGTTGCCCTTTTTGCGTCAAAGGCACACATTTGCCCTCGCGATAACCGACCAAAACCCCATCGTGATCGACATCTTTGCCCGTGCAATTGATACATGGCTGCTCGGGGGGTTTGTTCGTAAAAACGCTTTTGACTTTGTCGAAAGCGCCTTTCACCGCTTTTGCCGCGTCATAACCGGCCTGAAGGTCCTCGCTGATGCCGGTGTATGCGCCGTCCGCGACGCCTCGAATGACACGCCGTGTGCCCTCCTTGGCCATATCGCCAGTCCATTGCGCGCCCTGAACGATCTTATCGCCAGTCCATTGCGCTCCCTGAGCGATCTTATCGCCGGTCCATTGCGCACCATCGACGATTTTGCCTCCCGCCCATTGCGCTCCGTCGGCAACCTTGCCCCCAGCCCATGATGCGCCGTTGGCAATCGACGTTGCCGCCGATTTCGCCGCGCTCGTGGCCGAGTTCCAAGCATTCGAGAAAAATCCTCCAGGTGCCATGGCTCAAGACTCCGAAAGCGTGCGGAAAAGTTTTTCTGTGAATTCACTCAACCACGTCGATTTGTCGGCAGGCGACATCGTCGGTGACGCAAGTGTTTCTCGTATGGCCGGAAATTCTTCATCAAAGGTCGAACCCAATAACCACGCGGTTACCACATACGTCACGAGCTGAATCTCCGTGGTAAAACCATGTCGTCGAGCGCGAGCGATTTGATCGGCCACGAATGGCTTGAGCGACGCGCGCGGTTCTTGTCGCGCATCTGCAAATTCAGACTGCAAAAAAAGCGCTGTGCGATCGACGAATCGTTCATCCGATGCTTGGGCAAATGCTCGCATCTGTGCTGGACGAAGCTTGAGCAACGGATCCGTGCGCCGGCGCATCGGTCCTTCGACGCGACGTTTCCAGAAGAGAGCGCCCAAGCCATCTTCGGTTGGAATTCCAAACTCGGAGACAGGACCGTAAAAATCATCGAGCTCTTGTGTCGTGCAGCAGTCGAGCCACGTGACGAGAACGCGTGGATCGAAGAAGCGAAAGTTCATCTTCGTTCCAGCAGGTGACAGGACCAGGAGAAACCTTCGGCAATGTCGACGCATGCCTTCGATGTTCGTGTCGGCGATCGCGAAGATGCATGCGGCAGGATCTTCCGTCGACAACGCGCGCACCCACGGAAAAAGTTCTGGCGTCACGTGAAAGAGATACGGCGCAACATCCGCAAGTTCTTCGTCATCGTCTTGCGGTCTGTAGAGACAAACAGCGTATCTTTCTCCCAGTTCACGCGCTTTTTCCGCGACGTCCGGCGTCTCGGATCCATCGAACACTGCATACAACCGACCGCTTGCAACAAGGCGATCGAGTGCATCTGCAAACGCGGCGCTCGTGATGAGCGGTGATTCTTCGTGCTCGTGGGAACTTGTTTCCATCGCGTTCACCAATCGCACTTGATGGGTGTAAAGGGCGCAGCCGCACGCTTGGCGGCCTTGAGCGTGAGCGCTTGGCTTTTGTTGCGAATACCAACCTTGTCGACGATCACCGATGGGGGTTGGTCCGGGGCAGGTGCACCGGGAATGTACGGCGGAGGCATGCCTCCCACGAGCACCGTCATGCATCCGATCGCGATGGGATCAATGCCAGCAACACCAGGCACACCTGGCGGTTTCGGAGGTTCGGCCGGTGGATCGAGCTTCTCGATCGTGACGTTGAATTTGAAGCCGAGGCCGGCCAGCAGTGCGCCGACTTTCGCGCCAAACCCCATCTGCCACTTGCCGTCGCGGTAGCCTGCGTACGCACTTGCGCGAGCTTCCGCCGTGAGAAGTGCGCCTGATGCTTCGCCGCCAAACGTGACGCCCCAGTTGACGAATGGAAGTTTGAACGTCTTTTTTCCTTCGACTTTTCCTTCGACAACCGAAGCGCCCGCGCCTGCTCCCGCTTCGACGTAGGCAGCATCGAGCTTGCCGTCTTTCACGGCAAACTGTCCTCCCGCGCCGGCGTCTGCTTTTGCAGTGAGGACTTTGGCTTCGCCGGAGACTTCGCCCCAACCTCGAGCGTCGCCGGCTTTGCCTGCGGCGCGGAACAGAGAGCCTTCCACTTCCGCCTTGCCGCCGGCGGAAGCCTTCATGTTTCTTACGGATTCGAATTCAGCGTTTGCCGAAAGCGAACCTTTGGTTTCACCGGAAAAAAACTGCGCGTAGTTGTCGACGGGTTTGCCGTCGGGGCCTTTCGGCACCGTGCTCGCGCTCCACAGCTCTTTGTTTGTCCCGACCGCGACCTTGGGTTTCCACGCTTGGTCCTTTGGATCTCGGCCGTTGATGAGCTGATCGGCGGCTTTGTCGAGAGCCTGTTCGTTGGCTTTGCGAAAGGCTTCCTTGAGGGTTTTTCCGGTACCTTCTCCTTCGGTGCCGTACTTATTTTCCTTTGTCGCCGAACCATCGGCCTTGAACTTCCATTCGGCTTGCTGGGCTTTTTGGTTGTTCGCTCCGGGCAAACTCGTCGACGGGATCATGCACGTGCATGCGTCGGTGACGCGCGCCGCACCCACCTTGTTGATGTAAACGGTGAGCGATGTTTGCGTGACGGGGCCTGGGCCATGCAACGGACAAACGTGTTTGTCCATGAGGCGCGCAGCGGGCATTCCACCGATTGTGACGTCGGGCGAACCTTCGACGAGCACTCCACCGTGGGTCGTGAGATCACCTTTTCGCGCGGCAGGCGGCATGGTTTGGCTCCTAGCAGTTGATCTTCACGAAAGGTCCACCGTGAATGACGACTTCACCGCCCGCTTTGACCTTGATGTCACCGTCAGCCTTGAGCGAGATCGTCGCACCATCGAGAACGATCGTGGCTTTGCCCGTGGTCAGGGTGATTTTGCCTTCGACCATTTCGATCATCGTTTCTTGTTTCTCGACTTGTGGCTCGCCCATCGCTTCGATCTTCATGTCCTTGGGTTTGGCCATGACGAGCGTGTATTTGGATCCCACGAGCGTCGTATCGACGGCGCCGATCACGCTCGAGCGGTTTGCTCCGACAATCTGCGTACGATTTGCACCGGTTCGTTCCGTCTCGTTGCGTTTGACGAGCTTCTGCAAGTCGCGTTGCGCCTGCATGAAGAAGAGTTCCTTGCCGGCTTTGTCTTCGAACATGATTTCGTTGAAGCCGCCGTTTGTCGGGGAACTATTCGACTTCCATGTGCTCTTCGTCTTTTCGTCCGGAAGCTTGTACGGAACTCGGTTTTTCCCGTTGTAGAGACGTCCGACGATGACGGGTTCGTCCGGGTTGCCCTCCCAGAATCCTACGAGCACTTCTTGACCGATACGCGGGATAGCCATCATGCCGAATGCAGCGCCAGCCCAGCCTTGACTCACGCGCACCCAACACGTGGAGTGTTCGTCGTACTTGCCGTCGCGATCCCAGTGGAATTGGACCCGGACGCGACCGTATTTATCGGTGTAGATTTCTTCGCCTTTGGGTCCCGTGACAAACGCACTTTGCAAGCCGTTGATTTTGGGTCGAGGCGTGCGTTGCGCGGATCGATAGGGAACATCGGCAAACGCGGCTTCGCCGGAAAGTGTCCATTCACCGTCGGTCGTTCCTTCGTGAATGGCTTCGAGAACGAGGAGTTTTTTGCCCGGATCGAGGTCATCGCGCGGGTGGTTGTCGATGCTGAAAATCACGCCGGGAGCGAGATCAAACGCGTTGGCTTCGTAGGTGACGTGGCGTTTCGTGCGCCGTTCGGCTTGCAGCAAAATATCCGTACGTCGTTTGCCTTCTTTGTCGTCGGTGAATGCGCCGTGTTCGTAGACATATTGCTCGAAGAACTCTTCTTTCTTCGTTTTGTCGGCTTCACCGCGCAGCAAATACGTGGGTTTTTCAAAGTCGAAGTCCCGAATCATTGCGGCGCCCGGACGAACTTCGTGCGTCAGGTGGACTCGACAGATCCACTCGTTGTTTCCGGGTTGATTCGGGTTTTCCGCGTTGCGGATGGGTGGTCGAGCGTCGCCGCGTGTGGGTGCATCGCCAAGAATGAGCTCGCTGATGAGTCCTTTTTGGCCGGCGGTTTGTCCAAACCAGTATGAAATGCCTTCTTCTTCGAGAAGGCGACTGACGAATGCGAAATCCGTTTCGTTGTATTGGACGCGGTACTCGTGTTCCGGGTGCGGCTCGGTCAGTTTCAATTGCGGCTTGATCCCGTATTCGCCGAGGACTTTTTCGACGATCGCGGGGATGGTCATTTTCTGAAAGATGCGGTTGCCGCGACGTTGGTTGAGGAGCCAAAGGTTCGGGACGATGCGGAGGAGATACGTGGACAAACTATGCGGCGAAGCTGATGTTGGGGGCTCGACGTCGATTTGTTCGGCGTGTGAAACGACGCCAGTCCATGCGCGCGGTACGAGCAAATTGCCCGTGGCTGAGAAGCCGGCTGCTTTTCCGACGAGCGCTTCGAGATCGATGTCTTCGCGTTTGGATCGGGCAACGATGGTGGCGCAAAATGGCGTCGACAGAGCCTCGTGGACCGAGAAGTGACGGACTTCGAGACTGGTTTCGCCCGAATCGAAAGACAGATCAAGTTTCGCCATTTCTCCAGAATACGGAGAGGCGGGCCCAGTTCGCAAGGGAAACGGCAGCCATTTGCGCGCCGAGCAATGGGCGAATTCGAAGATGTGTGCGGGGGATGAAAAGTGCGGCTATCGTCGCATTGGGATGCCGCAGTGCGCCACGAGAGCTGTATTGTTCACGGGGTTTTGCGGAAAACGAGGCGGACGACGGGGATGATGGTGGGATCCTCTTGGATCGTGCGTTCGAAACGGAGCGTATCGTAATAGGCGCAGCGCGTGCGGCCTGGATATTCGCGGCACGTTTTGGGGCGGCCTTCGTAAATGGTGCAGCCTCGAGTTTCGGGATGTAGAAATTTGCACGACTTGCCAAAAATCGGATCCTTGGTGCGCTTGAGGATCCGTGAGCCGCTCATCACTGTCGTGTGTTTGCGTGTGGCTTCTTCGACGGAAATTCCGAAATGCGCAGCAAGGCGTTTGATGTCGAAATCGGTGACTTCGACCCGTTCGTAGATCGAGCAGCAGAATGCAATGCATTTCGTGCAATCGTAATGAAGTCGCGATTTTTCACCGGCCACGGCTTTTTCTCCCCGAATGCTGAGCCCAACGTAATGGTTTGTCCCTCAGAGCTTTCGTACCGTCATCACTGTTTGACTTGGAACCAACCATGCCACAATGCGCCGCGAATTCAGCAGTTCGGCACGTAGCACCGCCATCGTGGACGTGTCAACCTCCGGCGCTGTTTCGTTCATCCCCCGGCATCATCCTAGGGACGTCGAGGATGATGGAACGCGCTTGACCGTCAACAAAATTCGTGTCTTCAGCGGAAGTTTGGGTTCGTCTTGCTCGCGTTCCGACCAAGGCACGTTTGGCGCTCGCACCCTCTTGGGACGCGTTGTGCATATCGGAATGACGGCTCGAATCTTATTGAAGGAGGGGCGGGATGGCGTTGCGACCGTATCTACTCGGGACGGCATTGGGCATGCTCTCGTGTGCTCGTTTTGGCGCTTCGTCTGAACCTGACGGAAAAGTAGGCGTGTTCGAGCAGCGCATGCGCGCTGCGGAAGCGCTGGGATCGTTTATGGGGAGGAAAGGGCCCGACGTGGCAGGTCGGAGATTTGCGGTTTCACCACGAGGAAACGATAAAAACGATTGTTCCGAACGCGCTCCATGTCGAGAAATTCGGCGCGCAATTGAATTGGCAACAGCACCCGGGGACATGGTGCTCGTGGCCGACGGCGAATACGCTGGCTTCGTCGTCGACGGACTGCGCGGAACGGCTTCTTCTCCCATTACGATTTTCGCGACGGGACGAGATGCCACGGTGCAGCCGGACGCGTCGTGCAAGAAGAAGAATTGTCGAGATACGATCGTCATTCGCAATTCACGCCATATCGTTCTCGATGGTTTGTCATCCCATCAAGCCCCTCGAGCAGCGGTGGCGATATTGTATGGCGAATACGTGACGGTTCGTTATGGTCGATTCAAAGACAATCGCCGATGGGGTATTTT
>JBGAOI010000159.1:0-12126 GCA_044221885.1 Polyangium sp. (in: bacteria)
CAACCCGACCCGCCGACGCCCTATGAACTTGCCCCGGTCGAGGACGTGCCCACCGCGCGACCCGCCGCGGGCACCAAGGAGCCCAAGGGCAAGCTCGACGCACCAGGCCTCATCAGCGACTTCGATGAGGACTTGGTCGAGGTCGACGGCAGCGCCGATTCGTTTCTGCGCAGTGTAGAGTTTGCCAAGACGATTGGGGTCTTGTTCGATGGCGTCGGCTGCGGGGACGATCTGTTCGAGCGGACGAACCGCAACGACGTGGGCCTTGTCGGCATCTTCTGGGATGGTGATGCGGAGAGCGACGACATCGCCGCTACCGAGTTCAATGATGTCGCCGGATTCGATTTCGACGGGGCCCGTTTCGGGTTTGACCGCGACTCGCGTTTCACCACGTACGTGCCATGTGCCGTTTGTCGAGGCCAGGTCATGCAACACGATACGATTGGCAGTGGCGATGAGTCGGGCGTGTTGTCCTGAGACGTGGGTGTCTTCGAGGACGAGCTCATTGGACGGGGCGCGTCCGATGTGCACGACCTCGTCCTGAAGCTCGAACGATTGGCCCGCAGCGAGCCCCTGGGTTACCTCGAACAGGACCATAAAGCGTCGGGATGGTACGCCCATGAATGACGTACCGGAAAACAAAACCCCTCTCGGCCACGAAGGTGAGAGGGGTTTGGTGTTGGGTGAGCTTGGAGCTTACTGACGCGCGATCAGGCGGTAGCCGAACTGCTTGAAGTACGAGTAGTTCGCGGCTTTCGTCGCGTTCTTCTGGTCTTCGGCTTCTTTGAGCATACCGAGGAGCTTGTCGGCAGCGGCCTGATCACCCTTGGGGGAGAAGTGATCGATGGTTTGCACCACGACGAAGCGGGCTGCGTCACCCGAGACTTTCGGGATCAACTCGATGAGCTTCGGTTTGACGGCATCGCTTCCAAGGATGCCGACCATGTACGCGGCCTTGATGCCGATGAATTGCGTGTCTTTGAGATGCGCATTCGGATCGGTGAGTTTGCCCATGTAGCAATCGAGTTTGGCGGCGCATTCCTTGAGGAGATCCTTGGCGGCCTTGGCTTCTTTTTCGTAGCCCTTGCCGATCGTGCTGCCACCCGTGGCCTTGAGGGCGCCGAGTTTGTCCACGTCCTCGAGGTTCTCCGGCTTCGCCAACTTGAGGGCGAGCACGTAGGCGTTGCCGCGGACTTCTTCGAGATCTTCATCCGAGCCCTTTTGGGCAAGGGTGTCCTTGACAACCCACGGGACGAGGCTCGAGTCGAATGTGTATCCGAATTGTTCGAGCAGTGCGCCGCGGCCGTTCATGCCTGGCGGAATCGTCAGCGTGAGGCTCGCCTTTTCGTAGACCTCTTGCACGGCTTTGAGCGACGCAGCCGAGATGGGCATCTTGAGCAATTCGCGCGCGATGATGACCTTTCCAGCATCGTCTGTCTTTCCAATCGCTTCGATCATCGGAGCGACAGCGTCTTCACGACCGATGGAGCCGAGGATGACGGCAGCAGGCAAGAAGTACGACTTGGCAGCTTCCTTCTGAGCGGCGTCGGGAACCTTGCCATCGGGGCCTGCGCTGACCTTCATGTTCTCGAGTTTCGAGTACTCCATGAGGTCGTTGTTTTCGCCCTTGAGCAGCGACAAGGTGGGCGTAATCGCGGGCTTGCCGATCTTGATGAGGGCGTTGACCGCGGTCGATTGCGCTTGGGCCTTGAGCGGCGAGAGCATGATCTTGATGAGGTTTGGCACGGCCTTCTCAGACTTGAGATTGCCGAGGATTTGCGCACACGTGAGTTGCCAGAAGCTCTCATCGTTGTACGTGTTCATGTCCTTCTTGTCGGCGATCGGCTTGGCCGTCATCGTGATGCATTGCGCTTCCCACGAAGGGTCGGACATCTCGACGACAGCTTCGTTGATGTCGCGGTAGATCGCGGCCGCCTTGGGTTTGGAAGCACGAAGTTTCGAGAAGGCGTCGAAGAGCGGACCTGCGCCATCTTTGGCTTTCATCGCGGCGACGCCACGAGCGGCGATACGCACGTCTTCTTCCGTGCCATCGGGCTTGTAGTCTTTGAGCGTCTTGATGAGGCACGGTGCGCCGCGGGCATCGCGTGCGTCCGAGAGGAACTTGACGACCTTGGTCTGGGTTTTTTCGTCGAGATCACCGGCGACGCAAACTTGCGAAAGCGGTTCGACGATCTTGTCGAGAACGGGTTGGACGTTCGGGCCTTTGCGGTCCTTGTTGTCCTTCGTCATTGCGTCTTCGAAGAACTGGATGAGACGGCTGACGGCGGGTACGCGCGTGGACGCATCCGAGAGCCTCTTCACGTGCGTCAACGGGTCGTTTTCATCGCCACCGCAGCCAACGATGGCGCCACCGGCCACGGTCAGCCCCGCGGCCATGGTAACTCCCGCGAGCAATGAACGAAGAGTAGAGTCGATCGAGCGTGCTGTGCGGAACATTTCTTCCTCCGGTGCTCCCTCAGAAGCGGCCTCGGCAAGGCCCAAAAACCGTCGTTGGGTTTGTCCCATCGTGACGGCCCGAACCACCTCGGCGCGAAACGAATTCGAACGCAGTGGCGAGTATTTAGAAGCCATGCGCCCCACCGAAAGGCGAGCCCCCGAAACCTGGGGTGCATGTGCGTCAACCCGCTTGCGATCGCGAGAAGCACGCTATTCCCCACGGAGATGCGTGTCAATTCGATGGATACGATCGACACCACCTCGTGACATCCGAGGGTCGGTCGGTGGTGTCCCGTACGGTCGGCGCAGCTTTCTTGCCCCGCTCGGCCGTGAAGTGCCTTGGGTCGGTTCAGCCGATGATCATCGTTTCGTTGAGAAGCTTACCCTCGGCAAAGCGCCGAAGGTTCCAACGGTCAAACAAGGGGCTGTCGGTTCCTGTGGCGATGTGCTCGGCGATGCGTTTGCCCATGACGGGGGCCATCATGAACCCGTGCCCCATGAACCCAGACGCTTGGTAAAACTCTTCGACTTCGTCCACAGGGCCGATGATCGGATTTGCATCCGGCGTGAGGTCGTAACAACCGGCCCATTGACGGAGCACTTTCACTTTGCCCAAGACTGGAACAGCGCGCGTCAACGCTCGTGAATAAAGCGCCAAGAACCGATGCGACGAACCCATGTCGAGTCCTTCGGGAACGTCCTCATTCGAGATGCCGCCGACGATCTCGCCGCGCATCGATTGCGAGAAGTACAAGCCGTTCGAGAGGTCGGCGACGAGGGGATCGAGCCAAGGTTTGAGAGGTTCGGTCGAGCAGATTTCGTGACGGTGGGGTCGGTTGGGCAAGGACACCCCGAGCATCGAGGCGACACGCGGACTCCATGCGCCGCAGGCGTTCACGACACGGTTTGTCCGAATCTCCCCACGTGACGTGAGTACCGCTTCGATGCGTTTGCCCTTGGTTCGAAAGCCCGTGACTTCGGTGAATGTGGCGATGTCCACACCGAGCGTCGACGCACATTCGGCGTAGCCCCAGACAAACGGCCACGGGAAAACAACCCCATCATCTGGATTGAAGCTGGCTGCGAGTACGCCTGTCGTGTCGAGTTCCGGGACGATGCGTTGAGCTTCGCGAGGTTCGAGAAGCTTTGTGCCCAAACCACATTCGTTCTGAACTTTGACGCTGGCTTCGAGTCGTCGGCGTGATTCTTCCGTACGAACCAAAAACAAATAGCCACCTTGGCGAAACCAAACGTTGATCTTCATCTCGGCCGCGAAGTCGCGACACATCCGGATGCTTTCGCGCATCAGTTGGATGTTCTCCGCGGTGCCGAATTGCGCGCGAACGCCGCCGCCGTTGCGCCCGCTGGCTCCTCCGCAGAGGTAACCTTGTTCGAGGACGACCGTGTCGGTGATGCCGTGGTTTTTTGCGAGGTGATACGCGATCGACAACCCCATGATGCCGCCACCGACGATCACCACTTTGGCTTGATCCCGCATCGCTCGACTCGCTCTCTCTCGTTCTCGTTCTCGCTCAACGCACGGCTGCAACAGCCTTCAAAACTTGATCAAACAAAACGGAGTTTGTCGCGACAAGTCCGTTCGAAATCGCAATATCGGATGTCGTGTAGTCGATGAGTTGACCATCGAGGTCGGTGAAGCGTCCACCTGCCGAAACGAGAATCGCTTCCGGGGCACAGGTGTCCCAAAGCTTCGCGCCTCGGCCCGCATGCACGTAGATTTCTGCGTCCGCAGTTACGACGCGCGACACTTTCACGCCTACCGAACCACAAGGAACTTGGTTGGTGACGCCCAAGTGCGCAGCGAGCGGATCGATGAGCGGTGGACGATGCGAACGCGACACCATCATCTTGGCGCGAGCGACGTCGTTCACGTCGGACACGCGTAGCGGCGTGCGTTCTCCACTTGCCGATTCACGAAACGAAATCGTTTGAGCACCAAGCTTTCCGCAAAGAGCATCACCTTGTTCGGGCATGACGACGACGCCGAGGACGGGGCGTCCACGCACGGCAAGGCCAATCATGACGGCGAACTCGGGGATCTTGTCGGCAAACTCGCGCGTGCCATCCAAAGGATCGACGAAGAAGACGCGTTCGTGGCTGAGGAGTTTGCCGATCTCTTCGGCGGTTTCGGGGACGCTTTCTTCGGCAAGGATGGCGGCTCCGGGAAAACTCTCTTCGATGCGTTGGCAGATGAGCGCATTCGCTTCGCGGTCCGCACGCGTGACAGGATCGTTGGGTCCTTTCATCTCGACGGAAAACGGAGTCACGTACACGGAGCGAATGAGCTGTGCGGCTTCACGCGCAATCGCGAGGACGGTTTCCAGTTCGGTGTCTTTGACGTCGCCTTGCATGATGTCGTTCCTCGTCGAGACGAACTCGAGGTTGGGTGATCAGACGTCGAGACCTGCGGCAGCGAGACGTGCGGCGAGTTCGACCATTGCGGTGTCTTTGAGATACGGCGGTGCGCCGGCTTCACGTACGAGCGCGTTGAGTTGAAAGACGGAGCGTGGGCCGAGCACTGCGGACGATACGAGCTGATTGGACAGGACAAACCGAAGAGCGACGGAGCGCAAGTTCAGGATGTCGTCACGAACGGTTGGGCGGAGGGCGTCGAGTTGGCCGATGCGGAGGGCGAGTTCGTTGCGGGTCCAACGATCGCGTCGATGGTCGCCTTCGTCGAAGTCGCGATCGGCGCTCCAATGGCCGGTGAGGAGTCCATGGGCGAGGACACTTCGCGCGAGGATTCCAGCGCCACTTCGAGTGACCTCGGGCGATAACTGATGCAGGTCGGTGGCCATGAAGGCGTTGTACGCAAGTTCGAGTACCTGTGCGCCAGCTCGAATCGCGGCGGTACCTACAGCGACGCTACCGATGCTGGCACCCCAGGCTCGGACCAACCCTTCGGCGACGGCTTCTTTCATGAACTCGACGGTGTCGCCTTCGGTAAACGTGCGCTCGGTGGGGTTGTGCAAGAGGACGATGTCGAGAGGGTCGCGACTGAGTCTGTCGCGTGAACGAAGCAGGGCATCGCGGAGGTAACTCGGGTCGAAGCGTTTTTGAGCGGGTTTGTGTTCGACGTCGGTGCCGATTTTGGTGACGACGTAGGTGTCGTCCTTGGGCAAACGCTCGGCGAGTTTTTTCTCCATGGCGCCGTGTCCGTAAACATCGGCGGTGTCGAAGAGCGTGATGCCGCTCGCGATGGCCTTGTCGATGACGCGGTCGACTTCGGCGAAGACCATGGGTCCGTAGCCGTCGCCGGAGAGTCCCCACGTACCGAGCGTAAGCTCGGAAACTTCCAAGTTTGTCTTGCCTAGAGAGCGCTTTCGCACCTGCCGGATCTACAACGGTCGCTGCGGTCCGTCCATCGCGCAAGACAGTGGAGGGTGTTGTTGGGCGCTTCCGGTTCTCGAGGGACGGCCCAAGAGATGCACTTCGAGGGGAGTGCGCATGAGGAAGCAAGTTGGCGGCGCGTCACGCTCACCGGCTCAGCATGGTCAGGTCTCGTGCGAAAAGCCGCTACGTTCGGGGACTGTCCGAGCCTTGGAGCTGGTGGTGGTGCGGGGCCGGGATGTGATCGGTGTGCGTCATCTGCTCGAAGGTCGGGCGTGCTGGATAGGTCCTGCACAGTCATCGATCCTGCCGGTTCCCATGACGCAATTTGGGGGACGTCCGTTGGTGATTGCCGAAGTGGCGGAGACTCGTTGCAAAGTGTACGTCCCGCCAAACGCTCGCGCGCGTCTGCATGGGAAGGACGGATTGGGTCGTTTGCTCGTGGGACCCGCGGAATTGGAGATCACGGAAGGTGAACGAGCGGTGGTGGTTCTGGGAGGCGAGCAAATTCGCACGCGGGTGATTCATATCGAAAGCGTTCGGAAAGTAAAACCATCGACGGTCCGCGAGGTGGTGCGATGGTTGATGCTTGGAGTGGCGTTCTGTGTGGTGGTGTTTGGGGCGTTCGCGTTGCGAGGTACGGCAAAAACAAGACGACTCGACAACGGGGGGGTGCAACGAGCGGTCGGACCGACCCTCGAACATGCGGCAGAAAAGGCGAAGGTGCGGGCGGCGCAGGTGCCGTAGTGGCTACTGGACGATCCAATAGTGAAACGAGTTGAAGAGGTGGGATGGGTCCTTGGGGGTCACTTCGATCGCGACGTCGTTTTGATCCGTTGCGGGTAGACGAACTTCACGTTCGACCCATTCGCCTTGGGGGATGTGTGTGGTGGCGATGTCGTTGCCGGCCATGCGTACGACAAGGTCGGTGTCTTGATCGGCTGAGATGCGCATCACGAGGGTGGAGGGGCGGTTGGGTTGGAAAGAGACGACGAAATGATCGAGGCGCCGACGGAGACGACCCCCGTCGGCAACTTCGAGCGGGTTGAGGTCGTCCTGATCGTTGATGCGCGGTGGAAACGAGAGGGTGGCAACGTTGTCGTGATCCGAGCCGCTCAGAAGCGTGTACCCGTGCGCTTTTTCCGATTCGAGGTCCGAGACGTCCATGTCATCGACGACCTTGGTGTCGGGGCTCAACTTGACCCTGGGCAACGCGCCCGAACCGATCCGATCCCAGCGGGCTTCATAAGCGACCATCGTGTGTCCACCCAGGATGGATTGATCGGTCACCGTGGCGCGATGGAGTTCGTCCCCTAGAACGGGTTCGCAAGACATCCATTGTGGGTAGACGATGAAGTGGGTTGGGCGTTTTTCGATCGGGAGCTTTTCGTAGTGCTCGAAGCGTGATCCGGCGCCGTGCGTCCAGTAAAACGCTTCGCCTTCGGTGGTCAGTCCGCAGACGTCGAACGTCTTGCGATTGGACAGGTACGCGATCGCGCCGGTGTCGTTGACGCCGATGCGCGCGTCGCTCGGAAGGTTCTCGCGGGCCCAGAACCCAAGCTTGACCTGTTGACGATCGATGGCGTGAGCACTTTCCGCAAGGTCGGCAAGGGCTCGAGGAAGTTTGACGGCGAGGGCGCCAACGAAAACGCCGGCAAGGACCGGGGCTACAGGGAGGTTGGTTTTTCCGAACGCTTTTGCGGCATCACCCAAGACGCGGGCAAGGCAAGCAATCAACACGAAGTGCCCGGCGAAAAACGGCCACACGTAGCGAACTCGGTTCCACAAGAAACTGAGGTACGTGCACGGAAGGATGGTGCCAACGACGAGCACCATGAGGAAAAGAGCATGCACGGTGAGTCGTTGGCGAAAGGCGCAGACGAAGAGGGCTACGATACCCGCCAGTACGAGCAACAAGTGTCCCTCGGGGACGAAGAGCCAGGACCAATCGCCACCGTCGAGGACGCTCGAGAAGAGCAGGCGAACGTTGGATTCGATGAAGCTTCGAGCTCCAGCGCGATCGTACGCGGGGTTTGCCGGAAGCCATTTGACCAAGGTGGTCGCCGACGTTGCATGTCCGGAGAACACGAAATGCAAGGTCGGCACGACCAAGGGACCAACAAGCGGAATGAGCGGAGCCAGGCGATAACGCCAACCTCTGTTGGAGATCGCGTGATGGGCTAAGGCAAGAAAAGCGATGCCCGAGGCGAGGAAGCCTTCGGGACGTAGAAGCGGCGTCAAGACACCAAGCAAAGCAACCTCGGTCGGTGTGACACGTGGTTTGTCGGGGGCAGGCTCACACAGTTCCGCGGATGCTCGCGCGGTTCGGACGAGGAGCCAGGTGAACGGAATGGTCTCCATGCCGCTCCACGCGAACCAAGCGAACCCGCCAAACACGAGGCTCATGAGGAGCGCTGCTGCGGCGACATCGCGTCCACCCAAGCGTTCCGACAAACGCATCACTTCGACGGCGAGGGCCGCATGCGCGATCGTTCCCCAAAACCAAGCGGCCCAGACGAGCGACAATTCGTGCAGTCCGAGCAGATGAAACGGGGCCAGCAGGATCGGCCAGAGGAAGCTCGTTGCCCCGGTCGTGTACCCTTCGCCGGGTACGTACGAGAAGAACCCACCCTCGGCTAAACGCTTGGCGTACTGGAGGTGGATGAAGGAGTCGTCGAGAGGGAGGGCTGGGTGTTCGGCCCGGGCCAGGATTTTGCGAATCGCGACGAACCCAAGGGTGCCGCTGGCGAACACGGCAAACACATAAGGATGGATGCGTGCACCTACCGAGCGCAGTACCTGCGAGACTCGTTCGGCGCGGCGCATGTACGGAGCGATGGGCAACGTCGGTTCGTTCGTCGCTGCGCGGTCGGTCGGTTCGTTGGCTCCTTCGCCAGGCGTAGTCACGGGCGCGACGATACCACCACGAGCGCTACCCAACGGCGCGCCAGTGTGCTTGTTTGGCGCCCGTCATGGTGTTCCAACCGCGAGCCAATCATCCCTACGCTCATGCCGCTCGTTTTCCCGGGGAAGGCGAAGTCGACATCGATTCCCTCATGCCAGGCCAAGGTCCTGTCGAGATCGAGATCGGTCCAGGGCGAGGTGGTTTTCTTTTTGAACGTGCCGAAGCCGCGCCCGACCGACGACTCTTGGGCTTGGAGATTCGACTGAAGTGGTCGTCCATCGTTGATGAGCGGTTGAAGAAGCATGGCCTGGGCGCTCGAGCGCGCGTTCTCAATGCGGATGCACGGGAGGCGCTGACGCGTCTTCGTCCCGATGGGTGTGTCCAGGTGTTTTACCTGCACTTCCCCGACCCTTGGTGGAAGAAGAAACACGCCAAACGGCTTGTGATGAACCCCGACCTACTTGATCAAGTGGCTCGGCTGTTGAAGCCAGGCGGTGAGTTCTACGTGCAGACCGACGTTGAAGAACGCGCTGAGCAATACGAGGCTCAGATCAGCGCGCACCAAGCCTTCGAACCTGCCGGAGATGTCCAAGGGTCGGCGCGTCTTGTGGAGAACCCGTATGGCGCTCGAAGTCCGCGTGAACATCACGCCATTCGGGATGGTTTGCCCGTGACGCGTCTGCGGTATCGCAAGCGAACCGTCGCGACTACAGCTTGAAGGTGACTCGGGCCACGTCGCCCGCCTTGACTTGTACGCCTTGCGATTGCGACGCGCCCCCGCCGTCGGGCTTGCAGGTGACGCGTGCCGAGCCTTCCTTCACGACGGCTTCGACCGGGGTCGATCCGTAGCCCGTTCCGTTGATGGTCACATTGCAGAACCCACCCTTGGATGTGACTCGTACCTTGCCCGTCGCGCCGCCACCCGCAGGCGTCCCCGAGCCTCCGGCTGGGTCTCCGGGTTTGGCATTCGGATCGATTTTGGTGAGCGTCTCTTGGATCGTTTTGGTCTCGCCCTGTTTGGCTGTGAACTTGATCGTCTTCGGGATGTGCCCGTTCGCTTGAAACACCAGCTTGTGTTCCTCGTCGGCACTGAGTCCTTCGAGCGTCGTCGGATTGCCTTTGACGGGTTTGTCGTCGAGCCAGATGTTCGGGATCGGAATCACTTTGAGCACGACCGTGACCGAGCCGGCCTTCATCGTGGCGGCGATGGTGCGCGTTGGGGCTGCTTCCGTAAGTTTGACCGTCTCGCGGTACGCCTCGAACCCTTCGTGGGTGAGTTTGACTTGAATGTCCGTATCAAGGGGCAAACCTGTGACGACTGCGGGGGTGACCTCTTTGCGTAGGTCCCCGCTGATCCAGATGGCGCAACCTTCTTCCCCGCCACACTTGAGATCGAGCGAGCCCTTGGCTTCGGCAGGCTTGGCGACGACTTCCGCGCTTGGGCGACTGGCGAGGGCAGCGGCTTCACGATCGGAAGCTTGCTTTCGCATGTAGAAAAAGCCGCCCACGGCACCGGCGGTAACCACGAGAAGCGCGAGCCAAAGTCCAACGCTCGAACGTTTCGGAGCCGGGGCCGTCGCACCTCCGGTTGCTGATGTTCCAGCGCTCGTGTTGCTGCCTTCGTAGGACGAACCTTGTTGGACCGCGATGATGTCGGCGAGTTGCTTGACGTCTTGCAGGGCTTCTTTTTGTTGGGCGAGTTTGTCTTCGAAGAGCGACTGCATCCATTGGGTCAGGCTGATTTGCGAAACCGGAATGCGTTCTTCTCGGACAAACGCTTCCAGGTCACTCTGCATTTCGCGAGCGCTCTGGTAGCGTTTTTCCCGGTCCTTCTCGAGCGCCTTCATGACGATGCGGTCGAGCGCCGGGGGAAATCCGGTCTTTACGTCGCTTGGCCGGGGGTAATCTTTTTCGCAGATGAGCTTGAGCGTTTCGAACTCGCTGGCCCCTTTGAACAAGCGTTTGCCCGTGGACAGTTCGAAGAGAAGAACGCCGACGGCGAAGATGTCGCTACGCCAGTCAATGTTTTGACCGGCGGCTTGTTCGGGCGACATGTAGGGTACTTTCCCTTTGAGTTGCCCGTCTTTGGTGTCTTCACCCGATTGACGGGACGACTTGGCGACGCCGAAGTCGACGATTTTTACGTCGCCCGAGAACGTCACGACGATGTTTTGCGGCGAGATGTCGCGGTGCACGATGTTGAGGGACCGACCTTCGAGATCCCGTCGCTCGTGGGCGTACGCGAGTCCGGCGCACATGCCGATGGTGATGGCGATGGCGTGTTCGAGCGGGAATTCCGAGAGGTTTTTCTTGCGCATACCGCGCACGATGGAGCGGATGTCTTCGCCGTGGATGTGCTCCATCGCGATGAAGTACGTCCCGTCCACCTGACCAACGTCGAACGTTTGGACGATGTTCGGGTGCGACATCGACGCTGCGACGCGAGCTTCGTGCAGCAGCATCTCGATGAACGCTTTGTCTTGGTTCATCGCGGGAAGGATGCGCTTGATGACGATGAGTTTTTCGAAGCCGCCCGCGGAACGTTGAAGGGCGAGGAAGATTTCCGCCATGCCTCCGGACGCCAGTCTTCGGAGCAGCGTGTACTTGCCAAACTGGCGAGGAAGTGTTTCTTGAGGCGCAGGCGGAACTATCCCGAAGTTCTCCTTAGGCTCTCCATCCGCTTGTTGCGCCATCGATGTGGTTCCCTGGATTCCTCGGGCTACGGCGTGCATGATGCCAATGACGGTGCGTAATGTCGACGGAATCTTGTAGTTCGTTTCCCTTCGGATCGCGTCAATGTGCGGAGGCGCATCTCATGGATGCCTTGTCACGCGATGATGCACACCTTGGTTTTCGTCGCGTCGCTGTGTCGCAAGCACCGACGTCAGGACGGAAGCTCTCGCGCGTGGGTTCCCTGGCGATGGCGTTTGTCTTGGGCGCGCTGGTGGTTGCCCTGCCAAACGTCGCCGATGCGGCGTCGTTTACCAAAGGACCGTACCTTCAAGCGCTGGGACAAAAAGCAGTCACGGTCAAAGTTGAAGTATCGACGCCAGAAACCATCACCGTCGACATGACGGGTCCGGGGAACTTCCACGCGACGCGTTCTTCCGAGTCGGCCAAGAAGTTTCACTCGGTACGGTTCGATGGTTTGTCACCTGGAACGACGTACGAGTACAAGGTCATTGTTGGCAGTGCGGAAGGTGCAAGTGCAAGCGCGAGCTCGAGCGCGGGCGTAAGTTTCACGACGGCACCGTCGGAGAACAAGCCGTTCAAGTTTGTCGTGTTTGGCGACAATCGATCGGACGCTTCGATGCACGCGGGCATCGTGCGGATGATCGAAAAATTCCCGGCGGATTTCCTCCTGCACACAGGTGACATGGTGCAGACGGGAGACAAAGAGGGTGAGTGGCAGG
>JBGAOI010000015.1:0-36691 GCA_044221885.1 Polyangium sp. (in: bacteria)
TTTGTCTTGCCTTCCCAGACGTCTACGACATTGGCATGAGCCATCTGGGTTTCAAGATTCTCTACGACATCTTGAACCGCGATCCTCGGACGCTGGCCGAGCGTTGTTACATGCCCTGGATCGATGTCGAAAAGGAACTCCGCGCGCGGCAAATCCCGCTCGTTTCCCTGGAAACACGCCATGCCTTGCGTGACTTCGACGTCGTGGGTTTTTCTCTCCAATTCGAACTGACCTACACGAACATCCTCGCAATGCTCGACATGGGCGGCATTCCTCTGCGCGCAAACGATCGCGGCAACGATGACCCGCTGGTCATTGCGGGAGGTCCCACCGCAACACATCCCGAGCCTCTTTCAGCCTTCATCGATGCGTTTGTCATTGGCGATGGCGAAGAAAAGGCGACACAAGTTTCGTTGACCTGGACACGTTTGAAACGTGAAGGCGCCTCGCGACGCGAACGGTTGATCGCCCTGGCGAAGCTTGGTGCAGTTTACGTTCCGTCACTTTACGAAACACAACTCGATCCGGACACGGGCTTTCAAGTTGTGGTTGGTCCGGTCGAACCAGGTTTGCCCATGCCGGTGAGTCGCGCGTTGGTGGACCTCGACAAGTATCCGTTTCCGTCAAAAAGCCCCACAGGAGGGCCGGAAGCGATCTTCGATCGCGTGTCGATCGAGGTCGCGCGTGGATGCACGGAAGGATGTCGGTTCTGCCAAGCGGGCATGATTTATCGACCGATCCGCGAACGAGATCCGCAACAGATCATCGATACGGTTCTCGAAGCGGTGCAAGCATCGGGTAACGACGAAGTGTCGCTGACGGCGCTGAGCACCGCCGACGTCTCGTGTATCTCGCCGCTCATCAAAACGATCGCGGACAAACTGACGAAACAACGGGTGAGTTTGTCGGTTGCGTCCTTGCGTGCGTATGGCCTCGATGCCGAGCTCTTGGATGAGCTCCGACGCGTGCGTGCGTCCGGACTAACGTTTGCCCCGGAAGCGGGATCGCAACGCATGCGCGATGTGATCAACAAGAACGTCACCGAGGAACAATTGCTCGAGACAGCGGAACGAGTGTTCTCACGCGGGTGGGATCGCATGAAGTTGTACTCGATGATCGGTTTGCCCACGGAGCAAGATGAAGACGTTTCGGCGATCGTCGACATGGGGGCGCGCGCGGCCGCAGTGGGCCGAAAAGTTGGCAAGAAAAACGCCGAAGTGACAGTGAGCGTTTCCACGCACGTACCGAAGCCGCATACGCCGTTTCAGTGGGCCGCGATGGATTCGCTCGAACAAGTTGCCGCCAAGCAGAATCTGTTGCGACAAACCGTGAAGCAATATCGAGCGGTGAAACTGAAGACGCACGGGGCTGTGGCCAGTGTGCTCGAAGGCGTGTTTGCCCGAGGTGATCGATCGCTCTGCGACGTGCTGGAATATGCCTACAAACATGGCGCTCACTTCGACTCGTGGGACGAACGTTTGCGCCTCGATGTGTGGGAAGAAGCGTTCACGACGCTAGGCATCGATCGCAGCAAGTTTCTCGGGACGATTCCGGTGACGGCGCGTTTGCCTTGGGACCACATCGACGTGGGTTTGGAAGATGGATTTTTGGCGCGCGAGTATCGAAAGGCGCTGCAAAGTCGCCTCAGTCCACCGTGTGGAAAAGCGGCAGGCATGTTCGTGCATCACACGAACGTCGAAGATGCGCTCACGGACAAACGGAGGCTCGTTTGTTACGACTGCGGCGTGGCTTGTGACATGTCACAGATGCGCAACGAACGCGTGACGTTCCTGGCCAAACTCGGATCGGAACGACGCCTGCCGCTCATCGACGAACGAAAAGAACCCACACCCGTGACCGTGACGGCACCGGCGATTTCAGACGAACCTCCCGCAAAAGTTCGACCGCCCGTGGGTCTCGGTGGACATCGGTATCGTTTCCGTTTTGCCAAAACCGGAGCGATGGCGTTGCTCGGACACCTCGACGTGGTGCGTGAATTGCCGCGCGTGTTTCGACGTATCGCTGAACAGATGGTGCACACGAAAGGCTTTCATCCCAAGCCCGACATGACCTTCAGCCCGGCCCTGTCCCTTGGCGTCGTGAGCCTCGATGAATACGTCGACATGCGTCTCGCGCGTGAAGTCGATCCGTTGGAGCTCGAAGCAATTGTTTCACGGATGAACGAAGCTAGCCCCGCCGGGTTGCGTTTCCTCGGCGGAGCACTTCTCGGTGCAAACGATCCGTCGATCTCACGCGTGGTGGTGGGAGCGCGTTACGTCATCGCGTTTGCCCGTGCAGCCCTCGACGTACCAGCCGGGCAACGAGCCGAAGACTTGCTTGCCGAGCGCGTGAACAAGGCCATGGCTGCGACGAACTTGCCCATTCGGCGCAACATCGAAGGGATTGGAAAGACAATCGATGTGCGGCAATATCTCTTGCACGCTGAAGTTGGCGGAGCGGAAGCCCAAGAAGCGCTGCATCGCGCAGGCATCGTGGGAGATCTCGTTTCGATCGATGTGCTCGTCGCAATTACGGGTACCGGAGCAGCGAAAGCTTCGGAGATCGCAGCCGTGATCGTTGGTGACGGAGTCACGCCCCCGCCGCATCGCAGTGTGCGTCTCGAGTTGTTCGGAGGCGCCGCGGACAAACGCCTGCAACCGCTGGATTTGGCCGCGCTGCGTGTCGCCAAAGTGAAGCCCGAACCGGTGCAAGAAGCAGTTCCGCCGGAGCTGACGCTCGACGCAGAGTGACGAGGTATGTCCATGCCTCACGAGTGCGCGCGTGGCTCCACAGCAGTGCGACACGCGTGTCAGGGGGCGCGTTACGCACCTGAGGCGTGCGTGACGTTTTCGCCCTGATTTAAAGCTCGGCATCGCTCTTGCTGAGTCTGCTTTACGGAGCGTGTGAGCGCTCCACACTTTGCTTACTTCGCTTTTGCTCGGTCGCCCGGCGGCGGCGTGTGTGTCGATCCAGACACGCCCGTCAACAAGGACCACGCCGTCGCCGGGGACCTGATTCATCAAAGCGTGAGGGCATTTCGAGAAGCTTCACCCACGTGCGAATGTGCGTCGGCGCAACGAAGACCCTCGTACACTTGGTGTCGTGTCCTCCGCCGATCGTGAAAATCGTTCATCCCGAAAAGATTCTCTCGACGTTGCCGGCGTACTCGGAGCGGCCGTTACGCATGAACTGCGCAACATGCTCGCTGCGGCGTCATCGTCGATCTTCTTGGCCAAACGTAGCCTGGACAAACGCGAGCGGTTGATCGAACACCTCGATGCGGCCGAAGCGGAACTGCACCGATCACAAGACGTGATCGAGCGAGTGTTGCGTCTCGTCCGCGGCGAACCTATTCAACGCGAGACGTGTCGCATCGCGGATGTCGTCAACGCGGCCCAACGTAACCTCTACGGTTCGTCTGTACGTATCGACGTGGACATCTCGCCGCCAGACCTCGAAGTTTCGTGCGAACCTTTGCTCGTTGAACGTTTGATCACCAACTTGTTCAACAATGCGATCGGCGCGTTTGCAGATCGTTTGTCTGGGATGATCATCGTGCGCGTGCGTCCGAGCGAGCACGGATGGCAGATCGAAGTGGACGACAACGGGCCTGGGTTTGCGCCGGAAGTCATGGAGCGGCTTTTCGAGCCCGGCATGACGACGAAGTCAACGGGGACGGGCCTCGGCCTTGTGCTGTGTCGATCCATCGTGCGCGTGCATGGCGGTGACATGTTCATCGAGCGAGCTCCCGAAGGTGGTGCGCGGGTACGATGCACATTTCTGAATGCGCCCCCAACGGATGACTGACGGGTCAGCACGGACGAATTCGGTCCAAGCAGCAAATCGAGCACGCGTTCGTCATTGGAATGGCATTTCGCGAAAAACCAATGAAACGACGTATTCCGTTTCGAACGGTTTTGTCCGTGCCAAACCTAATTCTTATCGCCGCACACGACTTCCCCGCACCAATTCAGCGACAGCTTCGCCGAGTCCTTCGAGGGTCAATTGAAACATCGGAAAAACATCACGAATCACTTGCGCCGTGCCCATGGAGTAGGCGCTCGGAGGATCCGGATTGAGCCATACGCTCCGCTCGAAATGTTCACGCAACATGACGAGCCATTTGATGCCTGCGACATGCGCATCTTCGCCCCACCCTGCTGAACCAAGAAGTTCATAGGGGGCCATCGAGGCATCCCCGACCATCACGAGCTTGTAGTGTTTTCCGCACTCGTGCACCAAATCGCGGACGGAGACGGGGTCTTTGAAACCTTCCGTTTTGAAAACTTTTCCGTACACGCAATTGTGAAAGTAATACGTCCGGAGTTCTTTCCAATGCGTGGCGCGTTTGGCCGCGCTGAACAATTGCGACACCGTGTGTGCATACGGATCCATCGATCCGCCGACGTCCATCATCAAAATGACACGCGTATTTGGCCGACGCGGAGGTCGCGTCACGACTTCGAGTTCCCCGGCGTTTCGAGCCGTCGCGTCGATCGTTCCTTCGATATCCAATTCTTCGTCGATGCCTTCCCGGGTAAAACCTCGCAACTTGCGTAGGGCGACTTCGAGTTGTCGGACATCGAGCGTCAGGTCTGTCCGGTACGAACGATATTTCCGAGCATCCGCGGTATGAATGGCGCTTCGTCCCCCTGAACCTCCGCCCACGCTGATTCCCGAAGGATGAAATCCGTTCCGTCCAAACGGAGACGTTCCACCCGTTCCAATCCACCGATTGCCGCCGTCGTGGCGTTCTTTTTGTTCCTTCAAACGCTCTTCGAATTGCTTGAGCACTTCTTCCAGATCGAGCGCTTCGATCATGGAGCGTTCTTCATCCGTCAATTCGCGTTTTTTCTTGGGATTTTTCAGCCACTCTTGGAGTTCGTCCGCGATCTTCTTGGCTTCGACGGCCACACCACGAAAGTGTTTGGCAAAGGCAAGATCGAAGTCGTCGAGTTGCGTTTCGGAGTGCACGCAGAGCGCTCGTGCGACGTGGTAAAACCCATCGAGCGAAGACTCATGAACGCCCGCGGCGAGCGCTTGGCTCAAAGCGAGGGCTTCTTGTGTTCCTACAGGCACTTTTCGAGCGCGCAGCTCGTACAAAAAGTCGACGAACATCGGCGCTGATCATAGGCCCGATTCATGTGCGATGCTTCCGATCTTTGTCGCTACATCAATACGTCGATCACCCACACGTGACCTCCCCATGAGCGCGCCACTTGTGTATGTTGGCAGCGATGTCGAGCAAGGACGAATTGGTTCAAACCATCAAGAACATCATCAAGCTTTCACGCGAAGGAAACCTCGACCAAGCCTACGCGGGATATCGCGAACTGTTCTCGAGCCCGGATTTCACGACGCACCGACCGGAAGATCAGCGCCAAGCTTTGAAGCTCATGGTGCTCGCCAAAGGTGCACCCGATCCGGAGCGAGCAACGCCGGCGATGGTGGAAGCGCATCAAGCTGCTCTCAGTCCTTTGACGGAGTTGGTCTCGAATTTTGGTGACCCTGGAGATCATGAAATGCTCGGGGTTTGCCATCTGGTACTGGGCAATCCTGAAACGGCGAGCGCGATTTTGCGGACGGGTTTGGCCATCGAGCGTGCACGGAATCCACAGTCGGATCTTTGTGGGTCGCTCATGAAGCGCGTCAGCTTGATTTAGTTCGCCCTGCACGTCGTTGACTATTGCGTGCGCGCATTTGTTACGATGCCTCGCGATCCCGACTTCTCATGGGAGTCGTGTTGTTTTCACGCCGCGAACACCTGGGAGACGCATGCACATCATCACGGTGGCCAGCCAAAAAGGAGGCGTGGGAAAAACCACGATGTCCCTCAACCTTGGCCTTGCCCTAGCGCGTGCCGGCAATCGCACGCTTCTGATGGAGCTCGATGCGCAAGGCAGTTTGTGTTTGTCCCTGGGTTTGCCCGATCGTGCTCGTCCGGGAATCGCCGAGGTTTTAACGGGCAACGAGCACGTGACGAACGTGTTGATGAAGACGCGAGATCCACAACTGCAAGTGCTCAGCGTGGGTCGCGTGGATCCGACAACCGTCGCGGGCTTCGAAGATGCGCTCGCCCGCGCAGGCGTCCTTGGAAACATGCTCAAGCAGTTGCATGGCGACTTCGACTTGGCGCTCATCGATTGTCCTGCCGGACTCGGCAAAGTGACCACGCGGTCACTCGAGATCTCGACGCATGTTCTTTCGCCGCTGCAAGCCGAGCCTTTGGCGCTTCGATCGCTGGGGCAATTTTTGGCGCTCGTGGAAAAAATTCGTACCGAGAAAAACCCGAACTTGAAGCTGCTCGGGATTGTCTTGTCCATGTTTGACCGGACCGCTGCCGCGTCGCTCGAAGTGGCAGAAACTTTGTGGACCAAGTTTCCGGATGGGTTGATCTTCGACAGTGTGATCCCGCGAGACGATGTGTTTTTGGAGGCTTCGTTGCGAGGTTCGCCGCTCTTGTTGATGCAGAAACGTCCGCCACCTTTGGCGCGTTTGTTTGATCAACTGGCGACGGACGTACTCGATCGAATCGCGGGACCAGACGGCGACAAGGAGGAGGACGATGGCCCGATCCCGCTCCTCGTCTAACTTCGACATTTCGAATGCGCTTGCAGCGGCGACGTCGCTTTCCACGGATGAGAAAGCGAAAAAAGGGTCGGGGTCGGATGCGCTTCCCTCAGGGCTCGTCTCGTTTTCCGCGCCAAACGCAGCTCCAATTGCGGCGCCAGTCGAGCCAGCCGTTGAGCCGGCCGTTCTTCCGCGACCTCCGGGAATGCCTTCGTTATCGGTGGCGCCACCAAGCATTGATGGTTCAGCGCCAAGCGAGGCATCGCGAACCTTGCCGCGATTGCCTGATCTCACGAATGTGAAGAACATGCTCGAGCGGTGCGAAAAAATCGTGCAATGGATTGGCGATGCCACCGGGGCGGTCAATGTTTTTCTTGCCGACGCGGCAGGTTTGCCTTTGGCAGGTTCGGTACATGAAACCGAAACGCGTTTGGCCGGGTCAGGGCTCGTCGCGTCATCGATTGCGACACTGGCAACAGCAGTTCCAGGAAATCCTTCGCCGCAGTTCGAATTGCATATTGGTGAAGGGCCGTATTATCAGATTGTCGGGTTCAAAGCTGGACACACGTTGTTCATCGTGGGGCTCAATCGCAATACGCCATTGACGCCGAAACAAGCGCACGCCATTCGATTGGCGTGCCGTTATGCGCTTGGGGATTTGACGAACGCTTGAGACAAACGGATTCCATCCCGTCGTAGATGCTGGAATCACGTTTGTCTCGAGCTGTTTGGAATTGTTAATCGGGCGGGATGGGAATCGAAAACGCTCAGCCCTTGGCGGCT
The DNA here is from genome assembly GCA_044221885.1 of Polyangium sp. (in: bacteria). GTDB lineage: Bacteria > Myxococcota_A > Polyangia > Polyangiales > Polyangiaceae > Polyangium. The sequence goes on from JBGAOI010000015.1 coordinate 7,354, forward strand.
GCAATCGCTTTCGTCAATTCAGGAACGGCTGCGAAAAGGTCCGCTTCGAGACCGTAATCGGCAACCTGGAAGATCGGGGCTTCCTTGTCCTTGTTGATTGCGACGATGACTTTCGAGCCCTTCATACCGGCGAGGTGCTGAATGGCGCCCGAAATGCCGATGGCGAAATACAGTTGCGGCGCGACGATTTTCCCGGTTTGTCCAACCTGAAGATCGCTCGGCGCATAACCAGCGTCACACGCGGCACGGCTGGCACCCATCGCGGCACCCAATACGTCGGCAAGCGGATCGAGCACTTGATTGAATTTCTCTTTCAATGCTCGGCCGCCCGAAACGACGACGCGTGCTTCTGCCAATTCCGGTCGAGCGCTCTTGACCTGATCGAAAGAAACGAATTCAACGCGTCCAGCCGCATGACTCGGCCCGGCAAAGGCTGCATTTTCCACCGGCGACGAGCCACCTTGGGGTTCTGCTGCGGCAAATGCGCTTTGACGAACGCTGACGACCTGAATCGCCGTGTTGACCGAACAGATGCCAAAAGCATTGCCGGCGAACATGGGACGCTTGTATTCGAGTTTTCCGCCATTCACCAAGAGGTCGGTGATGTCACTGGCAAACCCCGCATTGAGGCGCGCGGCGACACGCGGGAGCAAGTCTTTGCCATAAGCACTTGCAGTGCCCACGACGACGGCAAAGTCTTTACCGAGGTTCGCGACGGTCGGTGCATATCGCTCGGCGACGTAATTGGCCAATGAGGCATCGTCGACGACGAGAATCTTTGCCGCGCCAAACCCTTGGGCTTCCGCTGCGGCTTTCGCAGCTCCGCCGCCGATCACCAAAATCGAAAATGACCCGCCGAGTGCGGCTGCGGCTTTTTGCGCAAACGTAATTGACGAATGCGTCGTCTTCTTGAGTTTGCCCTCGGCAACCTCTGCCACCACGAGAACGTTACCCATCTCAATCTCTCCTGTGGTTTGTCTTGTTCTGTTGCCTGGGTTGTCTCAAAGAACCTTTGCTTCGTTCTTCAGACGCGCGACGAGGTCCGACACGTCCTTGACCTTGATGCCCGCTTTGCGTGCAGCCGGTGCCGCGAAGCCGCGGTACGAGACTTTGAGCGATGTGTCACTCACGAGATCCGCGAGCTTCACTTCGGCAAGCGGCTTCTTCTTCGCTGCCATGATCGCGGGGAGCGCAGCGAATCGAACGCCATCGTTGTACTTGTGCGTCGCCGCGGTCTTCGACGAGTACACGCTCGTGGGGGCCACGATGCGCAAGTCGACCGTCACGATGGCGGGCAGCTTGACGCGCAACGTCGAGACGCCGCCGTCCACTTCGCGACCCACGAGAAGCGCACCGGCTTCTTCGCGAATCGTCGCCGCGAACGTGGCCATCGGCCAATCGAGAAGCTCGGCGAGGATTTGTCCAACCTGGTTCGAGTCACCGTCGACGGCTTGTTTGCCCATCAAAACGACGTCGGGTTTTTCTTTCTCAACCAACGCCTTGAGGGCGCGCGCGACGAGATCACCATCGAGTTTGTCATCGGTAACATCGACACGAATGGCGCGATCGGCACCGGTGGCCAAGTTGGCACGCAGCGTCGTTTCAGTCTCTTTCGGACCGAACGTCACGACGACGACTTCACCCGCACGGACTTTCGGTTGCGCGCCGTTCTCGGTCAAACGCAATGCCGCTTCGAGGGCGTACTCATCGAACGGATTCGGTTTCCATTCGAGGCCCGTAGTGTCGATCTTGTCTCCGGAGGCGGGGATTTTGACTTTGTTCGCGTTGTCCGGATCAGCGACGCGCTTGAGAGGGACGAGGATCTTCACGGTTTGGCAGGCTCCTTTCTGACCACCGCCGAAGGTTTCGCAAACCAAACGGGCGGTACGCGCAGCATCGCGACGACGCGGCTGTACCTTTCGGCAAAACCAGCCGCAAAAACGCACGATTCTGGCTTGGGGCATCAGGCGCTTAGGGCGAACCCAAGCCCCAAAAGTTCAAACTGAGCCGCGGCTGGACGATCCCGTCCGCCGCGCGCGGCGTGGCTCATGACAGCATTGTCGTTGTGCGTCAAGGAGCCTGCTACCCTTCCGCGCCGTGGCCGTCTCAACTGACTTTCTCGTCATTGGTAGTGGCATCGCCGGACTCACGTTCGCGCTCGATGTCGCTGACCATGCCGCCGTTCTGATTATCACCAAACGCGCTGCTGAAGAATCCAACACACGTTGGGCTCAAGGCGGCATCGCCGGAGTGTTTTCACCCGAAGATACGTTCGAAGCGCACATCAAAGACACGCTGATCGCGGGCGCTGGACTGTGTCACGAAGTCACTGTCGACATTTGCGTTCGTGAAGGTCCCGAACGTCTTCGTGAACTCATCGAGCGCGGAGCGGTGTTTGACCGTGACGAACGCGGCGACATCGCGCTCGCACGCGAAGGCGGACACAGCGCGCGACGTGTTTTGCACGCTGCCGACGCAACAGGACGCGAAGTCGAACGCGCGCTTCTCGAACAGTGCCGCAAACATCCGAACATCACGTTGCTCGAACATCACATGGCCATCGACCTGATCCTCATGTCGAGGTTTGGCGGGCCAGACGTGTGCGTCGGCGCGTACGTGCTGAACACGGCTACGAAGTCCGGCGGAGAAAATGCCAAGAGCCACGAAGTCGAAACATACCTGGCTCGCTCGACGATCCTCGCTTCTGGAGGTGCCGGCAAGGTCTATCTGTACACGTCAAACCCGGACGTAGCGACGGGCGACGGCATCGCGATGGCGTATCGAGCCGGCGCGGAAATCGCGAACATGGAGTTTTACCAGTTCCATCCGACGTGTCTGTATCACCCGCAAGCCAAGAGTTTTTTGATCACCGAAGCGTTGCGCGGTGAAGGCGCCATCCTGCGTTTGCCCGATGGAACCCCGTTCATGGAGAACCACGATCCGCGTAAAGAATTGGCTCCGCGTGACATCGTCGCCCGCGCGATCGACTTCGAGATGAAACGAACCGGCAGCGACTACGTGCTGCTCGACATCACACACAAGCCAGCAAGTTTCGTCCGTGAACACTTTCCAACGATTCATGCCGAGTGCTTGAGGTTCGGGATCGACATCACGGCGCAACCGATCCCGGTCGTGCCGGCAGCGCATTATCTGTGCGGAGGCATCTCCACGGATTTGCACGGACGAACCACGATTCCCGGTCTTTGGGCAGTCGGGGAATGTGCTTGCACGGGCTTACACGGAGCCAATCGACTCGCGTCGAACTCACTCTTGGAAGGGTTGGTGTTTGGCCATCGCGCCGCGGTCAAACTCGTGGCGGCGCTGCCCGAACTGCGGACAAACCCCCTGCCCAGCGTGCCGGAATGGCAAGCAGGTGATGCTGTGGCGAGCGATGAAGAAGTCGTCATCACGCACAACTGGGACGAGCTTCGACGCACGATGTGGAACTACGTTGGCATCGTTCGATCGACGACGCGTCTGCGTCGAGCTGCCCGACGTATCGCGCTGTTGCAAGAGGAAATCCGCGAGTATTACTGGCGGCACTTGGTCACACGCGACCTGCTCGAGCTACGTAACATCGCGACGGTCGCAGAACTGATCGTGGGGTGCGCAGCGACGCGTCACGAGAGCCGTGGGCTGCACGCGACGATCGATTATCCACAAACCAGTGAGCAGTTTGCCACGGACACCGTGGTCAAACGCGGCGTCATGCCCCATTTGCGAGGACGTTGATGCGCGACGACGATCAAGAGCCGTCCAGCGATCCGTTTGGCCCGGTCGATCCCATCAACGGCGAACGCTCCATGACCTTGTTTGGTGCGATCGCTTGGACGTTTCTTTCGACCTCGACGTTCCTTCTCTTGCTGGTCCTGATGGTGTCGATCCGCCCAGCCGCACAAGGTGATCTGGTTACGAACTTCGGAGCGCAGGTCTTCGGGACGCTGTTCACGTTGTTCTGCATCCTTCGTCTGTACGCGCCAAACACATCGATCCGGCATTTCCTCGGGTTACGAGGAACGCATCCTGGGTTTTACGTCGTTGCAGCCTTGCTCGGCGTCATCATCCAAATTCCAACGACGGCGCTTTATGACGCGATCTTGAAGCGCAATCCGCTCGAAACAGATCACGATGCACTCTTCATGGATGACCTCGCGCGCGGTCGACCGTGGCAAGCGATCCTCTTCTTCATCATCGTGCTCGCAGGACCGTTCATCGAAGAGGTGTTTTTCCGGGGAGCGTTGTTTCGACCGCTGAAGAAAGAAAATGCAACCGTCGGCATCATCCTCGTGTCGACGATTTTGTTTGCCTTCGTGCACTTGGAAAAACAGATCTTCGTGCCCATTGCGATTGTGGGGTTCATCCTGGGCATCATGCGGGCGCTCAGCGGTTCGCTCGTTCCCAGCATCATCATGCACACGACGTTTAATGGGGCGGCGTTCTGGTCGATGTACGAACGATTCAAGTCTGGCGCGACAACCTCGACCGAATCTCCACCGCCCTTGTCCATCATTGGCGGCGCGTCACTCGCGACCTTGTTTCTCGTGGTCATAACCGCGGTCATTGGTCGCTACAGCCGAATGGCTCGAGATGCGCGGAGCGAGGACTTTGCATGAGCCGTGCGGAAGTCAAAACGGCGCTGTGTTTACCAGGCGGAGGCATTACCGGCGCGCTTTATCAAATCGGAGCCCTCGCGGCACTTCAGGACGGCATTCGAGGTTTGGACGGACAAAGTTTTTCCTTGTACCTCGGGCAATCGAGTGGCGCGAGCGTAGCGGCAGCATTGGCGGGAGGCGTTGAAGTCGATCGGTTGTATCGAGCGCTCCTTGATCCAGCGTCGGACTTTTTCCCGCTCGAACGAAGCCATCTTTTTCATATCGATGTCGACGAATGGCGAAGGGCGCTTGGAACGACGTTCGTGGCCCTTCGCCATGCGGCGGAACGATTGATTTCACGGCCTGATCCAGCGGCACCAGCACCCGCGCATTTGTATTTATGGGAGCAAATTGATCGTTTTGCCGATTCGCTCCCGTCGGGTTTCTTCACGCTCGACCGATATGAACGTTTTTTGGCGGAATGTTTTTTTCGGCGCGGTGTTCCGAACGCGTTTCGCGAAATGCCCCGAGCATTACGCATTGCCACGCATGATGTCGATTCGGGCGAATGTGTGGTGTTTGGCGCAGAAAACCAGGACGATATTCCGGTATCGTTGGCTTGTGCAGCGTCGCTGGCCTCGCCGTTGTTTTTCTCTCCGGTACGGATTGGTAATCGGCATTTTATCGACGGCGGATTGGGGAATGTGGCGCATTTGGATGTTGCGGTAGAAATGGGTGTGGATTTCGCAATTGTGGTCAATCCGATGGTGCCGGTTTCGGTGGACAGGCGGGCGGTACCGACGGGTCATGGAATTCGCGAAAGTATTCGCGACAAGGGACTTTTTTGGGTGCAAAACCAAGCGACGCGTATTGGTGCTCATGCGCGATTGCGCCAGCATGTGGAAGAAATTCGGCGGACGACGAAAATGATGGTGCTCGTGCTGGAACCCGAGCCGACGGACGTATTGATGTTTTTGCATAATCCGGCGAATTTGGCAGCTCGACGGTCCATTTTGGAAGTGGCGTATCGGACGACGCGTGATCGAATCGAGACGTGGATGGATCGCAATCGTGGTGTGGTGGAACGATTGGGGTGGGAGCGGGCGGAATAGGTTTGGCAGACGGTACCCGTAGGACGAACTCGACGACGGGCAAATGCTGTTGAACAATTGCGAAAAGATCTGACACACACCATCGCTTCATGGTAGAGTATCTTCATGGCCACCGATGTTGCTGCTCTCGCCGCTGCCTTTGGGATGACCCCGCGCCCGGTGCCAGTTACGCCTACGGAAGAGGTTTGGCGGTCGATGACGCAGGAGCAACGTGAGGACTTCATCATGACTGTAAATGAAGCTCTTTCGGATCCCCTCATTACGATGTCCGAGGGACGGCCGCACAAGAAGGCGAAAAGCCGCGCCATCGATATGCTCGGATTGCATTTTCGAGCATTGGGACGCCGCATTTATCTCGTTGAAGAACTCTCCGTCATGTACCCCGGCGAGCGCGCATTCACGCCGGACGTCATGGCCGTGTTGGGCGTGGAAGAGCCAGCAGACGACCAACGAGCGTCGTGGGTTGTCGCCGACGAAAAAAAGGGCCTCGATTGGGTGCTCGAAGTTCTCTGGCGAGGTGATCGCAAAAAGGATTTGGACGACAACGTCGAGTTTTACGCCCGGCTTGGCATTCCCGAATATTTCGTATTCGACCAGAAACGCGTCCGCATTCACGGTTATCGTTTGTCCCCGGGAACCAAACGGTACCAACCTATCTTGGCTCAGGCTGGACGTTATCGTTCTGAAATCTTGGACATTGACCTCGCGATTGTCGGGACCACCCTTCGGTTTTTCCAGGGCGCGGCGGAACTATACGACACCGAACACTTGGTTCGCCGCCTCGAAGAAATGGTTTCGAACCTGGAAGAGCGTGCAGAACAAGCTGCGCGTGATGTGGAGCGCGCATCGCTCGAAGCAAACAAAGGTCGCGGTTCATTACGTAAAGCCATTGTGCGCGCGCTTGTGGCGCGTGGAGTGACTTGTTCTGGACAAACTCTCGCTCGGCTGGAAGCGTGTACGGATACGGATGTGCTCGAGCAATGGTTGGACCGTGCATTTACGGCGGATAACGAGGCGGACTTGTTCTAGCCATTTTTCGATCTGCGACCAGCCGTGGAACGAGCCGTTGAACAAAATAGAAAAGCGGTGCCGACTTTCGCCGCCAGAGCCTCCATCGTCCACACAATGGCGTCATTTTCGCCTCTCAAGCTGTCATCAACAGGCGACTCGCAAGTTAGGAACTGCGACGTGTAAGTTCGTGCAATCTCCTCCGTTGATCGCGTATGCTGCACAGAACGTGCACGCGCCCTCTTGAAACTGCGCACCTCATGCGTTCTCCTCGGAGCACTTCGATGTTGTCAGCAACGACCCGCACTCATCTTCCCGCCCTCGTTCTCTCCGTGATCGCTCTGTCCATGCTCGGTGGATGCGCGAGCTACATTCCGTTTACGCACGAACTGCGGACGGAACATGGTTTGACCGACGACGAGGTGAAAAATCTTCAGTTCTATGTGTCGCACGATGTGACGTTGCGCCGCGAAGTGGAATCCGGAGGCCGAAAGGTCACGCCGGGTCACAAGCTGCTTCTGATTTCCGGCAAGCAAATCGAAGAGGTCGTGATTCCCGCAAAAACCCCTGGTGTCGCTGTGAAAGTTGGACCTCGCGCATTGGCTGTGAGTTTTCAGCCGGGAACTGCAATGATTTTTGCGCTCAAAGGTTCGCGCCTCGCTCTGGAAAATGGTTTCTTGCGCCCTGTACCGTTAAACGCGACAAACGAATTTGCAGCGCAGCCTTTGACCAATCTTTTGGGACAACAATTCGCCAAGCCCCCGAATCCATTCCCGGGCAACGATGGCACAGGAACGACATCCATCGTGCCCACCGACGACGCAAGCGGCAATTATTGGCTCGATTCCGACAATGCCGGACGCGTGCTGTTTGCCGAAAAAGAATGGAATGCCGAAGACAATACGCTCCAAGCGCATTTGCTGATCGACAGCGATCAATTGGAAAACGTCGATAAAAAGAAGACCGTGCTCGGCGGCGTCAAACTCGAAGGGCATTGATTGCCCCGTCGTTCACCCGGAAAAACCGGGATCCGTCAACATCTCCAGCGCCAATGCATCAATGGCCGGCCTATCCACATCGGCCGGTAACGAGCTCCGACTCGCCGCTTCGTCCATTCGCAAACGCAAACTTTCTGTTTGTTCGAGCAATGCGTCGAAGGGCCATGCTCCGTCACGAATGGCGTGAAGTTCAGCAAAATCAGGCCGCCGAACATTGAGTTCCCCGCGTTCGAGGATTTCAATCGCCATGCGCATCAGACGAACCAAATGCATGGCGTGTTTCGTGTCGTATCCGTGTTTTGCTTCGAGTTCCGCGCGGGCGCGATTGCGTTCGGCTTTCCAAGCTTGATACGATTCCCAATGTTTCTGCGCCGCGCGATAACGCTTTTCCGCATTCAGCGTCACAACGACATCCGGCGGCAAATGCAAGGCAAGCGTCGCGACGGCCCGCATGCGTTCTTCCATGTCGGCTTCGCTTGCGGACAAAGCGTCCCGGTAAAACGCTTCGAGGCGTTCGTCAATGGCAATTCGCGTCGCTTTGGGCATATCGATGTTGTCGATGCCATAACTGCGGATCGTTTCGGCAATGCTCTGTTCGATGCGATTTTGGTCATCGCGGCTCGAGGTACTGTTCCCGATGGGCAAACCATAGTCTTCACGCGCGGGCTTGTTTTTGGGCGGATCGAGCAACCACGAGCGATGCGTTTTGATTTTCTTGAGTTGCGCCATCGCATACCCATGAAACGTTTGCTGCACTTTTTTCGTCAAGAACCGATGCCGCTCGGCGTGGAGTTTCCGCCACAAAGGCGTTTCGAATACCCAATCTCGTTCGTCGGCAAAAAGAATTTCGAGCGCATTGGGATTGGCCAAGGAACACAATCCAATGAACTTCGACAAATCGAAAATGACCGACTCCATTTTGATGTCGAGCGCCCGCGAAGCCGTCGGATGAGCTTGCAATCGCGGAAGAATCGTCGCCAAAAGGTCTGCGTCGAGTGGTCCTTCGTGTTGCTCGAACGTGCGAAAAAGCGACAAACGTATCGACAACGGCGCAATACAAACGCCGCGTAAATCGACATCCGAGCCTTCACGCGCGGTTCCGTGGGCTTGGCTTCCGGCCAAAGTCACATACAGTGTGCGTGAAGCGAGGGGAAACATAGGCGGAGCGTCTTTCATGATCTTCCCGTGAGCAACCAATGAGAGATTTTCACCTCATCCGCTGCGAATTGCATCTTTCCGCAATTCCCACGCTTCATACGCGGGAACGCCAAGATTGGCCAGCGACGGCAAAATGACATTGTGGAGTCGGTCTTGAAATGCCGCGTGACGCGCCTTCGCCGGAGCCAATCCCAATGTATGCGGCAAGTTGGGCTCTTCATTGTCCACATCGCCACCATGAGCTCGATCATAATGGGCAAACGCAAATGCCAAATCGGCCGCAAGCCATTCTTGTTCGTCGTCGGTCAGCCGTGGAAAAACCAAGCGCGCTAGTGCCCAGCCAAACCGATCGTGCAAAATTTCATCCCGCAAAAGAATGCGCAATACAGCTTCGACACAAGGATCTTTGGTGTGTTCAACAAGGACGTGCAAAATGCCCACCGATGCCGATTCGCCAATGCAAAACATCGACGCGGTCCAACGCGCGACGAACATGTGTGCTGGCAGATCCCGTCGTTCGAGCTTGACGTCTCGAGGCGTCAATTCAACGCCTTGTTGTCCTCCGAAAACATCTGCCAGCTTCGCGCACAATTCGGTATGCCGAGCTTCGTCTGTCAAAAGGCGTGAGGCCGCCGAAGTCACTTCGAGCGGCAGGTTCATCTCGCCAAACCGCGCGATCAATTCACCAAATACGATGAGCGAACGATATTCGGAAGTCGCGCGGGACGCCCAGGCAAACCGAGCGGATTCTATTTGCTCGGGCGTAAAATCATCCGGCCGGAGTTTTTCCCAAGGCGGACGTTGGTAGCCCCGTTCCATGAATTGGCGATGTAAAGTCCCGAAGAGTTTTTCCGTTGTTCCAAGCGGGACTTTCATATACGCCTCGACACGGCAACGTCAACGCGGTGGCTCGGGCGTATTGATGTGCTTGGGCGGCTTTGGTGCAGGGGTAGGTAGCGGCGGTGGCGTGTTTACATGCAGTGTTGTCGGAGGCCCAGCAGGAACCGTATTGATGGTTTGTCCTGGCGGAGGAATGTCATTGACCGACACTGGTTTTGTCGGCGGTGCATCCGGCCCGGCGGTTGAAGAATCTGGAGCCGGCGTATTGATGTGTTTTGGCTCAGGCCCTTTATCCACAGCATTGCCGGTATTCGGGTCATCGGTGGGCTTGGCCGGGCCATCCGGCTCCCGTTCGTTGATGGGAGTGACCTCTCGTTCCTTCCGAGGTTCATTCACGTGTTCAGGTACGCCGCCGCAAGCGGGAATTACAACAGTCGCCGCAGCAGCAAGAACGCGGGCACGAATACGCGCAAGACGAACAGGATCCATGGCCATGACCTCGAGGATACACGCAATCCGTCTTCGTACAAAAGAAAAATCGGAATGTCGGGGAGGCTTGGGCGGTTCGAGCGGCGCGGGTGAACACGAAATTTTTGTTGTTCACACGGTGCTTCGGTCGACGTCCAATTTTCGGTACCTGGGCGACGCATTGCGCAAAGCAGCAGCAACGATTCTCGTCCCTGACCCAACTCGGACGGGCACGGAAAAAGCATTGACGTTCGTCAAATCGCATGCTCTGCCGCGTTGAGCGGTGTATGGTCAGGACACTCACGGAGGAATTCGGATATGGCTCACGATGTTTGCTTGAACCGGCGGAGTTTCATGGAAATGGGAGCCGCAAGCGTGGCACTTGCCTCGACGAGCGGATTTCTCCTGGGGTGCACGGGTCAAGCGCTGGAAAAGCCGACCACGACGGGTTCCTCGCCAAACAAGATCTCGTATTTCGACAAGTTTGGCGTGACGGAAGAAATGATTCGCGAAGGCATCGCGGAAGCGTTGAGTCACGGTGGAGATCGGGCCGACCTGTTTTTCCAGCACCGGGTGATCAATTCGTTGCAGCTTGAAGATGGCGCGGTCAATCGTGCGTACACGCGGGTCGAGCTGGGTGTGGGCGTGCGTGTCGTGCGTGGGGATCAAACGGGGTACGCCTACACGGAAGAATTGACGCGCGAAGCGATTGTCCGGGCGGCACGGACGGCATCGGCGATCGCAGATGGTCCAGCGACAGCGGGTCCCAAAGTATTTTCCATCGGCAATGGTTTGCCCAAACGCTACGTCATCGATGTGGCTTGGGACAATGTCAAAGCCGGTCAGAAAATGCCCATTCTCGATGGCGTCAATGCGTCGATTTTCAAAGCCGATGCCCGCGTGAAGAAAGTCAGCGTGGGTTTCACGGATGAATCGGGCGCGATTCTCATTGCTGACAGCAGCGGGCGCATCGTGGAAGACATCCAGCCCATGACCAGTTTGTACGTAAACTGCATTGCGGAACAAAATGGACGGCGAGAATCCAACGGATACAATGTGGCCGGGCGGCAAGGTTTGGAATTCTATTCGCAAGATCGTCTCGCCCGCGTCGTGAAAGAAGCTGTCGACCGCACGACGATTCTTTTCGATGCCGTACCAGCGCCGACCGGAGAAATGCCCGTGGTGCTCGGCGCGGGTTCGTCCGGGATACTCCTGCACGAGGCCATTGGTCACGGCATGGAGGCAGATTTCAATCGCAAAAACACGTCGATTTATTCGGACAAGATCGGCAAGCCCGTCGCCAAACCGTTTGTCACCATCGTGGATGACGCGACGCCGGAACATGCGCGCGGGGCCATCAATGTGGACGATGAGGGAAATCCGGCTGGCGTCACAAGGCTCGTCGACAAGGGCATTTTGACGACATACTTGCACGATTCCATTTCGGCGAAACATTATGGCCTTGCGCCGACGGGGAATGGTCGCCGCGAGAGTTACCAATACGCGCCCATGCCGCGTATGCGCGCGACGTACATGTTGCCCGGACCGCACGAGCACGATGAAATCGTTGCTTCCGTCAAGCAAGGCATCTATTGCAAAGGGTTCTCCAACGGGCAAGTCAACATCGGGGCCGGTGACTTCACGTTTTACGTCAAAAACGGTTTTCTCATCGAAAACGGCAAACTGACGCGTCCCATCAAAGATGTGAACATCATCGGCAATGGGCCGAAGGTGCTCGAAATGGTCGATATGGTCGGCAAGGATCTCGTGATTGACGAAGGCGGCTGGACGTGCGGAAAAGACGGGCAATCCGTGCCTGTTTCGCAAGGCATTCCTACCGTACGCGTCGCCGCAATCACGGTCGGCGGTCAAGCGAAGAAGCAAGGTTGAAAGGAGGCGCGACATGGCCAATGAATCAATGCTCGAAATCGCAAAAAATGTCGTGGCTCTGGCAAAACAAAAAGGAGCTGCTGAAGTTGCCGCGGTCGTGTCGGAAACGCGCGATGTCGACTTGACGTGGCGCGACGGAAAACTGGAGAAGATTTCCGAAGCCACAAGCCGGTCTCTTGACGCGCGTCTTTATGTGGATGGCCGATATTCGGCTTGTTCAACCAGTGATTTGCGCCCCGACGCGCTGGGAGTTTTTCTGGACAATGCGATTGCCTTGACGCGTACGCTCGTCAAGGATCCATTCCGAAGTTTGCCCGATCCGTCATTTTATGGAAAAGTGGCGACGAATGAACTCGAGTTGGCAGATCCAAAAGTTCGCGAAATGGTGGCCATCGAGATGCGCCGTGCGGCGCAAAAAATGGAAGAAACGGCCCGCAGCGTTCCCGGAAGCAAAGACTTCTTGAGCGTCACGACGGGCATGAGCCATTCGTCACGAACGACGACACGCGTGCATTCGAATGGTCTGGAAATCGCCTTTCCGAGCACCAATTGCTCCATGTGGGCCGACGTGAGCATTCAAGACGGAGACGGAAGGCGTCCGGAAGAAGGCGATTACGCGATTTCGCGCTTCGTTTCGGATTTGCTCGATCCCGCGGTGATGAGTCGGCGGGCGGGAGAACGCGCGGTCGCGCGAAAAGGTGCGAAGAAAATGGCGTCGGGCATGATGCCCATCGTCATTGAAAATCGAGCTGCGGGAAGATTTTTCAGCCACCTTCTAGGTCCGCTATCGGGTTTTTCTCTCCAACAGAAGCGTTCGTTCCTCGAAGGCATGATGGGCAAACCGCTTGGCAGCGACAAACTCGATGTCATCGATGATCCGCTCTTGGCGCGAGGGTTGGGTTCACGACCTTGCGATGGGGAAGGTATCGGCGCGAAACGTATGCCGGTATTCGAGCAGGGCGTCTTGAAAAACCATTACATCGATACGTATTACGGAAAGAAGCTCGGCATGGCTCCAACGACGGGCGGCATGTCGAACCTTGCGTGGAAGCTGGGAACGAAGGATCGCGATGCCCTCATTGCCGACATCAAAGAAGGCGTGTTGATTACGGCGTTCCTTGGTGGCAATTCCAACGGAACCACTGGAGATTTTTCCGTGGGTTTCCAAGGATTTGCGATTCGCGGCGGGAAAATTGCGGAACCCGTGTCGGAAATGAACCTATCCGGAAAACACACGGAAGCCTGGAAGCGCCTGATTGCAGTCGGCAATGATCCGTTCGCGCATTCATCGAACCGCACGCCGACGCTGGTTTTCGACGGATTGCAAGTTGCCGGTATGTAGTCCCTCGTGCTCGGTCATCCCTGCAACTTGCACGGGAATCCACGAGCAAGACAACGGCAAAATCGCCCCCTTCCCTTCTGACCAAAACGGTGTACACTCGTCGGAAGCTGGTCCATATCCGGACGGCGATCGACATTTTCTTGGAGGCTTCATGAAACTTCGTACGTTCGCGCTCACGGTAGTCGCTGCATGTTCGCTTTTTGCGTGCGACCAAATCGGTGACAAAATCAGCGACGTCTTGCCCGAATTGACCCTGGGGGGCGAAGACGGCATTCCGCCTGTTTCCGGTTCGACCAAAGTCGACTTGCCGGCAGATTTCATGTGCGGAAATCCCATTCAAGATCCGCAGAAAAAGTACACGATCACGACCGAAGGCACGGACCAAGAATGTCTTTTCACGTTCAATCAAGACGTGACCGTGCTCAAGGCGGAAGAATACGCGAGCCGTCCTGAATTGAAAGGCGCGCAGTTGGTCAAACGCGTCGATATCGACGTGAATAAACTGGGCGTCGCCGATGAAGCGGGAAATCCCGTTACGCCGAAAGACCTGACGGGCACAGCGTTTGGCTCGACGATCCTCACGATGGCTGACTTGGGCAAGACGCCGCCGTTTACCAAGTCGGTTGAAGGTGAGCCGATTGCGGAATTGAAGACCCTCGTGCAAAACAAGCAGGACATCATCATTCCCGTGAAGGTCCAGATCCTGGTTGTCGCACCCATTCCCAAGCAACTTGCGCTCGACTTCGACGCACAACCGAACCTCGTTTTCGGTTTCTGATCTCTTCGCTCAAAAAGACCGGAAAAACTTCATCGTCTCCACCGCATAATAGTCGTCCGGCACGTGATGCCCAAATTGCGCGTCATACGCACAATACCGCACGACTTCCTTGCATCCACTGTATTCCACGCAATCATCGACGAACCCAGTCGCCAACGTGATGCCCAAGCTATTGGACGTCATACTGCATTGGTTCTGCGCGAGCCAATAATCTCGAACTTCTTCGCCGAGCGCGATCTCGAAATTCGAGTCACCCTTGCCATGCATGGCCCAAATGGCAGCCGAGCCTTGGCAAGCGACGGTTGGACTTTGTAAATAGTAAATGCCATTGGCCGCAACCGGCACGGATGCACGGAAAGTATCTCCTCGCAAACATGCCAATGCATTGGAAAAATCTCCACCCCACGAGTGACCCGTGACAAAGACCCGCTCCGCATCGATGCAATAATTCGTTTTCATGTATTCGATCATCGCATCGATGAATGCCACGTCCTCATCACCCTTGGCTTCGGTCTCGGCAGCACCTGGACCCAATTGCCAACCAACGATCACGCCCCAACTTCCCCAATCCCGTTCAAGTGCGTCGGGATAAACGAAAATTTCGTTGTCTTTTGCTTGGACGGGAGCATCCTCGAGCGCCAAATAGTCTTTGATCTTGTCCCCACTGTAATTACTTCCGTGCAATCCCACAATCAGCCGATTTGGAACCGTGGAATCGTAGGTCGCTGGAATCGAAATAAAGAATTGGCGCGTCGTGGTCGAACCATTGACAGTTACGGGAATTTTAACGTACGATTCGTCCACGTCTTGCGCCGGTAACCCGCAACCCGTCACTGGCCCTCCTGCCGTGCCGGTAGGTTGACCTGTTGGCGGTGTGTAGGTGCAGGCCACGTTCACGAGCGCGGGGCCCAATGCGAAGAGAATTCCACAAGCAAGACGCAATTTCATGGTTTGACCTCCAATGCCGCTCGACCACGATTGTCGATGTGACCTCATCCTATCACGCAACGCTGATCCCAAAGGCCGGGCTCATTGCATCGTCGGATCATCGTCATCTCGGCCTGACGGCATGGGTGGGCGGCGCTGCAACAAATCCCTTGCCGCAATACGTACGACCGCAGGCAAAAGCGTCAACGCCACGACCTCACGCAATTCCGAACGCGACAATTGCGGCAATACTGGTACCGAAACTTCGGGCGGCGTGCCCGGATTCAAAACCACCGCGAGGCGTACACGCGCCTGCACCATCCACTTGGGCGTACGCGCAATCTGCACAATCGCCTCACGATGCGCGGGGCGACGCGAGGCCATACGTACGACATCATCCTCGGTCAAACGCGGATTCATGAGCAAGTTTTGAATAACGAGCGGGTGTGGATCCGCCATGAGTTTGTCCAGAGTCGCGCGTGAAGGCTTTCGAGCCAAAGCACGACGTTCGCCCAGAGATAACGGTCGACCCCCTGGTTCGAGGCGCAACGACGCAGCGGGTTCACTGTGGTCGTCGAACACGTCTTCACCATGTTTTACACGACGCACCAATAATCGAGAGAGCGCGAGCAAAGCTTCACGTTTTGCCGCTTGTCGTAATGCTTCGACCCACGTTTTGCGCTCGGGATTCGTCAGGATGGGCATGGCGGCAGCAATGACTTCGAGCGCCGCAGGATCGGCTTGTTCCGCTCGTTCGGCGACGTATTCGAGCGCTCGTGCAGCCCGGTAAAACCCGGCTTCATCAAGATCGTTTTGTAAAACTGCGGACCGCATCGAAAGTTCGCGGACTGCCGGAAGAACTCGACACCACCGATTGGCCAGACCAACGGCCAACCTTCGATCATCCTCGAGTTTGGGACCGTCATACGATCCCATCCATAACCTCGAGCGCAAGTTCGTACCGTCCAAGCGGCGGCATGATGTACGCCCCCGCGACGCGATGGCGGACAGCCGAAAGCATTTCTCGGGCAATGGCAACGCCTTCTTTACGCGCGGCTGGTCCACTTCCCGCTCGTTGCATACGCGCGCGCACATCGTTGGGAATTTGCATCCCGGGCACTTCGTTATGCAGAAACTCCGCGTTCTTATGACTCGCGAGCGGCAAGATGCCAATCAAAATGGGCAATCCCATCGGTTCGGCATCCTTCAAGAATCGATCGAGCACGGCCATGTCGTACACCGGTTGTGTCATGACGAGCTCAGCACCAGCTCTTTTCTTCATCCGCAAACGATCGATTTCTCGTTCGTAATTCAAGGCCGCAGGTTCGGCCCCCGTCGCACAGAAAAACGACGTGATTCCACCCAATGGTTTGCCCCCTGGATCGATGCCCGCATTGAGGCGCGAAACGAGACGCAATATGCCCACGGAGTCCAGGTCGTACACGGCCGTTGCATCGGGAAAGTCGCCAATTTTCGGCGGATCTCCCGTAATGACCACGAGATTGCGAATTCCCAAAGCATGAGCGCCGAGCAAGTGCGCCACTTGCCCAAGCAAATTGCGATCTCGTCCGCAAACGTGCACGAGCGTCTCAATGCCGAGTTTTTCCTGCATGAGCACAGCCATGGCCAAATTCGACATCCGCGCCTGCGCTCGCGCTCCATCCGCGATATTGATGACGTCCACGCCTCCATCGATGAGCTTCTTGGCCGCATCGATGGCCGATTGTGGATCGACACCAATCGGGGGATTCACTTCAACGGATACGACGAACTTTTTTCCAATTTTTGCAGCAAATTGGCTCTTGTTCTCCGTTGCAATCGGAGTTTGTCCCTCAATGGTTCCTTGAGGTTGATCTGGAGGTGCAGAACTGTCGCTCGCTCCAACCCAAAGCGGCGATTCATCCGACGAACTGCACGCGGCAACACTTGCTTCCATACGCGCCGCGGCGGCAATACGCCGAATGTGCTCGGGCGTCGTGCCACAACAGCCGCCAATGAGACGCACCCCGAGCTTACACAAACGTCGCGCAAAAACGCCAAAGTATTCGGGCGTGGACACGTAAATGAATCGATCGTCGACGCGCCTCGGCAAACCTGCATTCGGAATCGCAGCCAATGGCACACCAAGCGGCAAGAGCTTCTCGA
Source organism: Polyangium sp. (in: bacteria) (assembly GCA_044221885.1). GTDB lineage: Bacteria > Myxococcota_A > Polyangia > Polyangiales > Polyangiaceae > Polyangium. The sequence goes on from JBGAOI010000015.1 coordinate 24,612, forward strand.
TCGCACTCAAGACGACTTGCGGACCGTCACAACAATTCACGCCGATCACATCACATCCTACGTCGCGAAGACGAGCCCCAATGTCGGCAATGGGCGTTCCATCCGCGAGCGCGAGATCGGTGTCGACCGAAACTTGAGCGACGATAGGCAGCGAGTCCCCGACGGCCAAACGTGCGCCTTCGACAGCCAAAAAGAGTTCGTCCGGTTGGCGCATCGTTTCGATCATGAGCACATCGACGCCACCTTGCGCGAGCGCTTCTGCTTGCTCGCGAAACGCATCACGCACGCGAGCTCGTTCATCCTCGCCAAACGGCGCCAGCACCTGTCCGGTTGGGCCCATGGCTCCCGCGACAAACCCTCGATCCCCAATGGCTTGTCGAGCGAGGCGCGCAGCGGCGAGGTTCATCTCGGCCACACGTTCACTCAAACCGTGGCGAGCAAGCCGAATGCGATTGCCTCCGAACGTGTTTGTCTCGATGATCTGTGCGCCAGCGCGAGCGTAATCTTCATGGATGCGCAGAACGAGTTCAGGACGTGAAACCACGAGTTCTTCGTAGTTGACGTTGAAGAGCACGCCGCGTTCGTAAATCTGCGTGCCCATGCCTCCGTCGACCACGAGAACACCGCGACGAACGGCGTCGACGAATCGAGTCGGTTTGGCTGGCGAAGAAGGCATATTCTGAGACATCGCGGCGCACCCTAGCACATTGGCGAGGCATGCGATCTGCAGACAACTTGGCCTGGGGTCTCGAGCGGCACCAGGATGCGCCACGTCGCCGGGGCTGGTGCGCCGCGGTGAGATGGAGACGTGAGATGTATCAACCGATCAAGTTTGCAAAAGCCGGCGGTGGCGATGCTGTAGGTGAACTCGTTGCGCCGGAAGGTTCGGCCAAAGCGCCCGGTGTTGTGCTCATCCAAGAGTGGTGGGGCTTGAACGGGCAGATCCGACACGTAGCGGCAAAACTTGCCCGTGAAGGGTTTGTCGTTCTGCTACCCGATCTGTACCATGGTCGTTGGACGACCGATCCTGCCGAAGCGCAGAAGCTCATGATGAGCCTCGATTGGCCGCAAGCATTGGCCGAGTTGAGTGGTGCCGTGACGTACCTGCAAACTCATCCGCGTTGTTCGGGGAACGTCGGCGTGATGGGTTTTTGCATGGGTGGAGCATTGACGTTTGCAACGGCAACGATGTCGAGCGACGTAAAAGCGGCTGTCGCCTATTACGGATTGGCTCCGCAAGATTCGTTTGATCACGCAAAGATCAAAGCGCCAATGATGGCGCACTTCGCGTCCAAAGATGGTTGGGCAAAAGCCGACGCCGCAAAAGCTTTGGCCGATGCGATGACCGCGCGTGGACAATCGATCGAACTGCACGTTTACGAAGCGGATCATGCGTTCGCGAACGACGTGCGTCCGGAAGTGTATTCGCCGGACAACGCGGCACTCGCCTGGACGCGCACGACGGAATTTTTCCACCGCCATCTCGGTGGATGAATCGGTTTGTACTCAAAAGGATAACGTGGAGGTTTGGCGTGGTGGATGGTTTGGCTTGGCGATATGCAAAGGTGGCGATTCCGTTCGTGATCGCCGCGGCAGCGGCACTTGGAAATGCGGGATGCTCTGATGGCCCGGATGAAAATACAGGCGGCGGCGGAGCAGGTGGAGAAGCGTCGACGAGTTCGAGCAGTTCGAGCAGTGGCGGTGGTGCGTCCTCGTCGAGCAGCAGTTCGAGCAGCGGAATGATGGGATGCGGTGACTTGCAAACGGATCCGATGAATTGCGGCATGTGTGGTAACCGGTGTGCACTTGGACAAACGTGCGCCGCGGGTGTTTGCACGTGTGCCAATACCTCCGTTGCATTTGCGGATGTACAAGCGATTTTGACGAATCGCTGCGCGACCATGGGCTGTCATTCGGGCGGAGGCATTGCCAAAGCCGGTTTGGATTTGACGGCGGGCGTTTCGTACGCGGCCCTCGTGGGCAAATCAACGACGCAATGCAATGGCTCGCGCATGCGCGTTATTCCAAACAAACCCGAAGAAAGCTACTTGGTTGACAAAGTCATGGGGATCGATCTTTGCGGAGCATCCAAGCGGATGCCGCCATCGATTTCCCTATCCGCTGCGGACATCCAGACGATTTCCGATTGGATTTGCGCTGGAGCGCTGGAAAACTAGCCCTGGATCGAATGAGGCCCTGATGTTTTGCCCCCGCTGTCACCGACGTTTCGATGATAATGATCATCGCTTTTGCGCTTACGACGGTGAACGTCTCGTCACGACCCCAGACCCGGCGATCATTCCGCACAAACCAACCGCGGAAACGGGGACGATTCTGAATGATCGTTACGAAGTGCGGGGGCTCATCGGCCGCGGCGGGATGGCTCGTATTTACCTGGCCGTGGACAAACGGACCCAAGAGCCCGTTGCGGTAAAGATTCTCGATTCGCTGCATTTGCGAACGCCGGGAGCTCGGGATCGATTCGATCGCGAGGCGCGTATTGCCAACGTCGTGACGCACCCGAACATCGTCAAAGTGCTGGATACCGGGCAACGTTCCGACGGTGTGCCGTTTATGGTGCTGGAATATCTGTTTGGCGAGACGCTCGGTGATTGGTTACGTCGCAATCAAACGATGGCTGGACATATCACGCTTCCCGTTTTGGCGCAAATGGGCGCGGGTTTGGCGGCAGCACATCGAGCGGGCATCGTGCATCGCGACGTGAAGCCGGACAATTTGTTTTTGGTCGGTGAGCCGGGCGAACCTTATGGAGTCAAAGTCTTGGATTTTGGTTTGTCCCGTCTAGAAACCGCAAAAACGGTGTCGCAAATGGGCATGTCCTTGGGAACGCCGGAATACATGCCGCCCGAGCAAGTCGTGGGTGACAAAACGGATGCCCGATCGGATATTTATTCGCTTGGCATTGTGATGTACCGCATGTGCGTGGGGCTATTGCCATTTCGATCGGACGACGATGCGCTTCTTTTGGCGCAACAACTGATTCAAGCTCCGCCGGAACCTTCGGAAGTCGCGCCGGGATTCGACCGCGCAACGGAAGGCGTCGTGTTGAAGGCGATTCGAAAACGACAAACGGATCGTTATCAAACGATGGATGCATTCGTTGAAGACATCGAACGGCTGATGGGCAAACGGCTCGGGTCGTTACACGCGGGGCTTTTGCCTCGAGGTCCCGATCGGTACGAACCGCAGACGGACATGGCGAAAATGGCGTGTAAGTTCTTCTATCGAAAACTCGGATTGCAGCCGCCCGAGTGGAAATGAATCACGCAGCTTTGACCAATTTTTCGAGCGACCGAGCCAGATCGCAGGTATGCACTTGCAGCGGCAAGAGTTCTCGCTCGACAAACTCCCGCTCGGCAAGCTGAAGTTCACCGGTCTCACGCCCGTATCGTTTGAGCAATTGCGTTTCGCCTTCTTCGAGCGCGGCAAGGGCCACGCGCTGTCCGAGAAGGTCCGCGCTGCGTTGTATTGCCCGGCCAAACGCTCCCCATACGCCCGAACTTTGCACGGGATCACCTCCAAGGGCGCGAATACGTTTGCGAAGAATATGGACGCGTATTTCGTGGTTGTCGCGAATTTCTCGCAATGTTTCGGCCCATTCTGAAGAGTCGAGAGCTTGCAATGCCAAATGGTACGTCTCGACGCTCGCGAGTTCACCGCGCATGAATTCATTGAGGTGTTCGATCGTCGACATCGGTTTGACTTCACCCGTGCGTAACGTCGTTGGAGTATCTTGAACGGATTCGCGAATTTCCGGGATAGTTTCATTCTCGGGATTGGTGACTTCCCGTTCGACGCCGCTTGATAGCTTCTGCTCGGTGCTCGAGCCTGGTGGAAGAAGTATCGTACCGTCGGGGGCTTGTTTTTCCTGGGCCATGCTCGTGCCTCGTTCCGTGCGAGGTTCCTGGGACCGGATTGGGTTTTGTCGAGGGGTGCATTTTGCCGCTGCGGTTTTGAGTGATTGTGATAGTTTCCCGTCCGTGACAATTCTCGAAATCGCTCAGTTGGGTCATCCAGGATTACGACAACGCGCGGCGGAGGTCTCGCGCGAAGAACTCGCTTCGCCAGAGGTGCAGCAGTTCATCGATGGCTTGGTGGAAACGATGCGCCATGCGAAGGGAGCGGGTTTAGCCGCAACGCAAGTGCTTTGTCCGAAACGAATCGTCGCCATCGAGGTCAAAGACAATCCGCGATATCCTTATAAGCCGAACATTCCGCTGACGATCTTGGTCAATCCGGTGGTCGAGCCCATTTCGGATGAACGATTCGACAATTACGAGGGGTGTTTGTCCGTTCCCAATTTGCGTGGGCTCGTGTCACGATCTGCAGAAGTGCGGGTGACGGGGTGGGATCGGGATGGCGCACCTATCGAAAGAATCGTGCGAGGTTTGTCTGCCGGAACGTATCAACACGAAGTGGACCATTTGGATGGCCTTGTTTTCGTGGATCGGGTGACGGATACGAAAACGTTGTGTACGTGGGCGGAGTTCGACAAACATTACAAGCAAGCGTTTGTCGACAGGATCGTGCCGTTCATTCAGCGCATGGGGGGGTGAAACTACTTCGGCACGACGATACCGCAAGGGAATTCCACGGTAATGGAGTGGTCGCCCATTTTGATCGCATCGCACGACGTTCCGAGCAATTCGATTTCGTCCGGTGCATTGAGGCGCCAACCGTTGGGATCATTGTAATCCAAAAGCATGCCATCGAGCGAAACTTTGCCTGCCGCAGCACCGGCTGCATCGACCGTCCCATTCAGCTTGAGCGTGCATGAACGAACGCCGTTGATGATCGTATTGAAGGCGTTAACGAGCGCTTGCGGATCGAGCGCTTTGTAAAATGGCGCCTTGTCCGCTCCACCAATGGGCAATCCAGCACCGGCATTCGCAACATCTTGCAAATGGCCATCGGAAACTTCCGATCCCACGCTGATGACGAATGTTTTGACACCCGCGGCAAACGCATCCTGTGCGGCTTTGATCGATTCCGGCTGCCCCATTTGTGGGTTTGGCACGGCACAAGTGTCCGGTTCGCCATCGGTGGCCAAAACGATGATCTTTGGACCGACTTCATTAAATGCCACGAGGTCCTTGGTCACCGATGTAATGCTTTCGCCTGTCGGTGTATCGCCTTGCGGTGACTCGGGCTTGTACACGTTATCGATTGCCGTGTAATTGGCCAAAGCGAGCGGCACTTTGGTGAGCATCGGACAAACTCCGCCAGCGCTGCCCCCGTTGCTCGTATACAGCGCCAAACCAAAACGCACATCATTTTGCAGCGCTTTTACGATGCCGTTGTTGCCATTCATGAGCGTGTCATACAAAACGCCCCAACGATCCCCATTACCAAAAGCGGCCGTCATGCTGCCGGACTGGTCGATGAGCAACATCACGGTCGGAATTTGTTTCTCGAATTTCACGACCACGTCCGCGCATGCATCCGGCCCCATAGCGGAACCGCTCGTGGCACCAAAAAACCCGCCCGTGCCGTCACCACCTGCGCCTCCAGTGCCGCCACCAGCGCCACATTTTCCACGGGCATTGCAGACTTGACCCGACGGACATTGTGCCGCCCCTTCGGCACAATCCGCCGTACACGTGCCGCTCAATCCACAATACTGACCCGAGGGACATGCAAAATCGGTTGAACAAACCCCGCCACACTTGCCAGCAAATACGGTGTCACACGGAGCGCCCGCTGTGTCCGAGGTGCAGCTTTCGACAAACAGGGCTGTCGCGACAACCGCGAACATCGAAAGAGCTGCCGAGACAAACGTGCGTCCACGCAAAAAAACCGAAGACATACCCCGCGACGATGAAGTGCGCATAACCGTAAGCTCCTCCAGAACGTCGTCAGAGCGTATCAAATGTTATGCATTCGCGAAACTCGATTCACCTGCATTGACAAACACGCACGATCTCCGCTTCCCAAGGATTGCCTCGTGAAACGAAACCAGCGTCCACATCATCGAACTCTTCTGACGATTTCGAATCCATGATACCGTCCGCGCTGCGTGACCATGTCCTTCTGCCTTCTCGACCCATTGCGCTCCGTACGTGGCCAAGTTTGGCGTGTACTCCTGACGTTCGCACAACGCATCCCCAGCAGTGCCCAACGGAGCGCTCGCTCATGACGATCAACGCCTATAACTTTGCGCTATGGCCACACTCGCTCGAGATTCCGGAAGTCGAAAAACACAGGGACTTCCTGATTCAAAGGACAGCCGCAGCCCACCGTTCCGAACCGAAACTCGTCGCCCGATCCCTCGCCCGCGGAGCGCTGTCGTGGCAACGATGGTTGGTCGAAAATGACGCGGAACACAATGCGCAACCACGCATGGTCGTCAGCCTGGAACTCGCCCGAGACGCCGGTGATTGGAAAGAAGCCGAGGTTTTGCTGGCACATTGCGAAAAGTTGAAAAACAACGGGGAAGATCCAGTCATCCAACAATGGCGCGACACCATCCGCAATCGCTTGCCGCAACAAGTGGAAAACGAACAACGCCTAGAGATCGCATTTCAGCGATTTCGCAATGCGCAAACGATGAACGACGACACAGCTCGAATCGAACTCGCTCGAGAATTGATGGCTCGTGCCAAGGCCATCGGTGAAGTCGGTTCGCCCGTTGCTGTGAACAACTTGCTTGCGCGGATCAGTTCGTCTGTCGGATGGAACGAAGAAGCGGAGACGTATTACACGGCGCTCGTGGTTTGTCGTCCCCTATGGATTCCGTACATCGTGCAGCTTTCGGAACACCAAGCGAAGAACGACATCAAGCGCGCATTTCATACGCTCGAAACAGCAAAAGCTTTGTTGGGAAAAGATTTTTGGTTGGTCACGTAAAACAAACGGAACCGCTCAGATTCCGCCGCGTGAACGAGCTTCACGTTCGAGCTGTTCTTGATGCGCAACGCTGAATCGAGCCCACGGGCGTGAACGCAAACGACCAAAACTGATCGGTTCACCCGTGCCCTCGCAATAGCCGTAGTCACCCGAGCGAAACTTCGCGAGCGCCCGATCCACCTCGCCAAGAAGCTGCACATCGCGCTCGAGCAATCGTGAAGTCATCGCGGTGATGCCTTCGATGTTGGCATCATCCATTTCGTCCCCAACTTCACGGCCACCGTCGCGATCTTGAGATTGACGACTTTCGATGCTGGCCGCCAGTTCGGCGCGACGTGTCTCGAGCAACTGACGAAGTTCATCACGTTGCGCCTCCGTAAGCTCCGGTGTGTCGTCGTCGAGATCACGCGCGTTGCGCCCAGGTGGGCGTATGGGCAACGCACCGTGCGCAGCGCCCGACAATCCAAGTGCTTTTTGATCAGCCATACTTGCCGTCTACCCTTCTTCGTTCAATGCGTGTCGAGGTTTGAACGGCAAAGAACATACCCGCGACAAACTGTGCGTTCGATGCACATGGACGTGGACATATTCAAGGACGTTGTTTGTCTGGACACACGAGATCTCATCATCAAGGTGCGAGCGTTTTGATCAGCCAACCGATGTCTTCCATCACGGGTTTCGGCGCAGCCACGCTGATCGATCCTGTGGGTGCATCGGCGCCTTTGGAGGTTGTGGTCATGAAGATCGGCGATTCGCCTTGGTGAGGCATCGTCGCGAACGACTTCAGGACCTTTTCCATCAGTTGCTCGCCACGTCGTCCACCACCAAGTCCGCCAAGACCAGACGACCTTTGCATGCTCTTGGTGAACATCTTCATCGTGATGAAACCAGCGCTCATGTTGTCACCACGGCGCAGAGGTTCGAGGTCTTTGCGAGCCGCAATCGTGCCGTCTTCCGGTGCACCCGTCTTCACGCTCAACATGCGTTTGATGAGGCTCTCGGGTTTGCCCACGCCAACCCCCAGCCACGTACGTGATTTGCCATCGGGCATCAGGAGCAAGTGCAATTCGGCGCTCACTGTTTCCTTGGCCTTTGCTGTTTTCAAAATTCCCATCTCGGCCGCTGGGAGTTTGTCCACCTTGATGGACAAGTCGAACGAACCTGCACCAAGCGCAGCCGGTCCAGCACCAAACTTGACTTGCGGCAGTAAGACGCTGCCCTTCTTTCCAAGTGCTTTCTTCAGTGCGTCTTGGTAACCCTTGCGCGCATACACATCAGCGATTCGCTTGAGTTGCTTCGCCATCGCCGCAGGTCCTTCTTCGTAACCAAAGACCGTCCATCCCGCATAGTTGCCCAAGAACGCATCCATCTCCTGTTGTGGCGTCGCGGGTTTGTCCGCGGAGGCCGATTCACCAGGACCACTGGCCGACACGGTTTCAACATACGGACCTACGGACACCTCGAGGATCTCACTTAGGGCACGATGATCCGCTTCCGAACCAATCTGGAGTTTGGCGAGACCACCTTCGAGCATCAGCCGAGCCGTGCGAAGAATCGGTGAGAACTTTTTCGGATCCGCACCGCGGCCGTAAAACACGCTCGCTGCGTCTTTCGGCGCACGCCAGAAGATCGCCGGAGGAGGTCCAGCTCGATCCGGACGATCGGCCATGACGCCTCCAAGCCATGAGGTTTTACCGCGGAGCGCGAGCGATGCCGACGCGTTCAAGCACGACACTTGATCCACCGACGCGTCGATGGAGATCTTGTCCGCATCGGCCACGAGCGCGACGACTTCATCCGCAACACCAGTCGCAGCATCAACGACAGCCTTGTCGAACTTGGGTTCACCGATCGATCCTTCGGCTTGAGCGAGCACGGGCAAACCCTGAATTTGGCTGCGCAAAAGTGATCCGTACCGCGCTTCTGCGGGCATCAACCGTAACTCGACGTGCACATCGGACTTCGCCAGCGATGCTGTTGGAAGCGTACGCGTCAAGTAAGGCGCGAGGGCAACGATGTCCTTTTCCCTTGGACCACAAACGAGTCGTACAGGCGACGGTCCTGTTGACGGAGCAAGAATGCAAACCGGATCGCCACGACCCGCGATGCGGAAGTGACCTGGCGACATTTCCGTCAATGGACCGGCTGCTTCGACGGCAGCTTTGGCCTTGTCGAGCGAGGTCAGACCTAGCGAAAACGCAACGAATCCTCCAGGGCCTTTGGTTTGTGGATCGAGCGCGACGACGCCAAACACGGGTGCGTCATAAGCAACAGCAGCAGCAAGCGCTCGCACATCGACGCTCGAGGAAACGACATCTCGCAAGATGTTTCGCATTCCAAACTCAGCCGCATCGAGAGCTCGTTCCGGTTTCGTATCTGCGCAAGCTGAGAACGCGCGGAGCGTGTCCGCGGGGTTTTTCCAGCCCAACAAGGCGACGACGTCTTGAGGTTCAGCAACGGGCGTGAGGTCGTACGCGGTGCCTGGCGTCGTGGCGGCTACAGCAACCTCGGCGCGAGTCTTTTCGGACGGCGCGTCTTTGACTGCTGATTCTTTGGTATCCTCGGCGGTCTTCACTGGCGGCGGAGAGCCGCACGCGAGGACAAACAAGGGCAGAAGAGGGAGGAACTGCTTGCGCATGGGGCGGTCTTATACGGTGCAATTGCTTGCGCGTCGACCCTCGTTGATGACTTGCGGTTGCGACATACTTGCACTCGGCCCGACATCGTCCTACGCCGAGAGGTATGCGATCACCGAACTGCATCATGAAACGTCTCGGCCTGTTCACCCTCGCTCTATCGGCGCTCTTCACAACAGTCGCCGTGGGATGTGGTGGTGAAAGTGCGAAACCTCCGCCCAACAAGCCCGAGGTAAAAACAGAACCCACGACGCCGCCACCCGCAGCGTCGGAAGAAACGCCGCCTCCCCCGCCCGCAACGTCAGCAAGCGCAGCGACGCCACCCCCTCCGCCGCCGTCTTCGTCGGAGCGACCTCCGGTACTGATGAGCGATGAGAAAGAGTTGCGTGCCCCAGTTGCGATGAGCCCGGGGGCGAAATTCGAGATTGGGGATGATTCAGGTCGCGCGATTTTCCGAATTCGGGAAGGCGCGTTGTCATCGGCGCACGTGTTCACGTTCAAGCTCGACCCGAAAGCAAAGACGACAGGTATTCCGGTTGGAAAAACCTATCGGTTGCTCGTGCAAGTCGAAAATTCGTCGGAAACGCCCAAACTCGATACAGTGGACAAACCGTTCGAATTCACGTTCCCGACGGCAGGCAAGAAAGAAGCCAATTTGGCCATTGGCGAAATCACGGTGGATTCGAAGGGAATCGAAAAGACGACGTGGACGATCATCGCGCCTGAAAAAGTGGACGAGTCGACGAATACCGCATTCTTCAAGATCCCGTCGGTCGGCCATTTCATCATGCACATGACGCTCAAGGCTCCCACGGCCCCCGCGGCGAAGTAAGCCTCCGCTACTGACACCGTTTGAAGGGCATTCCTTCAACGTTTGGCACGGCACCTCCTGCGGCTGTGCAAGTCGATCCCGTCGGACAAACTCCATCGGCAGTGCAATCGCGACTGCATTTCTGATTGTTGCAATAACCAAACGCGCATTGCGTGTCATTGGTGCATGCAGCGCCCACTTCCCCTGCGCCGGCGGGTAAACACAGGCCAATGCGACCTCCAGCGTAACTGCCAACAGCGGTACAACCAAACCCAAAGGGACAACCGGCTTGGTAACGACATGAATCGACGCACGAATCGCCCGGTGCTCCGTCCGTCGTCATCGTCGCATTGCAATTCACTGCAGGTGCAGGCGGAATTGTGAATTGCTGGAAATTCATGTGTTGCGCGTCATTGCACAAATTCACGACGTTGTTGAACGAGTCGCACGCGTATTGCGCTGGCGTGAATCCGCCCCCGAGAGGCCCGTGGACATCCGGTGGGCGTTTGCAAAGACCATTGCTGCACGTCCAAGGCGTCATGAGAGAAGCGCGTTGCGGGCAATCGGCATTGGAATTACAGGCGAGCGTACACGCACCCACGATGAGCGACGTGGCATCACACGCCGCCGGCACAATGCAGGGTTTCGTATTTTGTGCTTCGCAATATTCGGAGGCTTTCACGCACACTTTCGTCGGCGGATTGCCCACGGTCATGCACCCGAATCCATTGGGACAATCAGAACCTGTCGCGCAAGCGCCAGTGCAATATCCCGGACCTGCAAGACAACCGAAATTGCAGTCTGCGGCGCTCGAACACGCTTTGCCAATATCGCTTGTCGTGCAAAACTTTTCATTGTTCACCGAAGAGCACCGCATTCCCGAAGGACAACCTCCATCCGTCACACAAGCGCGCGTACAACGTGACGGACCGCCTTTCCACATATTGCGACACAACAATGGCGCACTACATTCGGGATCGGCACCGCATAAATCCAATTCGCCTTTGGTGCCGCCTCCGCCGCTCGACGAACTGCTCGACGATGAGCTGCTCGATGCATTGCCGCTGCTCGATGACGACGCGCTACTCGAGACTTGCCCGCTGCTCGACGATGAGCTGGTCGTTTCGCCGCCGGAGCCATTGCCCCCTGAACCGTTTCCGCCGGAGCCGGTATCTGGAAGGCATTGTCCGGACAGACACTTGAATCCGGGTTGACAATCGCGTTCGGAATCGGCGCAGTCGCGTCGACACGAGCCATCGACGCAAGCGCCTTCGAGGCAATCGCTGTTGATTTCGCAGGGTTCCGGGCCCGCGCAAGCGATGGGTAATACGGCAATCGCGACGATGGCGCCAACGAGCAGCGAAGCGGAAACGAGGGCGAATGTGGTGCGGCGAGGGCGAGGCATGCGGTGAGGGTAACACGATTGGCAGCATTGACAGCACCAGATATTTTGGCCCCACCCAACTCCACAGCTCCATGGGGCCAAGAATCAACGCAGAAAGTTGCGATCACACGACACCGATCGATACCGAACAAACCCTGCCATCTCCACTGTTGAAGTCTGAGAAACTTGGTGTTGGGCACCAGGTAGAATGATTGGAAATAGCGCCGCTATATTTCAGAGCAAGCCTTTGGATCGCTTTGAACTGTGGAAACGAATGGTCGCGAATACTCTATTTTGAACCTACGCCACCCACCCACCACCCAGCCCAAAACCACCCCCCCCCGCGCCCAGGTGGTCGGGGGGATAGGGAACCCGCCAAACA